>CAZMBZ010000356.1:0-4639 GCA_964564285.1 uncultured Planctomycetaceae bacterium | reverse complement strand
TTTTTCACACAAGTCGCCACGGTGCCCGCATGGGCTGGTCTGCCAGGCGGTTGGCGCCTTCGTCGTTGATGAATCGTTGTGAGACGGGGTCGAACTTGAGCTTTCTGCCGGTGCGTATGGCGCAGTTTGCCAAGTGGACCAGCATGTTGCTTCGGTTGCCGTTGACTTCGTTGAGGGCGAACTTTTTCCGTGTTCTGACCGAGTCCATGAAGTTAGTTATCATCGGATCGGGCTCGGGCATTTGTTTGACCATCTCTGCCAGTTCGGGCGGGTCGGTTTTGAAGCCTTTGTAGAGCTTGCCTTTGGGACCCTCGATGTAGGGTTTGCCCTTGGTGTCGGTCTTGCCCCATTCGCCGGATTCCAGGATGATCCTGCATCCGTCGTCGTAGGTCATGGTGACCTGTCCCCACGGCCCGCAGGCATCCGGGTGGGTCGGCCAGGGCGCGTAGGCCTCGATCTCGACCGGGGAGGTGTGGTCCTTGTCGAGGATGTACTGCACGGCGTCGAGGTAGTGCTGGCCCATGTCGGCCAGGCCGCCGCCGTCGTAGTCCCAGTAACCTCTGAAGCTGGCGTGTGTGCGGTGTCGGAAGTAGGGTTTGTACGGGGCCGGACCCAGCCATCGGTCGTAGTCGAACCCCGCCGGGACCGGCTCGGGCGCGATATTGGTCCTGCCGGACCAGGCCTTCACCTTCCAATTGAAGCCCGTGAACGGGCTGACGCGGACCGTCAACGGCCAGCCAAGCAGGCCGGACTCGACGAGCTTCTTGATCGGCTTGGCCGGCGATCCGAATCCGTACAGGCCGCCCTGGAAGCGGAACCACGTGTTGAGCCTGAACACCCGCCCGTTTCGCTGGATGGCGTCGATGACCTTCTGGCCCTCGGCGATGGTGCGGGTCATCGGCTTCTCGCACCATACGTCGATGCCCGCCTCGGCGGCGGCGACACTCATCAAGGCGTGCCAGTGCGGCGGGGTGACGATGTGGGCGACGTCCACGTCGCCGCGAGCGAAGACCTCGCGGAAGTCCGCATAGCCCTTGCAGCCTTGCGGGGCCATCTTCAGCCCCTTCGCGAGGTGGCCCTGGTCCACGTCGCAAACGGCGATCAGGCGACTTTGCTTGTCGCCGTTGACCATCCTGACGTGGCCGCGTCCCATGCCGCCGACGCCGATTACCGCGTGTGTGATATTGTCGCTCGGTGGCGTGTACCCGGTGCCGCCCAGTACATGTCGCGGCACGATTGTGAAGGCCGCCGCCGCGGCGGCAGCGCCTTTCATGAACGACCGGCGAGTGACGGTCTGTTTGCGTCTTGGCATGTCGATAGCCCTTTCCTGCTGCTGTTACGGAGAAAGAAGGTCGTAGCTTTAAGGTTATAGGGGCCGGCGATAGCACCAGAGGCCATCGTCGGCACCTATTGTAGAACCGCAGAATACCCTCGCGGGTTTCGAAGGGAAAGTTTCTGTTAATCGGGCTATGTCTGGGGTTGCGTGGCGGCAAGCATTTGGTTTGGCAAGAATGCTGCCCCGAACGGTTGTCAGTTGTCTCGTCTGAGGGTAGAGTTCCCAGCAGCCTCGAGGCGGGGCGTAACTCTTAAGTGTAGATCAGCATGGACATTGAGTTTTTACGAGCGTTCGGCGAGGCGGCACTGAGCATATTCGCCATAGTCAACCCCATCGCCGGGCTATCGACCTTTACCGCCCTTACCGAGAACACTACCGCCCAGAAGCGGCGGCGCGTGTTTCGGCTGGCGGGGGTCGTTGCCCTGGTGATGATCTGCGTGATGGCGCTCTTCGGGCGGTTTCTGCTCCAGACGGTCTTCCAGATCGAAATCGCCCAGTTCGCCTTCGCCAGCGGGTTGCTGCTGATAATTATCGGCCTGCGCGGTGTGTTGATGGGACCCGAACAGCGAAGCGGCAGCAGCGTCGCTGACGAAACCGACCGTCGCATGGCGCACGTCAGCCTTGCGGTGACGCCCATCGCTTCGCCGCTACTTGTGGGGCCTGGCAGTATTGTCAACGTCATGCTCATCGACACCCAGCATGGCCACATTTTCGCGATGGGAGCTTGCGTACTGGCCTTTTTGTTTGTGATCCTCTTTCTGAACTACACGCACATGCTCTATCGATTCATGGGCCGTGTCGGCGTACTTGCAGTGGGGCGGATGATGCAGATATTCATAGTCGCCATCGGCGTGAAGTTCTGCTTCACCGCGATAGCCGAACTCTTCCCGGGGCTGGTGAAGTAGGAAGACGGCATCGTAATGCGCTGGTTGTGAATCGATGATTGTTGACGATGGTTTGTGGTCGCGTTACAGTGTGATCGTAAAATTGAAGAACGAAACGGGATTTCTTTCTTCCCTTTCTGTTCGGGTCGGCCATAGAATACCTGTACAGAAACCTAACAGCGGGAGCTAAGCCATGGAGCGGCAGCAGATCGGCCTCAAACTTGTGATGGACCAGCTTGGTCTGCCGGTCCAAGTCGATACCTTCGAGGATCGCTTGATCCTTCAGAAGGCCGTGTATCTCGCGCAGGCGGCGGGTGTCAATCTTGGGTACTACTTCCGCTGGTATCTGCACGGCCCGTATTGCTCGTCGGTCTCAGATGACGGTTTCTGTGTTGCGATCGAGTTGGGCCAGGGAACCGAAGACTCCGCAGGCTGGTCGCTGGACGCGGCTTCCGCCGAGAAAGCGTCTGGCATTCTCGATCTGGTTGATTGTAACGATCGTTCCGCTCTCGCCAAAAAATTGGAACTCTTCGCGTCGATCCATTTCCTTCTTGACCGAAAGCAGGTATCTGGGCAGTCTCCAGACAAGATCACGGCGGTTTTGCGCAAGTTTGGCAAGGATTTCAATGCCGATGACGTACGAGGGGCGTTGGGGGAGTTGCGGGATCATGACATCATCCATTGAAGGCGTGTCGCGCAAGCTTATCGTCGACTCCCTGCATGGTGATGTTCACCTCGACGAGCGTGAGTGGCGAATCTTGGACACGGTCTCATTCCAGAGGCTTCGGCGGATCAAACAACTTCAGATGGGGCAGGTGACCTACCCCAATGCCACGCACACCCGATTTGCCCATTGCCTGGGAACGCTGGCGATCATGGCCAGAATTCTGCGAGTGCTTAAGGAGGACGGAGGGATATCCCTGAATGAGAAAAAAAGGGAAAACCTGCGGATGGCGGCTTTGCTGCACGATATCGGCCACTATCCGTATTCGCATCTGATGGAGGGGATAGATCACGTTGATCTCACCGAGGAGATTGTCGGCGGCGTTGGCTCGAAATCTTTCGATGCTACTCGGTCCCGATACCCGGATCACGAGGAAGTGGGCAAAGCCATTGTGACTGGTCAGCGGGATATCCTTGACGCGATTGGCAGCCCAGACCGGGCCCGGGAGGTGGCGGACCTTTTCACCCGCTCCGAGGCGGCGGATCTCCAGTTGAGTAAACTTCTCCATAGTAGCTTGGATATGGACCGACTGGACTATCTGCAAAGGGATTCGCGTGCCACCGGTGTACCGTATGGCGATATTGACATGAATTATCTGCTGAACTCGTTGCGAATCAGCGGTACGAGTATGGTGGGAGTAGTAGAGAAGGCCTTGCCGGCCGCAGAACAATTTCTACTTGCTCGGTTCTTTATGCACAAGGCTGTCTATTTCCATAAGACGACTTATGGGATCGAGGAAGCCTGCCGGCAACTGCTGCGTCGCATGCGAGATGCTGGTTCGTTTGGCATGCCCAAAGACGGCGATGAGGTCCTGAGCCTGGTTCGGTCGGCAGAGCTTTCGAGTTTTACCGATGACTATGTTGATCGTCTTGTTCGGCGGGCGTCCAAGGATGGCAATGAAGTGATGCAGGCGCTTGCTAGTTGCATAGAGAGGCGTCGGCCGCCAAAGCTGCTGTATGAAGTTCAGGTCTTCGAAAACGCAGAGCATCAAACCATCAACCGCGGCAAGGTATTTTTTTCCAGGGCAAAGCGATCGCTCAAGGCTCTGGCCGAGAAATATGGCATCCCTTTGGGGCAGTTTCTGCTTTGCTGCACCAAGCCGTTGAAGTTGGAGAAGCGAGGCGCATCCTTGACGGTCGAGCAAGCCAGAGGCTTGGAATCCGAGGAAGAGGACGAGTTGATCAAGGTATTCATTGGGGACGAGCCAGAACCGAAATCGCTGGTGGAAATAGAGCATAGCCTGATTCATGTTTGCGCCGCTCATCTGTGGCAGGCATTCCGGTTGTATGTTGTTTATGAAGGGAAGAACAAAGAAGACGTTGTGAAACGCCTGCGCAAAGAAGTGGGGGAGTGGGCCGAGTGCGTATAGGCTGTGGTACCTCGGGTTACGCTGGGTTTCACGCCTACTGATCGTTACCCGACCGAGCGGTTAATTGACGATGGGGCGTACAACGACGTTCCAACATGGTGCTGTCATCGTGCGCCCGAACTGCTGCGAGCCGCCGTGCGGACGAACGCTCCGGCCTTGGACAGGTTCTTGCGCGTAGTCGCGCCGTCCGCCCGCTTTACACGGTCCGTGTCGAAGAAAATATCCAGGCTGATGGTCTTCATGCGAAACATGGAAGCGGATTCATTTGTGCATGGAAAGCCCCCGGAAAACTGATCCGGGTGTTATGAGAGTTTCGAGTAGACTCT
>CAZMBZ010000355.1:0-4665 GCA_964564285.1 uncultured Planctomycetaceae bacterium | reverse complement strand
TTTATGGCGCATTCGCATCCTTTCGTCTCGCGCTGGCTGTCCAGTTCTACGCCGATAACCGGATCGACCACGCCGACGCCTGCCGCCTGGCCGACATCTCCCCGGCGGCCCTGAACTCCGCACTCCTACGCGCCGGCCTGAGCCTCCAGCAATACCCCGCCCGAAGCCTGCTCGACCGCCGAACGGCGGGGTGAATGGCCGATACGCCGACGCCGAAGCGCCCACGGTCAGTAGTGGCCTTCGCCCCAAGGTTGGGGGGAAAGGCAACACGAAACGCCTTGCGCTTGTAAATGGCCGGGGCTCCTGGCGATCGGGGCTTTGTTCGCGGGTGACGAAGAGCCATCACTCTTTTTCGTTGGCCTTGCTTGCTTCGAGCTGAATGCGAAAGCCTTCGCCATCCACTTTGTTGAATTGTCCTTTTACCTTTCCCCATCGCTTCAGGTGGGTGGTAACAACGGCAATAGTATTCCTGCCGTTGCGGAGGACCTCCATTGCGTAGCCTGTCAGTTCATTCGAAAGAGGCGTGGTGCCACGGCCGATGTTGTTGAGCTTCGCGACCATCTGGCCATTGATGTAGACCTCGATGTTGTCCTGTCGCATGTAGCGTCCGTGGATTCGCAGCGAGCTGAACGCCTTCTTGTCTTTCACGGTAAACGCGCCTCGGGACAGGGCGTCGTGAGATACGCGCCACGAAATCGGCAGGGCGGTTTCGTCCCAGCCGGAATCGTCAAAGGCGGGGGCCACCCATCCTTCGGGGGCGCTCTTTCGTGCTTCAAGCACCTTCATTCGCCATCGCGTCATTTCGTGTTTCGGCGCGTCGACTCTGTTTGTGGCCAGGGGCATCCATACGCGTTTGTCCTTGGCCTTGGCCTTTGCTACTTGCTGCTTGTGCAATTGCGAATGCAACTCGCCTTGCTGGCGGCTGACTTCCCTGGAGAACTCGCGAATCTTATCTTTGCCCTCCGGCGATTCAAGAGCCTTCTCAATGGCCTGCAATCGCGGGTTGTCCTGGGCGACGACGCCCTTGAGTTGGGGCAGCTCAAACGTGGCGTAATAGTGCTTGCCGTCCGCGATCAGTTTTTCGGTGTAGGCCAGGTCGTGTTCGATGCTCTTTTTCACCCGTTGCACCGCGGTCAGCATATGCTCAACGATCGGCTGGTCCTCGGCGGGAATGATTCGCTCGTCGAGTTCCTTCTGAATCAGGCGTTCTGCACGGGCATAGTCTCGTTTGCGGTGTGCCCCGAGCGCCAGGCGAAGGTAGGCCGGGGGATTGACACCGAATGCCGAGTGCGGCGCACCGAGGATGCGCAAGCGTTTGTGGGGCGCCACCAGAGGCAGTGCATAGGCGACGCCGATTTTGCCCCGGCCGGCCTGGTCAAAGCTTCCATCCTGCCGGCGGAAGAGCTCCCGCCACCAGGTCTGACCCTTCATGAAATGCTTGAAGCCTCTCTCGCCGGCGGCGTGGGCGCCAATGGGCGTCCAGAAATTGTTGAAGAACATGCCCCCATGCCCGGTTCGTGTTTTGTTGAAGGCGTACACGCAGGCACGGGCGCAGATGGCGGTCGTGCCTTTGTTCCCCAACAGACGGAACAACGCCGCGGCCGTGCCCAGCTTGCCGTTCATGCTGTTGACCAGACCGGCGGCTTCGAGGTCCGGATTGATGGGGTCGGGTCCGTCCTTTCTGAGTTGCGGACCATAGCCGTACAAAACGTAGCCGTACTCAGCCCTTCCCTTGTTGAAGTGTTTGATTCCACGTTGAAGCGCCAACTCATTGATGTTGAGCCCGGCCTCCTTGGCCAGTTGCAGGCCCATCGTACAGGGGATGCCAGCCGCCGCCATCAGACCATAGCCGGATCTCCAACGGTCAGCACCGTCGGGGTTATACCTTGTTCGCCAGGCCCCGACAGACTCTTCCATCTGGGCGACCTCCCAAGACACCGCCTCCGGGCCTGGGGGCTTGATCTGCGTTATCGCAGCCCAATCCACCTGTTGCTTGAGGTACGGCAGGACGTTTTTGTCCCCGGTGAGGTGGTAGTATTCACCAAATAGCACCGCAGTATAGCCCAAATACCAGTTGTTGGTCGCGACGTTGGGATTCGGACGGCTCAGCGGGTCCGATGCGGCCATCTTTGCATAGATTGCCCGCCGGACCAGGCCCTGGTATTCGGGCTTGCCGGAAGCCATAAGGAAGTAGAGATCGGTGTTCAGCATACCGGTCGGATTGCCGATCGCGCCGGATGTCGGGCGGTAGCGTTTTGCGATCCAGGCTTCCGCCCGCGATACAATCTTCTCGGACTTGGGGCAGTAATAGGGGGTGGTGGAACTGTAGGAGCCAAGCACTTCCAACTGCAATTCGACCGTGATGTTCTTTCCCTTGCGACGAACCCCAAGTGTGAGCTTACCTTTGCCCGCCTCCGATTCGCTGAAGGTAATGGCATCGGCGAACTGGTGGTATTTCTCCTCGCCAAGTTCCTTGCCGTTGACGCCGTAAATCAGATCGCCGGGGAAGAGCTTGCCTTCCGCTGCTGATCCGGCTTCCGTGCCATGCACGTAGATATTGGGGCCGAACGGGGCCGCGATGATGCCGGTTGGTCCGAGGTGATTCGGGGTGGGCTGCGAATCCCCCTCCGCCAGTTTGTTGGCGCCGTTGATAATCGCCACGTCACGCTGGGGCCACCTGTTGGCGGTTGTGGAGTATTCCACCGGAAGTTCCACCGGTGGGTTCGGCGCCCACCAGAGATACTTCCAGTCTTCGAGCGTCGTGAAGGGAATCGCCGGCAGGCCTGCGCTGTTGACGAGGCCCTGATCGGGCTTCTGCTTCCAGTTGTAGCGAACCGAGACGATGGCGTTGACCTTGTCGCTCGTAAGTCGGATGGTGTTGCCGTCAATGCGGGCTGAGCACGGGAAGAACTGCTTGTCGGAGCCTGCCGCCTCGAACTGCTTCAGGGCGTCGCCCCTCGCCGTCAGCCCGCGGGCTGAGCCCTGCTTGAAGAAGATCGTGGCTGCACGTAAGCCTTCTTTTTCCATCCGCGTAAAGAGCGGACCTGTCGGCACGACGTTCTCGTCCTTGTAGACTGACCCCATCATCCATTGGCGGCATCGCTTGGCGAGCAGGCCTTCATCGGCGGGCTGGCCGCTGAGGGGAATGTGCCTTGAGCCCGGGGTAATCAACCCAAGCCCCTTGGTTTCCCTCTGTCTTCTGCGAAGCAATTCGCGCACTTCACGGTTGTGGACGGCATGGTCGAAGAAGTCCGATCCCGGCGGGAGAATCATCCCGATAGGAAGCGTCTCGTCGCCGAACGCACGTCGCAGGTCACGAGGCACCAGCGGCAGCGTCGTCGGGGTCATCCGATTGCCGTACTTGAAGATGGCATACGTTTGTGGCCAGGCCCTGTTCAACTCCGCCAGGTCGGTGACCTTACCCGCTGCCTTGAGAATGGAGTAGGCAACCATCGGATAATCATTGCCCAACTGCAGCACAATGGCCTTCACCGCAATGCCCCGCAGCGGGTGTATAACGGCGTTGTAGGCGGCAGATGGGTAATAGGGATACTGCAACGGCGCCAGCCCCAGAGAGGGCTTCTGGCCCTGCCCTTTCATTCGCGTTTTGTAGTACTCCTCCCGCTGCTTCTCTGTTTCTCCACTCGCCCACGCGTCGGCTTCGGCGGGAAGGTGCTTTCTGAAATGCCTGAGGTCCGCAGTGTCCTCGCTCGGATAGAGTTCTTCCGACTCATCAAGGGCTTCGGTGCTCAGCCAGGCCGCGGCAAAGTGATGACCCATGTTGATATCAACCATGCCGAGCGGCACGGGGACCTTCCGGGCGAGATCGCGTCCGAGATAGAAGGCGGATGCGGACATGGACAGGGCGGTTTGCTTATCGACCCGCGTCCAGCCGCTGACGGCTTCTTTGCCGAGACCATCCTGCGGGTCCTTTGCGGGCACGGTCGAAATCCGCATGGCTCGCAGCAGCGGGTTAGCCTTGAACCCGGCCGCCGCCTGCTTGCCCTTGTCGCTTCGTCCCAACGAAACGTCGATCGTGGTCTGGCGGGCAAAGATGAGAACATCGCCCACTAGGAGATTTTTGATCGATGATTTCTGATTGTCGTCGGAAGATCGTACCGTGAGCGTTTGCGGCTTGGCTGTCGCAGGCATGGCTTCGAGCTCGACAGACCACGCGCCATTTTTGTCTGCCTTGGCCTTCTTTTCCTGGCCCGCGAAGGTGACGGCAACTGCGGTGCCGGGATCGGCCCAGCCTTTGATCAGCACGGGCTTGTCTCTCTGGAGGACCATATTGTCCGTATAGAAGTTGTGAAAGCGCAGGTTCGCGCCGCTCGCCGAAGAGGCCAGCAAAAGTCCAAGTACGAGCAGTGCCAATGATCTTGACTTCATGATGATTCTTCCAAACCTTTCCTGCTGTATGTTCAATGCATTCAAGCTTTATCATGGCCCGGGCAAAGGCCTTCCCGGCTCGGCGGGGGTTGTCTACAAACTCTTGCCGTGAAATCCGTGGTTCGAAGCTCCCGCCAGGTGGACTTTCAGCGGTTTAGCATAGAGATTCTGGGCCGCGGTTGCCACGCATGAGGGTGGAGATTACCACAGTTGTCGGCAAACCTGCTGCAACGTCTGATTGGGGCAGGTGTCAGCGGCAATATCATTCCCGTGCCT
>CAZMBZ010000354.1:0-4696 GCA_964564285.1 uncultured Planctomycetaceae bacterium | reverse complement strand
AATCCTGTTCTCACCTCTGCATCTTTGCGCACGCTCGCAGCAGGGCGCCGCGGGTCGCGAAGTCCGGGTAGTCCTCCGCCAGTCGCCGCATTGCGGCAAGGGAGGCCGGGAGCATCGGGTCTGGCCGGGGCCGCCAAGCAGAGGGCGGGCAAGGCAACGGTGACAATGGCGGAGAAAACTCTGACGGAGGTCTTTGAAGCCATGTCTCGTCCTGTTTGTTTTTGGCTTCTTTCGATGGTCGGTCGCCCGCCAGCCGCCGCTCTCTTCAAGGAGGTTGTTCTTTCTACGGGAAGCATTGATCAAAGCACGATGTTCAGGCTTGGCGAAGTCTCCAACTACTTTATGGGTATCTTAATCTTGGCTCCGGTTCCATCGCCGAACTGAAGGTTGCATGTCTTGAGTTGGCAGCCAAGTTTCAACATGTCATTGTAGATGGCCTTCTCATCTTTCTTGGATGGCGGCCATTGCATGCCCTTGGGCACAACAATCATGTAGGAGGTCTTTTGCTTTTTAAATTGATCGATCAGATCCTGAATATGACCACCACCACACATGATGATGCCCGGTCCTTCCGCCGCCTTTGTGTTGTCGATAAACACCTTGTTCCGTTGGGTCACCGTGATGTCATACTCATTCTTGAGTCCCGGATCTTTTGACAGCAAGTCGTCCAGGCGGGCGTTGTAGCCTTTGCTGGCCTCCGCAATAAGATTGGTGAATGCAGCCTTGTTGGTGATGAAGGTTTGACGTGAACGAAGCCACCCATTCTGCTGTGCGGTCTTGAAGGCTCCCTGGATACGACGGTTGTACGTGGCGCCGAGTAAGGTTAACGGGCCGTGGCTCCGCTTCTCGTAGGCCGGCACCAGATGCCATTGATTCTTATTGAGCAGATCGAACCAGACCTTAAAGACAATCGACTTGCTCTTGCCTACCGACAGTTTGCGACCCCGATATTTGGGCGAGTTGTACTTGTCGGAGAGGGTCTTCGATATGCCTTCCAGGAGAATATTGCGAACACCGTAGTTGTCATAGAGATGCTCTGAAATCGTTTGACAGCGAACCAGAGTTGTTTCAATGTTCTTGTTGGTGTCTCCGGCGGCATGGCGATGTTCAGGGTTGTCATGGATGATCGGGATATAGATCAGTTCCGGATTGTCGCCTTTGATCTCTATGTGATCAATCTCAGGATGTTTATCCTTCGCCAGGAGCGTGAGTGATTTGGCGGGAGCGGTTGCGGGAGTGGGAGCGGTTGCGGTTGCATCCTTCGTCGCTTGTGGTTCAGCGGCTGTCGCCGTCACCGTCAGCATCGCGCACAACAGTGCGATTGTTGTGAATGAAAGCATTCTCTCCATTTGTTTCTCCTTGCAGGGCACGGTCGATTTTCCGGATCAGACCGGGGTATGCTAACCGGGATATCCCAGATAGCATTGCGCCCGCGACCATCGCGTGGCTCTCGCGGTGATTGTATCCGATGCGGCGCGTTGAGCAAGCGTTCGACGTTAGGTCCACTTCTTGAAAACGAACAATCCGCCGGAGAATCTCACGGAACATCCTGCATGGCGCAGCCAGTTCCGCCATCGGAAGATGACGTATCGGGCCGGGCGCAGCAAGGGCAGCTTTCTAAACGGGCTGCTAGAGCTTGCGGATGTAGATGTAGTACGGCGCGATGGTGCGTTCCTTGCGGTCGTGGAAGGCGGCGAAGAGGTGGTCGGGGCCTTCGGTGAGGTCCACTTCGAACGTTGCTGCCACCTTCGTGCCATCCACCTCGGCTTGGTAGTTTTTTCCCTGGATGGTCATTTGTGCCCAGCGGATGTCGAGCGCCACGCCGCCGGAATGGCGGTCTGCCCGTTCGGGGCCTACGATGTCGCGGCGATATGGCACATCATCGCCTTCGATGCCGGCCGCGATGGCGCGGGCGGCCTCCTCGGGCCAGCGGCGCAGCTCGAAGGCGTATCGCCCCGCCTTGCGGACGTCGATTTCCCACCAGCCGCTGACAGCGTTGCCCCTGCGCACCTGCACCTGGTGCCATGCGGTGACGGCCGTCTCGTTGCGGATGTCGTGCGTGGTCAGCCGGACCGTCTCGTCGGTAGCGCCGATGACGAACGGAATGTCGCGGTCGAATTGTTCGGAGACGACGTCCCACCACTTTTCATAGCCTGCGCGGATGTCGGTCACGACGTCCGGATGCTGGTCGGCGATGTCGGTTCGCTGGCCCGGGTCGATGGCGAGGTCGTACAACTCCGTGCCGTTGACGAGGCGCCATCGCTGCTTCATGGCGCAGCTTAGACGCCACTTCACGGGGTTGGCGATGCGCTGGGTGTCGGCGACGGTCACGCGATTCGCCCAGTAGTCGTCGGCCTGTCCATTGATGAGCCCGGTGAGGCTTCGTCCGTGGAAGCTCCGCCCGGCGGGGACTTCCACGCCGGCGAGGTCCAGCAGTGTCGGCATGAAGTCCACGTAGCTGACCAGCGCATCCACGTCGCGTCCGCCGTCGATGTCGCCCGCCGGATAGCGGATGAAAAAAGGCACACGGTGGCCGCCCTCGTAGGGCGAGCCCTTCCGTCCTCGCATGCCGGCGTTATGTGTGCCCGGGCCTTCCTGGACGAAGCCGTCGGCATCCGGATCGACCCCGCCGGCCGTGCCGTTGTCGGTCATGAAGATGACTATCGTGTTGTCTGTCAGGTCCAGTTCGTCGAGCTTGGCCCGCAGCTTGCCGAAGTTCTCGTCGATGTTCGTGATCATGCCGTAGAACTTCGCCCGCTCGGCATGTGGCGTCGAGTCGCCGTACATGTCCGAGTATTCCTTTTCGACATAGTGAGGCCCGTGCGGGGCGTTGCATGCGATGTAGCAGAAGAACGGTTCGGCGGCGTGTTCTTCGATGAACTTCATTCCCTCGCGGAAGAACACATCCGTGCAGTAGCCATTGAACTTCCGCATCTCGCCGTTGACGAAGTACGTGTCGTCAAAGTAGTCGTTCCCCCACGCATCGGGCGTGTTGCCCACTCCGCCGCCGCCGTGATAGATGGACTTTTCGAACCCGCGCTCGTGGGGCCTGAACGGCTGGGCGTCGCCGAGGTGCCACTTGCCAAAGTGCCCGGTCCTGTAGCCGGCGTCTCGCAAGGCCGTCGGGAGTGTCCACTCATCCTCCCGCATCAGCGACCGCCCGCCGATGGTGTGCCATACGCCCGCGCTGTTGCAGAAGTGCCCGGTCATCAGACCCGAGCGAGTCGGCGCGCAGGTGGTGCCCACGTGATAATCGGTGAATCGCACGCACTGGCTGTGGAATCGGTCGATGTTGGGCGTGCGGATCGCGTCATTGCCGTGGCAGCCGAGGTCGCCGTAGCCCTGGTCGTCGGTCAGTACGAAAATAATGTTCGGTCGTTTGCTCGCCATAGTTTGTTTGTTCCTTGCTTGACCTGTCTGTCGATTAGAGCGTTGATCTGTTATACTTAAGACCCACATTCCATGCATGTGGTTTTCCTCGGTTTTCGGCCGGCGCTTGCCGAAAGACAGTAACATGGTAGTGATACGGCAGGGCAGACGCTTGCTCACGCGCAAAGGCCGATCGGCGACATATAATTGTTCGAAAGGATTATCTGCCATGAACGAATCGAAACCGTTGGGACTTGGCTTGATCGGATGCGGGGCATTTGGGCAGTTCTGCCTGGAGGCTTTTTCGAAAATGCCGGATGTTCGGATCGTGGGCGTTGCGGATGTGGTCGAGCCGCTCGCCCAAGCGGCGGGTGAACGCTTCGGCGTGCCAAGCTTCTCCGACCCCGCCGCCTTGCTGGCGATGGGGGAGGTGGACATTATCCACGTTGCCACTCCGCCTTCGACGCACCGCGACCTGGTGCTCCCGGCCTTGCGGGCGGGCAAGCACGTACTGTGCGAGAAGCCGCTGGCCACGGAAGTTTCCGACGCCAGCGAGATGCTCGAAGCCGCAAAGGCAGCCGGACTGCACGTGCCGGTAAACTTCGTGCTCCGCCACAACGCCGTCACCGACGCCGTCTCTGCCGTGCTGAAAAGCGGCGTGCTCGGCGAGGTGCTGACGGCCTGGTTTGTCAACTGCGCCTCCGACTCGAACCTTCCCGCCGACCACTGGTTCTGGGACCGGAGTGCCTCGGGCGGGATATTCATCGAGCACGGCGTACACTTCTTCGACCTTTACCGCCACTGGCTGGGCGGCGGGGAATTGGTGGATGCACGCGCGCACATGCGCCCGGGTACGGATCAGCAGGATCGCGTGGAATGCACCGTTCGTCACGGCCAGGCCGTGGTGCATCACTACCACGGTTTCGATCAGGTGGCGGTCATGGATCGCACCAGGCATCGCATTCTCTGCGAGCTTGGCGACATTCGCATTTTCGGCTGGATCCCACTGACGGTGACCATCGACGCCGCCCTCGACACGGCCGGGCTGGACTGGCTCGTCAGCGCCTGTCCGAGCGCGACCGTCGAGGCTGCCGAACCGATTCCCGAATCGCTCCGCCAGACTTGCGGACGCGGCAAGGACCGCCATGTCACCCAGCGCGTCCGCATGAGCTTCACGCCCGAACCGGACAAGCAGGCGGCCTATACCGCCAGCGTCCAGGCACTCCTGGCCGACCAGATCTCCGCCATCCGAGACCCCGCCCACCAGCGCCAGGTAACCGACCGCGACGGCCTGGAAGCCGTGACCCTCGCCGCCGCCGCACGAGAC
>CAZMBZ010000353.1:0-4699 GCA_964564285.1 uncultured Planctomycetaceae bacterium | reverse complement strand
GGCGATGGCAACATTGCCGAGGCCTACTTCCGGAAGAACGACTCGTCGGATGACTGGCGGGCGGCCGACGTTGATGGCAACTCGATCACCGGTGCTCTGGGCTCGCCGGAGGCGGGACTTAGCATCCTGATAACCACGCCCTATGCGGGCGAGACCAAGATCTACGACGTGGAGGTCAAGCAGGGTTTCGCAGGCGCGATCTACGACGCCACGGCCGCGCAGCTCGACTCTGTGTCAGGGACGTTCGAAGTCAAGTCCAGCCAGTTCGATCTGGCGATTACCAGGCTCGAAGAGCAGATCGAGTTTCAGGAGACCCGTTTGACCACGAAGGAAGACCGGGTTCGCGCCCAGTACCTGCGGATGGAGACAGCTCTGGCCAGGCTCGAAGGGTTCAAGAGCGCCTTTTCCGCCCTGATAAGCTCGATCGAGAGCACCATGAATAGTCAGAATAACTAACAGGAACAAACATGAGAGCCATACTTGCCTATCAAGAGAACCGAGTGACGACCCAAACCCCAGGCCGTGTGGTGGTTATGCTTTACGAGGGAGCCATAAAGTTCCTCAAGCAGGCCATCGGCGAGTTGGAGGACGGGAAGTTCATCGAGAAGGGCAAGTCCATCAGTCGGGCTGTCGACATTATCCAGGAACTCAATGTCACGCTGAATATGGAAGCCGGCGGCGAAATTGCCCAAAATCTGCGCCAGCTTTACACGTTCATGCTGGAAAGCCTTTTCAAGGCCAATATAAAGAAAGACCCCGAAATGATCCGCGAGACGATCGGCCTGCTGGAAGGGCTAAATGATGGCTGGAAGGCCGTCGCGACCGGCAAGACGGAGGAATAGCCGTCTCGATTTCGCGATTCCGGGGCATATTCCCCAAGTGCGATTGCAGTTGGGCTGTGTCTGTCGAAACCCAAAAGTGATTGCCGCACACTCAAGCTAAAGGCCGGGCGGGAAGTTGCAGCCATGAGAGTGTTACGGCGGCGCGAAAGCGCGATTGAGCCGCTTCGCGCCGCCGTAACCAAGGTTTGGCCAACGGGGCCATTTCTGATCTCTACAACGCAGATTCGAGCTGAGTGGTTTTGGCCGCGGCGGGGAGCTTGTCCCATGCGGCCGGTGGGCGCAAAGAAACGCCCACGGACCCGGCGGGCCTGTGGGCGTCTCGTGGTAATCCGTGATTACCTGAAGCTTCTGCTCGTCTCGTGGACTACGTTCCCATATCGAACGAGGCGAGATATTTCTGCTGCTCGGCCGTGAGCTTGTCGATCTTGATGCCCATGCTCTTGAGCTTGAGCGTCGCGACCCATTCGTCGATGCTCTCGGGCACGTCGTGGACGCTGGCGTCCAGGCTGTCGCCGTTCTTGAGGCCCCATGCGGTTGCCAGGGCCTGCGTGGCGAATGACATGTCCATCACGCACGCGGGATGGCCTTCGGCGCAGGCGAGGTTCACGAGTCGGCCTTCGGCGAGGATGAATATGCGTCGGCCGTTGGGCATCACGTATCGCTGTACGCCCTTGCGAACGTCTTCGGGTTTGCCCTTGGCCAGTTTGGCCAGGGCGTCGATGTTCAACTCGACGTTGAAGTGTCCGCTGTTGCAGACGATCGCGCCGTCCTTCATCAGCTTCCAGTGCGGCTCGTCGATCACGTGAATGTCGCCGGTGACGGTGATGAACAGGTCGCCGATCTTCGAGGCGGCCTTGATGGGCATCACGCGGAAGCCGTCCATCGCGGCCTCGAGGGCGCGGACGGGATCGACTTCGCATACGATGACGTTCGAGCCGGCGCCGCGGGCACGACTCGACACGCCCCGGCCACACCAACCGTAGCCGATGACCACAACGTTCTTGCCTGCCAGCAGGATGTCCGTCGCCCGGATGACGCCGTCCAGTGTGCTCTGGCCCGTGCCGTAGCGGTTGTCGAACAGGTGCTTGGTGTCGGCGTCATTCACGGCGATTACCGGGAACTTCAACACGCCTTGCTTGGCCATCGCCTTCAGGCGGATAACGCCGGTGGTGGTTTCTTCCATCGACGCGATCACGTCGTTGGAGTACTCGGCGAAGTCGCCGTGCAGGGCGTTCACCAGGTCCGCCCCGTCGTCCATCGTTACCGACGGCTTGTGCTTGCAGGCCGCTTCGATGTGTTTGTAGTACGTCTTGCGGTCCTCGGCCGTGATCGCGTAGACGCGGATGCCGAAGTCTTTGACCAGGCTGGCGGCCACGTCATCCTGCGTGCTCAGCGGGTTCGACGCGCAGAGAACCAGGTCGGCCCCGCCGGCTTTGAGGGTTCGGCAGAGGTTGGCCGTCTCGGCCGTGACGTGCAGGCAGGCGCTCATGCGCCGGCCCTTGAGGGGCTTTTCCTTCTCGAACTTCGCCCGAACCTGCTGCAGCACGGGCATGTCGTTATCCGCCCACAAAATCCGCTGCTTGCCCTTGGTAGCCATCTTCAGGTCGCGGACATCATATTTCTTCGTAGTGGCCATGTTTCTCCTCGCTGTGTTGGAGTCTCAATCTGTCAGGTTATCGCAAGGGCAGTATTCTACGGACAGCAGTGAGGATTGCAATGATGAATGCTCAATGCCAAATGCCTAATGTTCAAAGCATGGGGTTCGGCGCGGAATGCTTTGGACCTGACGTGAGAGATTCCGCGAATCGTGGGAAGTTGGGTCTGCGGACGTGCCGCACCAGGTTTTTCTTATCCGATGATTCTCCACCGGGGTTCGGGAAGAGGGTGTTCGGATCCCATGGATTGCCATCCCTGGGTGCGGACCTTTGGATCCACGACTTTTCAGGAATCATCGACTCCTCAGGTCGGACACAATGCACCGGGCATTGTCTGCCACGTGTGCAGAGGAGAATAGAGGAGGGCGCTTCGAATGTGAATGCTCCCTCGTCATTTCGCCGTTGGGCGCAGCAGCGCCGCAGCGGAATCATTACCCCATTTGAGCGCCACGTCTGCGGGTAAGAGCCCTTCGGCATTCCTTATTGTCGGGTCTGCGCCATGCTTCAGTAGAAGCTTCACTACATGACAACTGGCATCGATACTCTCTGTGCTGCGATCCACGGCCGAATGCAGCGGCGTATCGCCCTGTCCCGTCTGGACATTGGGCGCGGCCCCAGCCGCGAGCAAGAGCTGCACAATGTCAACCCTTCCGTAGCCAGCGGCCAGATGCAAAGGGCTCCACCCGAGAGACGGGGCGTTAGGGTCTGCCCCACGGGCCAGCAAGGCGCTCACAATCTCTGCATTCCTGGCCAAGACGGCGGCAAAAAGGGGTGTCATCCCGTTGCCCGGTTCCGCATCGGCGTTAGCCCCCGCATCAAGAAGGTACTCGATATCCTCCGGCCTGGCATACACGCGATCATCGGCCTCTTCGACAAGAGCCCTGCCTATCACGGTCAGCGGCACCTTGTCGAGATCTGCACCTTTCGAGATGAATAGTTTGGCGCACGCGCCAACGCCATCATTGGCCAAGCTTGCGGCCAGTGGCGTCCAGCCATGAATATCCTTCGCGTCGAGGTCCGCACCCATTGTCATCAGGATCTTGGCCACCTCGCGTTGGTCGCCTGCCGCTGCCCAGTGAAGTAACGTTCTCCGATGTCTATCTCTGACATGCACGTTCTCGGGGGTGAGCTGCGCCTTCAGTCGCTGCATATCTCCGAGACCGGCCAGCGCAAAGATGTCCATATCGGCGCCATGCTGCTCCAGCAGGCGAGCCACATGATCGTGCCCGTTCCATACCGCATGATCAACAGGCGTATAACCCATATCATCCTTGTACTTTGGCTCTGCCTGAAGACGCAGCAACGCTTTGACCGCCTCCACTTCTCCCGCAGCGGCCGCCACCGCCAATGGCGTCTGCCAGCGGAGATCGATGCGGTCCACACCCAACCCGGCAGCCACCATGGCTTCAATCGTCTCTACGGCTCCGCTCTCCGCCGCGGTATGAAGAGGGTAGAAGTTCTCGACCGAAGCCATGTCCACTATGCGGCCCGATCTGACAATAAGACCAATGCCATATCTACCCATCCCACTCAGTTCCACCCGACCGGAGTCAGGAGTGCAACCACTCGTGGCGATAACGCAGACCGCCATCATCCATGCGACACATCGCATGGCCCCGACGACATGCCGCCATCCACATCGCATGTGCCTGAGGGTGTGGTCACTCTCATGGAAGCGTATCGTCCGCCTGCAACTTGTATTTTCGCCGCAGATCACCACGCCTACTGCTGGAATCCTTCCACTCAGCCCGGTATGCGTCGTACTTCTTTGCCTTTTCACTATCTGGCTTTCTTGTTGCATCTTGGACCTCCCTTGCTCTACGCCTGAAATCATCCTCGTCCAATTCCCATTCACGAGGGGGTAGGGCGCTGACCATTTATTGTCAAAAAGGGAATCCGCGGTCGCAGCGGCAAACCCTACATCCAGAACTCGCTTTCCAGCACGTTGCCTTCTCGGGTGGCGTGGATGAAGTCGGCTACCTTTTCCATGTCCTTTACACCGGGGGCTTTTTCCACGCCGCTGGCGACGTCTACGGCCCAGGGCTTTACGGCGTCTATGGCCCGGGCGACACAGGATGCTTCGAGGCCTCCGGCGAGGATTATCGGGTCCAGCCCGGCCAGGGCTCCGGCGGCGCGGGCGTCGGCGACGAGGTCCCAGTTGAACTGCTTTCCCGTGCCGCCTCGGGCGGATTTGTCGAAGGC
>CAZMBZ010000352.1:0-4700 GCA_964564285.1 uncultured Planctomycetaceae bacterium | reverse complement strand
GGCGAGTCGCCGATGGGCGTTTCGCGGGCCGAAACGGGCGTGGGGCGCGCGGGGGAGGGTCAGTGGCGCGCGCCCGGCGCGGTGGTGATGGCGCTGCCCGGGTCGACAATGTGCCGCCTGCGGGACACCGGGCGAGAATACCCACGGGTCCGCCGTGGGTTCCTCCGCCAGCCCAACGGCAGGGGCAGGATCGTTGATCCCGATCTTTGCTCATCCATCGGCGGGGTGACTTTTTGTGATGTGCGATTCTGCAAAGAGAGAACGCCGGTCACAAGGCCGAGCGTGTCAGTTTTTCCGAAGCCTGAGAGGGAGAAGTTCCAATCTACATTCTGCATTTCGGAATCATCATAAATCGCTTGCCTGCGTCTGCCCATGCGGCTAAAATCATCGATTCGCCGGATGGTCTCTGCGCCGCAGGGGTTTGATGGCGTCAGTTGGCTGGGTGGTCCAGCCGCCCTTCGCCGGGGCAAGTAACGGCGGCCGTGGCGCCTGCTTCACAGGGAAGCGGGGTTTCGACGCGGACGAAAACGAGTTAGTCAGCATAATGGAAAACACATGGTTGATCGAAATCTGATTCAGTCGCTGGACATCAGCGACCAGGACGTGGAGGCAGAACTGGCAAAGGCGATGGGCGATGGTTTCAGCGCCGAAGCCTTGGACGCGATGATCCAGGAGAAGGCCCAGCCGGTAGCGGGTACGATTCTTACCGGGCATGTCGTCAGTATCATCGGTAACGACGTGATCGTCGAGGTCGGGCTCAAGAGCGAGGGGGCTGTTGACATCAGCGAGTTCCCCGACCCGCAGTCGGTCGTACCCGGCATGGAAGTGGAAGTTCTGCTCGAGGCGATGGAGTCCGACACGGGGCTGGTCGAACTCTCGAAGCGCAAAGCCGACCGCATCCGTGGCTGGGAGCGGATCGTCGCCAACAACAAGGAAGGCGACGTGGTCAAGGGCGTGGTTACCCGCAAGATCAAGGGCGGCCTGCTCGTGGACATCGGCGTGCCGGCGTTCCTGCCTGCCAGCCAGGTTGACATCCGTCGGCCCGGCGACATTGCCGAGTACCTCGGCAAGGAAATTGAAGCGAAGATACTCAAGATCGACGACGACCGCCGCAATATCGTCGTTTCGCGGCGCAAGCTCATTGAAGAGCAGCGCAATGCCGCGAAAGACAAGCTCATGGCGGAGATCGAGGTCGGCCAGCTCCGCAAGGGCACGGTCAAGAACATCGCCGACTTCGGCGCGTTCGTGGATCTCGGCGGAATCGACGGTCTGCTGCACATCACGGATATGAGTTGGGGTCGCATCGGGCATCCTTCGGAGCTCGTGCGGATCGACGAGGATATCGACATCGTCATTCTGAACATCGACCGCGAGAAGGAAAAGATCGCCCTCGGCCTGAAGCAGAAAACCGCGAGCCCGTGGGAAGAGGTCGAGGAGAAGTACCCCGTCACCAGCCGCGTCAAGGGCGAGGTGGTCAACATCATGTCCTACGGCGCGTTCGTCAAGCTCGAAGAGGGCCTCGAAGGCCTGGTGCACATTTCCGAGATGAGTTGGACGCGGCGCGTGAGCCATCCCAGCGAGATGGTCAGCGTCGGTTCCGAGGTCGAGGTCATTGTCCTGGAGATAGACAAGGACAAGCAGGAAATCTCGCTTGGTATGAAGCAGGCCGAGATGAACCCCTGGACCGTCGTCAAGGAAAAGTACCCGCCCGGAACCGTCATTACCGGCACGGTTCGGAACATGACCAACTTCGGCGCGTTCGTCGAGATCGAAGAAGGCATCGACGGACTGCTGCACGTCTCGGACCTGTCATGGACCCGCAAGATAGGCCATCCTTCCGAGGTGCTCAAGAAGAGCCAGGAACTCCAGTGCGTCGTCCTCGCGGTCGACGAGGAGAAGATGCGAGTGGCACTGGGCCTCAAGCAACTCACCGAGGACCCCTGGCTGCGAATGATCCCCGAGCACTACGTGCCCGGTCAAATCGTCAAGGGCAAGGCCACCAAGATCACCAATTTCGGCGTCTTCGTCGAATTGGAAGAAGAGCTGGAAGGCCTGCTACACGTTTCCGAGCTTGCAGATCACAAGGTCGAGAACCCGCGCGACGTGGTTAAGGTTGGTGATGAGGTCGAGGTGAAGATCCTCCGCGTCGATACCGAGGACCGCAAGATCGGCCTGAGCCTCAAGCGAGCCCAATGGGCGGCAGAGGAGGGCGGCGAAGCCCCCGGCGGCGAGATCGCCCCGCGCCGCGGCGGCCTGGAAGGCCAGTCCGGCCCGCTTATCGCGTCGGACTACATCGATACTGTTCGTCACGACGACGAGCAGGAGCAGGAATAGGAAAACTGCAACATAGGTCCGCAACACGGGCCAAACCATACAGGGCCCCGTCTCCCCCGCAAGGGCGACGGGGCCTTTTTTTCATCGCTCGCATCGCCCAAGGCTGCGATGCTTGCTTAAGTGGCTCCCCGAAGATTCCGAATTCAAACTGTGGACCAAGCGTGGCCGGCGCTGGCGCGACGAGCGCGCAAACGCAGCCAATTAGGAACAGTCGGAGGAATCATGAGCACAACCGTTAAAACCAAAACAGGTCTGGGCTGGTATCTCGATCAGATCAAATCAACGCCGCTTCTGACGGCCGAGGAGGAACGACAGCTCGCTCGGCAGATTCGCGAGCATTCCGATGTTCTGGCTCGCGAGCACATGGTCCGTGCGAACCTCCGGCTGGTGGTCAAGATCGCCAAGGATTATTCTAACCCCGGCATGACCCTGGGCGACATGGTGGCCGAGGGGAACATCGGGCTGCTTCGGGCCGTCGAGGAGTTCGATCCCGACGCCGGCGTGCGGTTCAGCACCTACGCCGCGTGGTGGATCAAACAGGCCATCAAGCGTGCAATGATAAACGCGGGCCAGCCAATTCACATTCCTGCCTACCTGGTCAAGCTTATCGGCAAGTGGCGAAAGACCTCTCGCGAGATCGAGGCCACCCTGGGCAGACCCGCCAACGTGGAGGAGATGGCCAAGGCGCTGAAGATATCCCGCAAGAAGGCGGACATCATCCAGCAGGGCCTCCAGGCCGTCAATGCTCCCAGCCAGATGGGCACCGACGAAACACACGCACTGGCGGAAATCCTGGCTGACCACACCGGCGACGCTCCCGACCAGCACCTCATGGACGATGCCATCCGCCCGACGGTCAACAAGCTTCTGGAGAATATCGAGCCCCGAGAACGTCGGATCCTCGAATTGCGATACGGACTGGACGGCTATGATGGTCCGCAACGGACGTTCAAGGAAATCGGCAAGGTAATCGGTCTGACCCGCGAACGTGTCCGCCAACTCGAAAAGAAGGCCCTGGCCGAACTCAACGCCCTCGTCGAAGAAATGTTCTGACAGCGGCGGCGGGGGGCATGTGATTCGAAGCCCGCGGTTCGCAGCCGGCAATCGGTCTGCGCTACGGCTTCCCGCACAACGAACCGCCGCGCAGGACAAAACCCAACATCCGGGTTCCACTTGGCTGTCGTTGGCGTTATCCTGTCACCACGCAAACGCAATATTGCCTGGATGATAAGGAATAGCCAACCCCAACCCAACCGAAACGGCAGACACATGATCGACCTGGAAAGCTTCATCCGCGACGTGCCGGACTTCCCCAAGCAAGGCATTATCTTCAAGGATATCACACCGCTTCTGGCCAGCCCGGAAGCATTCAACGAAACCTGCGACCGCCTCGCAAACAGGTTCGCCGATAAGGGCGTCGCCAAGGTTGTTGGCATCGAGAGTAGAGGCTTCATCTTCGGCACGCCCGTCGCCGAGAGGCTCGGGGTCGGCTTTGTGCCGATCCGTAAGCCCGGCAAACTCCCAGCCAAGACCGTCAGCCAGAGCTACCAGCTCGAATACGGAACCGATACCATCGAAATCCACGCCGATGCCATCGCTCCCGGCGAAAAGGTTCTGCTCATCGACGACCTGCTGGCCACAGGCGGCACCATGGCAGCGGCGATCGACCTTGTCGCCAAGCTCGGCGGCAAGGTAGTCGGGATTGGTTTTGTGATCGAACTGTGCTTTCTGGCCGGCCGGGATAAGCTGCAAGGCCAGGACGTCGAGGCGCTGATCCAAGTGAAATAGGGAGGGGAGATGGATTCTCAACCGGCATCGTCAAATGAGCCCGCCAGGCCGAGAATCTGCTGCCAAGAGCGAGATCAGCCCCAAGTTTAAGGCCGAATCCCCTGTAACCCCCAAATATATAAATGTTTGTGAATTGGATGCAGGCTTGGTGGCGTTTTATTGTGGATTTGCTGCTTCGATCTGTAATATTCTCGAAACTGGGAAAAGGGGGTTTGCCCTTTGGCTGTTGTCGCGTAGAATGAACGTGTTGTTGAGCAATTGACTGGGCGGTTTCGGTCTCGTGCGGTGAGGTTATGCTGATCGAGACGCCGGAACGCGTGTTCCTGCTACTGAAAAAGTTAGAATTCGTCGGTATTTCTGGAACTGGCGGGATGTTGTTGTTATAATGCCCGACTTTCCAGTTAGGAGATTTGCTGCATGGGCGTGAAGATTACACCGCGACAGGATGAGCACATTGAACGTGCCTTGAAGCGCCTCAAGAAAGCCCTCGCCGAAGAAGGCATTCGCCACAAGCGCACACGGAAGTTCTTCCAGACCAAGGGCGAGAAGCGCCGCGAAGAGCGAAACCGCCAGCGACG
>CAZMBZ010000351.1:0-4730 GCA_964564285.1 uncultured Planctomycetaceae bacterium | reverse complement strand
GGCCGAAACCGCCCGGCCAGGTCTTGCTGTCGAACGTCCAGTCCGAATACTTGCCGCCCTCGTCGAACCTAAACGCGTGCGTCGCCGTCCGCAGACCGATGATCGGCTTGCCGGCCGCCACGTAGTCGGCGATATACCGCATCTGATCATCCGGCAGGTCGCGGAATCGCGTGGCGATGACCATCAAATCCGCCGAGGCCAGGGCCTCCAAACCCGGGATATTATCCAGGCACAGGGGGTCCACCAGGCCCGTGGCAGGGTCTATGGCGAAAAGAACAGTGCAGTCGAACCCATGGCGCGTGGCGAGAATCCTGCCCAGTTGAGCCAAAGCCTCCTCGGAGCGATACTCCTCATCCCCGGAAACGAGTACAACATGCTTGCCCTTGCCGGGTCCGTCAACGCCTTGAATTCGCATATGAATCTCCTGTCTATATGCTGGTTACTTGCTGTCCGAACCTTGCGTGCCTTTCGGCAGCGGCCCGGCCGGGGGAACCGGCGGCTTGCCTCGCCGCTGGGCGAACATCCAATCCCAAGTCATGGTTCTGCCGTATGCCGGAATCCACACGTTATGCCCGCAGCCAGCCACCTCGGTGTAGATGGGCTTGCCGCCCGCCTTGCGGATCGCGCCCACCATGTCCCGACTGCGACTGGTTGGCACGGCCCGGTCCTTGTCGCCATGCCAGACCCACAGAGGAATCTTCGTCAGCCTGGCTGCCTGGGCGGTGTCGCCGCCGCCGCAGACCGGCACGGCCGCGGCGAAGAACTTCGGCCGGCGCTGGATAACATCCCACGTACCATAGCCACCCATGCTCAGGCCGGTAACGTATACGCGGTTGGGGTCTATGGGGTACTTATTCATCGCTTTGTCGACCAATTCCAGTGTCATTCGCATCTGTTTTCCGGCTTTATCGGGCATATCATGGGCCTTTGCGGACCAACTGACCTCCACCCATCGCTTGCCGCGCGGAACCTGCGGGGCGATCATGTAGCACTTGTACCGCCCGGCGAAACCGACCTTGTTCAGCAGACCCGGGCAGACGCCCGCATCGGTAATCTGGCGAATGTTGTCGCTGCCGCGCCCGCCCGCACCGTGAAGAAACAGCACCAGCGGGTACTTCCTGCCGCTGACGACCCCGGCAGGGACAAGCTCGCGGTACAGCAGCTTGCCGCCCTTGGGGCTCTCGTAGGTCTTGGCCTCGAAGCTATCGACGGCAAGTTTCGGCCCGGCCGGGGCGGGCGAGGGCTTCTTGGCCTTGCCCGCCGCAAACGTCGCCGAAAAGCCGCCCACCCATAACGCCGCCAACACGAAAATGACTTTCCCACTCATCGCATGATCCTCTCGGCATCAAGTCGCAATATGCCTGCCCTGGCCCGCGTTTGAATCAGGCTGGACCATCTGGAGCAGGATAATGGGAAACTATACCCGTAACCCGACCTGATCGGCAATCGCGGGCTCGCAACGCAAGCCGTAAATGTTTACGATATCCGACAAACTTTTGACCCTCGAGAGCGTCTTATTTGTATATAGAGTGACGCGACCGCCGCTTGGACGGGGCCTTTGTGGGCCTTGACGACGGCGGTGGACTATGCAGCCAGACCTCGGGCGCGAGGCCGGGCGGAAAGGTCGTATGATTGATGCGAATCTCCGGCAACAGGCACATGATCGGCTCGGTCAAAGTCACCTGCCTATTGGCATTTCTCTGCTGGGCAGCCTGGGCGCCCGGGACCGAGGCAGCCGGCGGCGACTGGCCAGGCTGGCGCGGCCCGACGCATGATGGACAATACTCCGAGATTCCCCAGACCATGCCGGAAGTGAAGCTGCTCTGGAAACATCACATGGCCGGGCGATGCGACGCTGGCCTGGCGGCCGCGGACGGCGTGGTGGTCGCCGCCGACAGTGATGGCAGGCGGAACGACTACTACTGGTGCTTCGACGCCGCGACGGGCAAGGAACGCTGGAGGGCCAAGACCTCCAACGGTCGTCAACTCGATTACGGCTCGGCCCCGCGAGCGACACCGACGATCTACAAGGGCAAGGCGATCACCATCGGCGCCTTCGGCGACGTTCAATGCTTCGACCTCAAGACCGGCAGAATCGTCTGGAAAAAGCATTACATGAAGGACTACCGCGCCGGCAAGGTGCCGACCTGGGGCTTCACCGCCGCGCCGCTGATCGTCGATGACAAGCTGATCGTCACGCCCAACGCACTGATGGCGCTGAACCCGAACACCGGCAAGACGATCTGGACCACAAAGACCGCCGGGGCGAACTACTCAGCCTTCGCAACGGGCAAAGTCGGTGGCGTGCGGCAGATCATCGGTTACGACGCAGCCACCATCGGCGGCTGGGACATAGCCACCGGCAAGCAACTCTGGTCCATGCCGGCTGACAACTCCAATGGATACATCGTGCCCTCGCCCGTTCTGACAGGCGGCAAGCTGGTTCTCGCGACGGAGTCGGAGGACACGCGAATGTTCAAGTTCGACGCCGGCGGCGTGCTGAATGTCGAGCCCCTGGCCGAGAACGCGGACCTCAATCCCGAGATGGCCACGCCAACCGCCCAGGGCGACCTGCTGCTGGGCGTCTGCAACGGACTGATCTGCATGGACCCCAACGACAATCTCAAGACGCTGTGGATCCAGGACAAGGAAGATTCGTTTCTGGGCATGGCCCACATCATCGCCACGAAAGACCGCGCACTGGTCTTCGGCGACAAGGGTGAGATGGTGATGATCCGCGCCACCAGGAAAAAGTGCGAGATCCTCGGTCGGGCCAAGCTCGCCGGCACCAAGGGCAAGGCATCGGTGGTCTGGGCGCCCCCCGCCATCGCCGATGGGCGAATCTTCGTCCGCGACGAGAAGTACCTTTACGCATACCAGATCATCCAGCCCAAGACCGACAAGTAGCCACCCATCGCTCGCACAGGGGCACCCCGGCTGAGGCAGTTCAGCCTTGACGCCGGACGAGCGGTCGTCATACTCCATGGTTTGGCGGGTCCGTTCGCCGCACAAGGAGCGTCCATGGCAGAAGTTGTCCTCGACAAAGTGTGCAAGACTTTCCCCGGCGACGTCCAGGCCGTCAAGAGCATGGACCTTCGCATACGCGACGAGGAATTCATAGTCCTCGTGGGTCCGTCGGGCTGCGGCAAGAGCACCACCCTTCGCATGGTGGCGGGGCTCGAGGAAATCACCGACGGCACGATCAGCATCGGCGGCACGGTGGTCAATGACGTCCCGCCGAAAAACCGCGACATCGCGATGGTCTTCCAGAACTACGCGCTGTACCCGCACATGACGGTCTACAAGAACATGGCCTTCGCGCTGAAACTCCGGCGTCTCCCAAAGGCCGAGATCGACCAACGAGTCCGCGACGCCGCGAAAATCCTCGGCATCGGCGAACTGCTCGACCGCAAGCCAAAGGCCCTCTCGGGTGGCCAGAGGCAGCGAGTCGCCGTCGGCAGGGCTATCGTCCGCCAACCCAAGGCGTTCCTGTTCGATGAGCCGCTCTCGAACCTCGACGCCAAGCTACGTGTGGAAATGCGGGCCGAACTCAAACGACTGCACCAGCGACTGGCGACCACGACAATCTACGTTACCCACGACCAGGAAGAGGCAATGACCCTCGGAGGGCGAATCGTCGTCATGGCCGACGGCGTGGTCCAGCAATGCGGCGCGCCGCTGGAAGTCTACGACGCCCCCTGCAATCGCTTCGTGGCCGGGTTCGTCGGCACGCCGCCTATGAACTTCTTCAACGGGCAACTGGCGCCAAACGGCGACAACCTGTATTTCGACGAAGGCTCTGTCCGCCTTCGACTGACCGACAGCCAGGCCGCGAGCCTGGCCAATCTCGCCGGGCAGGAGGTGGTCCTGGGAGTCAGACCGGAAGCGATGAGCCTCTCCGACCAGGGCCGGTTCGCCGGAAGCGAGAACGTCATGCGCGTAAAACTTGCCGTCGTCGAGCCACTGGGCGAGAAAATGGACATCTACGCGTCCACACCGAAGCATCCGCACATCGTTGCCCGAATCGACGCCCGCCGCGACGTCCAGCCCGGGCAGGAACTCGATCTCAACCTGGACATGAAGAAGATCCACGTTTTCGAGCCAGGCCCCCGCGGGCAGAATCTCGTGACAAACGCCTGCCAGCAGTGCTGACAAGACCCTGTGGCCCCATGCGATGATGTATCTACGCAACGGAGGAGGTGACGTTTCTCCCCGTTGCCCCAACGGCGAGCGAAACGTACTTGATGCTCTCAACGATTCTCGGTGAACGTAAGCGCCTGTGGCACATAAACATCCGACTCGCCGGACCGTCAAACTGACGCTACCTTCACCGCCAACGGCACCCGTTTTGCCGCATTTAACTAAACCGTGAGCCTGGGAGCGTCCTATGTCGACGCGGGAGCGCCGTAAATATCGCCGGACAAAGTTGCGACTACGCGTATCGCAGATCGAGGGACTGACCATTCCCGATGGCACGGGTGATCTCTGGACATCGGACGTCTCGCCTGGCGGAATGTTCATCCGCGCGTCTCTCGTCGAAGCCCCGCAAATCGGCACGAGTCTCAAATTCGAGTTGAGCATCCCGCCGGGCGAGGGTTATTCCCTCTCCCCCGGACACGTCAGGGGAAGCGGCAAGGTCGCCCGGATTGACGAGGCGACCGAATCGGCGGTGGGAGTGGCCGTCGGATTCACCTCGCCGCTTGCACTGGCTTTCTGACCGCCCTTCGACA
>CAZMBZ010000350.1:0-4738 GCA_964564285.1 uncultured Planctomycetaceae bacterium | reverse complement strand
GCCCAGTGGTGATCTACCTCCAGGAGCTGGTCGATGTTCATCGGGATCAGTTCGTTCACGAACTTGTGAACGTTCATGGTTTCCTCGATGTCCTTAGCGCTGAGCGTGATGGCCGGATCGACATCCTTGCCGGTGATGTAGAGCTTGCGCCGGCCGCAGCAAAGATTGAGCAGGTAGGCCCCGGTATTGCCCAGACCTTCGCCCTTGTTCAGTTCATAGGTGTACCCCCCCTGCCAATCCACCTTGAGCGGATACAGCCAGCTTGTCTTCTTGAAGAACGCGGCCGAGGCGTCGGGGCCGGCAATGTTGGCGCCCAGCCCGGTCCAAAGCGGATTGAAGAAGTACGTGGCGTGGCCGGATTCCATGTCGTTGTAGCCGGCCATGGACATGCGAGCGAAGAAACGCGCCCCCTCCTTCCGGCCCGCCAGGGCGAAAGCGACGGCCATGGAACCGCTCATGCCGTTGTTGTTGTAGGCCTTGGAATTGGGACTATGATTGCCGTAAGGCAGCGTGCCCTTGTTGATGTAGTGGCTGTAGTGCTCGGTTGTCCTTTGGACCGCCGCGGTGATTCGCGGCGAGTCCACGCCGCACTTGCGGGCCAGGAGCAGGGAAATGAAAACCGGAAGCGAGGGCTGGTTCATCGCCCCGTAGCCAAAGGCCCGGCCCGTCCTGGGGTCGTGCATGCGATGGCCCCAAATACCGGCGGCGTCCTGCCCCGCGGCAAAGCCCTCGGCGTACATCCTGATTGCCGGCAGCACGTACTTGTCGCCGGTCAGCAGGTAGTACTCCGTCAGGACCAGCGCCTTGTAGCCCCAGTGCCAGGACGTGTACATACCGGTATTGCCCACCAGCACGTCGGGGTCCTTCGGAGCCTTTGCCCATTCCGCGTTGTGCAGGTGGTCGCGGACGACCTGGATGTATTCGTCTTCACCCGTCGCCAGCAGGCCCAGCAGGCCGACATTCAGCCGGCCGTAGGGACTCCGCGCTTTCTTGGCAACGATATAGTCGGCCGCTTCCTTGATCAGCGCGTCGGTCTTCGGACAGTTGTAGGGGGCCGTGTCATTGAAGGTGTCCGGCCCCACCACCTTCAGTTGCAGCGTAACCCGCTGGAGCTTTCGTCCGCCGTTCTTGCGCCGCACCATGAGGACGAGTTCGCCCTTGTTCTTTTCCGTCCGGGCCTTGGCGACGGCGGCCGCAAACTCAAAGCGCACTCGCATCAGGAACGGCATCCTCCCGGCGCCCACCACCTGGTCGCCGGGCCAGATCTTTCCATCGGCCGGCGAGCCCTTTTCCACGGACTTGACGTTGAACGCCCGCTGTCCGGCGATCATGCCGATGATCCCGGTCGGCCCCATGTGCTGGGTCGCGTCAACCGCATAGGCCGACTGCCGGCCGAGCAGCAGCGCGGCGAGCAATAAGAAAAACGCCAGTTGTTTCGTGTTGTGGTGCATATCCGAATTTCCTGTCGTGTTCGCTTCGTACTGGCTGCTGTCCATCACTTCGCACCGATCTTTATCACGTTACGGGGGCGGCTTCTGCTCATACTCAGCAGCGCGCCCGTCGTCGCATCGTATACGGCCGACGCATTTCCCCAACTCAGGGATATCTGTTTGTTCCGCTCGCTCATCCCGCTTCGGTAAACGCTGTCATTGCTGACAAAGCGGCTCCAGATGACCTTGTCGCCCTTGATGCACATGAGCATGCAATCCCGCCAGATCAGCACGCTCCCATCCTTCCGCTCCACCGGGCGCATCAGGTCCCTGTGCTCGCCCGCGGGATAAACCAGGATATGATACTGGGCGAGTTGACGTTCCCGGGTTTTGTCCCGCATCGGATGATCGCTGATCACGTAGAGGTCCGTGCCGTCAATCAAGAAGCTCATGGGCCGTTCGTTTCCCATCGCCCACGGGCGCGACTCCAGCAGCAGGCCGGTCCGCGCATCGAAGCGGTAGAGCGCGTTCTTCGTCCCGCAATAGATCGACGAGCCGATCAACTGGGCGCGCGGCAACTGGAAGCCGTCGACGTATTCGGGGGCGATCGCCCGGCCCCATCGCATCTCGCCTGTGTTGACGTCGATGGCATAAAGCGAATTGGCGGCGATGACCAAAACCTGGTCCTCATGCAACCCCAGCACCTCCTGGCCACGCAGCATGGGCAACGTCCAAACCCGCCGACCGGTCCGCCTGTCCAAAGCGAAGAGCCGGCCTGTGAACTTCGGCATGCAGATCACCTTGTCTTCGGTCACAATGGGAGCGGCACCGAGACACCAGGACGACGCTGGTTGCCGATAGTTGTCACCGGTTTCGGGCCGGAAGAAGTGGATCCATTCCATTTGGCCGTGGCGAATGTCCGTGCGGACGACGTAGCCGGCGTTGGAGCAGAAATAGATCGCCCCTTCACGAACGCACGGCTGGGCGGCAATACTCTTTTGCACGAGCGGTATACCGGTGGTCCTTGCGGCATCAAATATGCTGGTCCATTGATGCGCCATGCCTCGTGCCTGGAAACAGCTCAGGGCCACATCACCATACTTGCTCGACTCGTGCATTCTGGCTCGGAGTGTGGCGGACTGGGCACATTGCACGGTGAACACCTTGTTGTCGACGACAACCGGGCTACCGATCGGTCGATACATGACGCGCGTATAGGGATCGTGGGCTTCCCCGTCACTGACGAGGGTCCCGTCGGTGCGGTTCAGGGCCAACATTCTGTAGTCGCCCACACTGTCGCCCCCCCAGCGAGCAACGATCCGCCGACCATCGAAACGCGGCAGGCATTGTTGGCTCCCGGATGTGTCCCGATGCAGGCGGCGGGTGTGGCTCCACAGGGGCTTCGTCGGATTCGTGGCGCTGTACATCGCCAGCATGGTCTCGCTGCTGACCAACAGTTGGTCGCCGTCACGCTGCATATCGATGCTGAACACCACCTGCTTAATGGGACCCGTGGGCACGGGCGGCAGGTGAATCGTGTGAAGGCGGAGCGATGTCAGGGAAGGCCGTTGCGGCGCATCGGCCTCCTTCTTAACCAATTGCTTCCGGATCGCATCGGTCTTCTCGCGCTTTCCAGACCACGGCCAAGTTGCATCGGGCTTCACCCCGTCGAATGACCGGGCCACCGCGGCGGGCTCGGCAAATTGCGCCAGGCTCACCCACAGCCCCACCTGCGCCTGCTCGCGCAGGTCCATGGCCTCCGCGTGAAGGAGAACGTCCTGGAAGCTGCGGAATGCGGCCTGCGACTCGCCGAGAAACAGATGCTGCCGCGCGGATTGCAGAAGTCGTCGCTGCGCCGACTGCGACCACGGAAAACGACGGAACATGGCCAGCGTCTTCGCGCCATCGCTATCCCGGCCGGAAGCTTCTTTGAACCGCTCCTCCTGCAATCTGCGCAGGGCGGCAAGCTCTTTCGCGGGCCTGCTCAACAGATGAAGCGACAGCGCGCGTCGAGTATTGAGGAATCCCTGCCCGTTTCGCCATGCCAACTCGCGGTGCTTTTCGCATTCTGAGGCCAATTGGTCGAGCGCTTCGGCATGGGGAAGCGCCGAGCCGGCCAGGGCTTCGGTCCATTTCGCGGCTTCCGAACCAACCGCGCCGGCGATGTCAATCAACGGAAACGGGCTCCCCTTGATCGGCGGGGATCCGGGAACGTCTGGACCCTTCCCATCGACCACGAACATCGTGGTCTGCTTTGCCCATGCCTCCTTCGTGTAGTCGTCGATCGGGAACTCCTCGCGATTCGCCTCCCACGCCTTCCGCACTTCGTCATCGCCCGGCACGCCCTGCATGTCAGCGGCGACCTGCTCGTACAGTTGCAGCATCTCGGGCAGGCCCATCAGGTGGGCGCATCGCGCCCGAATCAGCCGCCAGAACGGATCGTCGGTGTTCGCCACGGCAAATCGCTCGTACAAATCGAGCGCCTCGGGCAGACGCGTCGGATCGAAGCGTGCGGTATTGAACTCGTAGGAAAACGCGTGCCTCACGGCTCGGGAGTGAACGGACAACTTGCCCATACGCTGCAGCGCCAGAATCCTCGTCGCCGCGTAATGCGCCGCTTCGATCGGCCGCACACCGCGCGTGAAGCTCGTAAAGATGTCCTCGCGATAGTTGGCCTCCAGCATCTGCTCCAAATAGCCAATGGCCGCGTCGATGTCGCCGGGGCGCCGATCAATCTCTCTTCTCGGGTCGGGCGCAGCGGCACCGAAGGCATGATGCGCCAGCAGTAGCAGTGTCGCGGTGAACAGGACGGGGCGTTTCATTCGTTGCTCCACTTCACCGGTTTTCCTTCGGGGTCGGTCAAGCTCAGCCGGAACCCACGGGTCGAAACCTTCGGCGCCCACCATGCCCCACTGAAATCGTTGGATACCACCTTAACCAGAACACGGTTCTTCCCGGCATTCAGCGTGGCCGTGCATGTGCAGGTGTTCGTCCCTTCGCCCTTGTTGACCTGCGACGCCAACTTGAGTTCCCCACCGTTGAGCCAGGCCCGGTTCTGGGCCTTCATGTTGAAAAGAAACTCCAGGCAGACTTCTTTCCTGTCCGGGATGGTGATCTCCGTGTAGGCATAGCTGACGCCATACTTTCGCGGAAGCTGCAATTGCGAACGCCCCGCCTTGGTCATGTAGAGCGTGCCGTCGGCGTTGCCCACCGTCGCCAGAACCCACCGTATTTCCTCCTCGCCAACCTTCTTGCCAAAACGGGTGTCCGACTTGGTATTGTACTTCACCGTGAGAGTCTGGCTGAGG
>CAZMBZ010000349.1:3179-4768 GCA_964564285.1 uncultured Planctomycetaceae bacterium | reverse complement strand
AACTTCATCATCATCTTCACTGACGACCAGGGCTATCAGGACGTCGGCTGTTTCGGCTCGCCGAAGATCAAGACGCCCAACCTCGATCGCATGGCCGCCGAGGGAATGCGGTTCACGGACTTCTACTCCGCCGCAAGCGTCTGCTCGCCAAGCAGGCTTGCGCTTATGACCGGCTGCTACCCGCCGCGAGTCGGCAACCTGCCGGTGCTGTTTCCGCACAGCAAGATCGGCCTGAACCCCCAGGAAACCACCATCGCCGAACTGCTCAAGGCAAAGGGCTACGCCACGGGCGCCATCGGCAAGTGGCACCTCGGATACCAGAAGAAATTCCTGCCGACCAGCAACGGCTTCGACAGCTACCTCGGCGTGCCGTACAGCAACGACATGTGGCTGCCGGCGAATATGACCTACGCCCCCGATGCGAGGCTGGGCGAAGGGCTGACACCTGAGAACCTCAAGACGCCCAAGAGGACCAAGAGTAACGTGCCGCTACTGCGTGATGACAAGGTTATCGATTACCCCGTAGACCAGTCCACGCTCACGCAGCGATACACGGCCGAGGCGATCAGACTTATCAACGAGAACAAAGATAAGCCGTTCTTCATCTACCTCGCCCACACCATGCCCCATGTCCCGCTTTTCGCGTCGGAGAAGTTCAAGGGCAAGAGCGCACGCGGGCTTTATGGCGACACCATCGAGGAGATCGACTGGTCCACGGGCGAGGTATTCAAGACCCTCAAGAAACTCGGCCTGGATGAGAACACGCTGGTGTTCTACTGTTCGGACAACGGGCCGTGGCTGAGCAAAGGCAAAAACGGCGGCTGCGCCCTGCCGCTCAAGAACGGCAAGTTCACCACGTGGGAAGGCGGCATGCGCGAGCCGACAATCATGCGACTGCCCGGCAGGATTCCCGCAGGCAAGGAGTGTTCGAAAGTCGCCGGCACGATCGACATGCTGCCGACAATCGCCAGACTCGCCGGCGCGGACATGCCAGCCAAGGTGATCGACGGCAAGGACATCTGGCCGTTGATGACCGCCCAGGCCGGGGCGAAGTCCCCCCACGAGGCGTATTTCTACTACAGGGGCTCCAGGCTTGAAGCCCTGCGACAGGGCAAGTGGAAGCTTCGCCTCGTCGGCCCACGCAAGCCAAAGAGGAAGAAGAAAACTGACAAGGCCAAAGCCGGCAAACAGCCTGCTCCCAAGGCGCCCCCGGCCATGCAGCTTTACGACCTCGCCGCCGATATCAGCGAGACCACCAACGTTGCCGCGAAGCACCCCGACGTCGTGGCCAAACTTGCCGCAATCGCCACGAAGTTCGACGCCAAACTCAAGGCCGACAAACGTCAGCCGGGAAAGGTCGAGGCGTAGATGCCAGACAAACCGAACGTCCTGTTCTTCTTCACCGACGACCAGCGATTCGACACAATCGGCGCGCTGAACAATCCGAACATTCACACGCCAACGCTCGACCGCATCGCGGCTGAGGGGACAGCCTTCACTCGGGCCTACATCATGGGCGGCTCGGACCCGGCTGTGTGCATGCCAAGCCGGGCAATGCTGCATACCGGGCGGACGCTGTTTCATATCGA
>CAZMBZ010000349.1:0-3079 GCA_964564285.1 uncultured Planctomycetaceae bacterium | reverse complement strand
GACTCGACCATGGACTTCCTCCGCACCGCCGCCGACGACGATCAGCCATTCTTCGCTTACGTTTCCTTCACGGCCCCGCACGACCCGCGAGACACACACGAGCGGTTCCACGCGCTCTACGAAGCCGACAAACTCCCCCTGCCGGAAAACTTCGCGCCAGAGCACTCGTTCGACAACGGCGAACTGCAAGTCCGCGACGAGATGCTTGCCCCCCTGCCGCGAACCCCGGACGCCGTCCGTCGCCACCTGGCGGACTACTACGCGATGATCTCCCATGCCGACGACCGCATCGGTGCCGTGCTGGATGCGCTGAAAGCGACGGGCAAGTACGAAAACACGGTCATCGTCTTCGCCGGCGACAACGGTCTTGCCCTGGGCAGGCACGGACTGATGGGCAAGCAAAACGTCTACGATCACAGCGTCCACGTGCCGCTGATGCTCGCCGGGCCTGGCATCGGCGCGGGCGAAACCAGCGACGCGATGTGCTACCTGCTGGACATCTTCCCGACCCTGTGCGAGTTGTGCGGCCTGGACTGCCCGGAATCAGTCGAGGGCCTGAGCCTGGCACCCGTTCTCGCCGGCCATGTTCCGACGAGGCGCGAGGTGTTGCACTTCGCCTACAAGGACCTCCACCGAGCGGTTCAGGATGAAAGGTGGAAGCTCATCGAATACGCCGTAAACGGCAGGCGGACCACGCAACTGTTCGATCTTGAAAACGACCCGCTCGAGATGAAAAACCTCGCCGCCGACCCCGCCTGCGCCGACCACCTCACTCGCCTCCGCGGCGATCTCGAGCGATGGCGGACAGAACTCGGCGACACCCAGGAATTAGGCCAACGGTTCTGGACGACCTACGACGCGGGCGCGTGAGTATCCGAACGGCATTGTGCTGGCACGTTGACAACAGCAGGGCCATCGGGTGCAATAATTTGGACAGAGCATGGCATACTGCTGACGGCCAGCCGCTGGGGAACCGTGGGAGAATTGGAGATCGATGATGCCGAATGAAAAGACGAAACCTCGTTCCGACCGCAAGCCTAGGCGGCTCCTTTTGGGAGTGGTGGTCCTGCTGCTGGTGATGGGGCACATCTCAAACGTTGTTGGGCTTCGTGCGTGCGAGAGGAAGGCTCTGTCGTGGTACGTGCAGAACTACACAAGAGGACGCACGCTTCGTTTTTCTTTGGACCGAAAGACGTCCGAGTTCTTCCACAGCTTGCTTGATCATGTAAAACCCAAATATGAATTCGTACCAGAGGAGGAATTCAAGGCAAACCCGTTCCCAAGTTGCGAGATGGAGCCTGCACAGCCACTTTGCCCATTCCTTGTGACCGTCCGCCTCGATCATATGGAAGGCATCCTCGGTGGCGGAGGAGGCAGGGTGTATGTCTTCAACTTCTTCGGAGCGTGTTTCGTTATCGGTCTGGATACGGACTGGGTCTCCTGACAGAGTTCTGCGTCTGGCGATCTGAAGCCCCGTTCCGGGGACACGTTAGATCCGTTGGAATATAAGCCTGCGGTCGGTTCCTCTACCGAGCCGAATCGAAGGCGGAGTAGTCCAGCCGCTCGGCGCCGCAGTAGAGGCATCGCTTGTGACGTGGCGACATCATTCGCCCGCAATCGGGACACTTGGCCGGGGGAGTGCGGGCCTTGCCATCAGCCTGCCCGTCGGCCAGGTCTATCTGCTGGACGCGATCGAGCAGGTCCTGCTCGGTCAGCCCCGTCTTTTCCTGGAGCAACGACCACAGCGCCATGTTGGCCAGCACCAGGCAGTCGAGACGCTGCTCGATCTGCTGGACGTCGTTGCGAGCCCTGTCGGCCTTGGCTCCAGCCATGTTGGCGGAGGTTTCGGCGGCGCCCGTTGCGTAAGTGGCGCCCTGGGTCATGCCGAAAAGGAATGGGTTAATCATCGTAAACTCTCCCATGCTGTTGCCGCTGTCTGATGCTCGTCGCTGCGCCCCGGCGGCGCCACGGCCGATAGCCTTTTGATGGCTCTCATTATACAGACGTAACCGAGCCGGGTACATTTCACTTTGATGTGAAAAGTCCCCACGGCGCTCCAACTGATGCGTATCACAAGCAATTCTCGCGTGGGTTGGCAATCTTCAGGCCCGTTTACGGGCCTTGTCGCCGCAGGCGTATAGACCAGGTCTTCAGGCCTGGGTGGTAAGGTTGATCTCTCTTCTCGCCGTAGCCCGCTTGAGCGGGCTTACCCGCAAACAGGGCGATGGTCTGGCACCCGGAAGCCCGCTCAAAGCGGGCTAAGAAAGAAGAAGATGATAGCGCCATTGAATACCATGGCTCAAGCCATGGCCTATACTCCCGCTGGGCAGCGGGAGCAAAGGCTCGTGAACGGGCCTGAAGAAAACACCAATCGCGCGAAAACAATTTGGGATCTCTACAGCATGCCCTTGCGGAAGTTCGGTAACCGACCAGCCGCTTGCCGTCGGTGCCTCCGAAGCGTACACTGCCCCTTGTGAGTTTGTTGCAGAATGAACGAAAGGTGAAACATGACTGAAGAAACACCGGAAACCAAGCCGGCCCAGCCGGAAGCCCAATCAGCCGAACCACAAGCCCAGCAAGCCGCGCCGGCCGAACCGGCCGAGCCGCAAGGCAAGCCGACGATTGCGTTCGATGACTTTCTCAAGCTGGACCTTCGCGTGGCGAAGATTATCGAGGCCGGTCCGCACCCCAACGCGGACAAGCTGATCGTATTGAAGGTCGATATGGGTACCGAGCAGCGTCAGATACTCGCGGGCATCCGTCAGTTCTGCGACCCCGAGCAGATGGTCGGCAAGAGCATCGTAGTGGTCGCCAACCTGGCCCCGCGGAAAATGCGCGGCCTCGAGAGCCAGGGCATGCTCCTGGCCGCCACGGTCAAGGACGGCGATCAATACCGCGACGTCGTGGTCCTGACGCCCGACCGCGAAGTGCCCCCGGGCTCGCCGGTCTCGTAAAGGGCCTAGTGCGAGAAGAACCTGCTCGCTGAAGCGAACAGGTTGCGGGCGGCGCGGATTCTTTGACACGAAATGACCGATTCGTCAGGCCCGATAGGTCCGACGGGTTTTAACCGGTCGTGAGC
>CAZMBZ010000348.1:0-4789 GCA_964564285.1 uncultured Planctomycetaceae bacterium | reverse complement strand
GGCCAAATCTCCATTGCGCCGGTATGGACGCCGCGAGTAAAAGGCAACTCCGAAGGTGAAGTCTAGGCCCACCCCCACAGCCGGTCAAGAACGATCAGGGCCCGAGGTTTTCGTACCGACCGCTTTCTTCAGGACGGCCGTTACATTAGCATGGGCGAGCCTGCTGCTTGGCAACAGGCCGGGTTGTGACCACTAAGCGGCAGAGCGGAACGCGATGGATGATAGTTCTCATTGATTAAGAAAAAGACAATCTTCATTTCGCTGGTTCTGTACCTGCTGGCGGCGGCAGGTTTTGCGGCCTTGCTTGCGGGCGCGGCCTGGCTGATGCGCCCGGACATGTCCCGCCGCCCCGCGTCGCACAGCCCGGCCGAGATCGCCGCCGCAGCAGCCAGTCGGCGGATGGACATCGACCCGAACAAGCCCGTGGTGCTCTACCGGGAGGTGGACTACTCCCAAGGCCCGGCCGGTGCGTGGTATCCCAGGGGCCAGAGTCCGATACTGGATGAACTGGTCGCCCAGGGAAAGCTTCCCCCAGTGGCAGAGCGGGTTGGTCCCGAGCCGGCCGTGGTCGAGGGCGTCGAGGGCGTCGGCAGGTACGGCGGCACGTGGATACGTGTCGGCAACACGGGCAACGACAACTTCGGTTTGATGGGCAGCAGGCTGTCGGCCCCGCTGCTGGTGCGGTGGTCGCCGCAGGGGTATCCGATCGTCCCGCACATCGCCAGGAGCTACGAAGTCTCCGACGATTCACGCGTATTCACCTTCCATCTCCGCAAAGGCGTCAAGTGGTCCGACGGGCATCCCTTCACCGCCGACGACATCATGTACTGGTGGGAATATGAGGCCAAAGACAAGGATCTGAACCCCGACCTGCCGAACATCATGAAGGTGCGTGGCCAGGCCGGCGATATTGAGAAGGTCGGCGACTACTGCTTCCGCGTGAAGTTCCCCTATCCAAACGGTCTGTTTCTGCCGAAGCTGGCGACTATCAAAGGCACGGATTTCTGCGCCAGCCCGAAACACTACCTCAGCAAGTACCACCCGGAGATAGGTGACAAGAAGCTCATCGCGGAGATCATGGAGGCCCGCCAACTGATCGACGAGCGAGCGGCCTACCGATCGCTCAAGAGCATTCAGAACCCCGAGCATCCTCGGATGTGGCCCTGGGTTTTCCACACCTACAAGCCCAACCCCCCGTACAGCTTCGTGCGGAACCCGTATTATTTCATGGTGGACACGCGGGGAAACCAGTTGCCCTACGTCGACCGGCTTTACTGCGAGGTCAAGAGCGGGCCGATGATCGGCGTCAGCGCCACCTCGGGCGGGGTCACGATGCAGGCCCGCCATATCAGCTACGACCAGTACACGCTGCTGATGAGCGAGCGAAAACGCGGCGGCTACGACGTGCGGCACTGGTATCCGGGGGAGTCCAGCCAGTTCGTCATCAGCCCCAACCTGAACCTCAAGGTCAGCCCAGAAAGGCCCGCCTCGGCCAACAAGGCCGCCCTGCTGGCCGACAAACGGTTCCGCCAGGCGCTGTCGCTGGCGATCAACCGCCAGGAGATAATCGAGGCGGAGTTCAACAACCAGACCAAACCCGCCCAGTGCGCCCCCGGGCCGGAATCTTACTACTACTATCCCAAGCTATATAACGCCTTCACCGAATACGACCCCAACCGCGCCAACAGGATGCTCGACGAGATCGGCCTGACCAGACGCGACTCCGAGGGGTTCCGCACATTTGCCGACGGCACGCGGATGCAGTTCTACCTGAACCTCTCGCAATCCGGCCTGACGCCGCAAGGCCCGGCCCAGTTTATCATAGACGACTGGGCTGGAGTCGGCGTCCGCACGGCGCTGCGCCTTCGCGCTCGCGGGCTGTTTTACACCGAAAAATCCGCGCTGATGCACGACTTTAACGTATGGACCAGCAACGGCGAATTCCTGCCGATGCTGGCACCGCGATACTTCCTGCCGCTGGCCGGCGAGAGCAACTTCGCCATAGCCTACGGCAACTGGTACGACCGGGGCGGGCTGTACGACAGCCAACGATCCAAACTGCGAGGCGCCCTCGAACCACCGCAACACTCACCCCTCCGCGAGGCGATGGAAATCTATGAGCAGGCAAGCGCCGCCAGCGACCCAGCCAGGCAGCGAGATATCTTCCGCCGAGCCATGGACCTCGCCGCCGAGAACCTCTGGACCATCAATCTCTGCACCGCCCCACCGGTGCTGGCGATCATCAAGGACGGATTCCACAACGTGCCGAAGTCGGCGGTATATTCGTGGGACTTCCTCTCGCCCAGCAATGCGGGCATCGAAACATACTTCTGGGAAACCGACACCGACACGCCGCAAACCAAGGCGGGCATCCGCGAGGAAATCGTCAAGATAACGCCCCAGCCGGACACGCCGTCAGGCATCGCCGAAATCCAGGCCGGAGCTGATACCGGCTGGGTCGCGTGGTTCCTGCGCGTCGCCTTCCCTGTCTGCGGACTGGCGATTCTCCTGATGCTCGCTATCAGGCACCCCTACATCGGGCGGCGCCTGCTGATCATGATCCCGACGCTGCTGATCATCTCCGTGATAGTCTTCGTCATCATTCAACTGCCGCCGGGGGACTATGTCACGACGCGGATCATGCAGTTGCAGGAATCCGGCGACACGGCCCAGCTCAAGGAGATCGAGCGAATCCGCGACCTGTTCCACCTCGACGACCCGATGTACCTCCGTTACGCCCGCTGGCTGGGCCTGCCATGGTTCGGCTCGATAACCTTCGGAGGCGACTTTCCCTTCTTCCATGGGGACACTGAGTTCGAAGGCCTGCTCCAGGGCAACCTCGGGCGATCCATGGAAAACAACATGCCCGTCAACCAGATCGTGGGCGACCGCATCGCGCTGACGTTCCTGATCTCGCTGGGAACCATCCTGTTCACCTGGACGCTGGCGATTCCGACGGGTATTTTTTCCGCGGTCAGGCAATACTCGGTGGGCGACTATATCCTGACATTCATCGGATTCATCGGCATGTGCGTGCCGTCGTTCCTGCTGGCACTGGTGCTGATGTACCTCAGCAAGGAAGTGTTGGACTTCAACGCGTCGGCACTATTCAGCCCCGAATACGCCGCCCAGGCCGGGTGGAGCTGGGCGAAGGTGCTAGACCTGCTCAAACACATCTGGGTTCCGGTGACGATTCTCGGCATAGGCGGCACGGCTGGGATGATCCGCGTGATGCGAGGCAACCTGCTGGATGAACTGAAAAAGCCCTACGTGACCACCGCCCGCGCCAAGGGCGTCAGGCCCACGAAGCTGCTGATGAAGTACCCGGTGCGAATGGCGCTGAACCCGTTCATTTCCGGCATCGGGGGCATCTTCCCGAAACTGGTTTCCGGCGGGGCGCTGGTGGCGGTGGTCCTGAGCATAACGACCGTCGGCCCGCTGATGCTCGACGCGCTGATGAACGAGGACATGTACCTCGCCGGGTCCATGCTGATGGTGCTCAGCACGCTCGGCGTGATGGGCACGCTGGTCAGCGACCTGCTCCTGCTGGCGCTGGATCCGCGAATCCGATATGGAGGTGGCTCGCGATGAGCGAAGGCGCTGCCACCAGACCAGCCGCCGGCCTGGAAAACAAGGCCAGCCATGAGAGCCAGTGGGCTCTCATCCGCCGACGCTTCGTGCGTCACAAGCTCGCCGTCGCCGGCCTGCTCATACTCGCCGTGCTGTACACGCTGGCGATATGTGCGGAGTTCTTCGCGCCGTACACGTCGCAATGGCGAGACCTCGGGCACGCGTACTGCCCGCCCCAGCCGCCACGATGGAACTCCAGGCACGGCCTGCACGTCTACGCCGTCCACCGAACGATAGACCCGGTCACGTTCAAACGCGTATACCAGGAAGACGCCAACGATATCATCCCGCTGGGCTTCGGCGTCCGCGGCGAGACTACAAAACTCTGGGGCCTCATCCCCATGCAAGGCCGGTTCTTCGGCGTGGATATTGATGCCTATGAGCGGCCGGCGCTGAAGGACGCGGACCTTGCAACCAGGCCGGCGGGCCTGCCGACGTTCTACCTGCTCGGGGCAGACAAGTACGGCCAGGACATCTTCAGCCGGATCATCTACGGCTCGCGAATATCGCTGTCGATCGGCATTGTGGCGATAATGGTCACGTTCGTCCTGGGCCTGACCATCGGCGGGATAAGCGGATACGTCGGCGGCGCGCTCGACACGTTCATCCAGCGTCTCATCGAGATTCTGAACTCGTTCCCCGCCCTGCCGCTCTGGCTTGCGCTGGGGGCGATCATGCCCTCGGACTGGCCCCCGTTGTGGGTGTACTTCGGCATTACGATCGTGCTGAGCCTGCTTGGCTGGACCGGCCTGGCCAGGGTGGTCAGGGGCAAACTGCTGAGCCTGCGTGAGGAAGACTACGCCGTGGCTGCCAAACTTCTCGGCGCCAGCCATGGCAGGATCATCTTCCGCCACCTCCTGCCGGGCTTCACCAGCCACATTATCGTATCGCTGACGCTGAGCGTACCCGGGATGATACTCGGCGAGACCAGCCTGAGCTTCCTCGGCCTGGGCCTGCGACCGCCAGTGGTCAGTTGGGGCGTGATGCTTCAGGACTGCATGAACATGCAAGTGCTGGCGAACTACCCCTGGCTGCTGCTACCGGTTATATTCATCGTAATGGCGGTCCTGAGCTGCAACTTCGTAGGCGACGGCCTGCGCGACGCAGCCGACCCATATTCGGCGAGATAGGATGGGACGGGGAAGGTAATAGGCCTGCC
>CAZMBZ010000347.1:0-4800 GCA_964564285.1 uncultured Planctomycetaceae bacterium | reverse complement strand
GGCCGGGCTGAAGGCGGACGGCTTTGAGGAAACCGTCGCAAACGCGATGACCGGGGCGTCAGCGCCCGGCAAGGCAGCCCTGCTGGACCTGCTTGCCTCCAGGGGCGCTACAGCCCAATCGAAGGTCGTCTTCGACGCCTTGGCAGACTCCGACCAAACCGTACGCCAAGCCGCGGCCAGGGCTCTCCCGGCCGTGACCGTCCCTGCCGACATCGGCAAAGTGCTCTCACTGATGCTCGCCACAACCAACGAACGTCAGCAAACCGCCATGCAGGCCGTCGTGGTTCTGCTGGCCCGCAAAGGCGCCGGCGCCAAGCCGGTACTGAACGCGATGTCCAAGGCCGACGCCAAACAACGGCCCATTCTGCTGGGAACGCTGGCACGCATCGGCGGTGCCGATGGCCTGGCGGTCGTGATGAAAAACCTCGCCTCCAGCGACGCCGTAACCGCTGACGCCGCGGCACGCGCCCTGGCCGATTGGCAGGGAACAGAGGCCATCGAACCGCTGCTGAAGCTCGCCGGCCAGACCGACAACAAAGTCCATAACGTGCTGGCCCTGAGAGGCATCGTAAGACTGGTCGGACGTGATACGACGCCCACAGCCGGCAAGGTCGCAATCCTCAGCAAGGCTCTGGCAGCGGCGAAAATGCCCGCCGAGAAAAACCTCGTCATCGGAGCGGTCGGCGGTATTCGGAGCATCGACGCCCTGAAGGTAGTCTCCAGTTGCATCGATGACGCGGCGCTCAGGGAAGTCGCCGCAGCCGCGGCCGTAAAGATCGCATGCCCCGCCCGACGCCAAAAGGGCCTGACAGGCCCGATCGTTAAAGAGGCGCTCGGCAAAGTCGTCGCCGTCAGCAAGAACGCCCGCATCGTGGAACAGGCCAGGAAATACCTGAAGTCGATGCCCGCGGGCAAATAATCCACCGTCATAAGACCCTCGAGAGGAGACAAATAATGAATCGGCAACTGAAGACAGTCATCTCGTTTGCATCATTGCTGTGCCTGACCGCCCTGGCCGTGGCGGCCAAGCCCGCCAAGCTTACCCCCCTGCCCGCACCGGACGCCAAAGGCTTCATCAGCCTCTTTAACGGCAAGGACCTCACCGGCTGGGTCGGAAGCGTCAATGGCTACGGCGTCGAGAACGGCGCGATTTACTGCATCCCCAAGAAGGGCGGCAACCTTTACACGGCCCATCAGTTCGGTGATTTCGTCTTCCGGTTCGAGTTCAAGCTCGCCCCCGGGGCCAACAACGGCATCGGCATCCGCGCGCCGCTGACGGGCAACGCAGCCTATGCGGGCATGGAGATACAGGTCCTCGACAACACCTCGCCGAAATTCGCCAACATCAAGTCGTGGCAGGTTCACGGCAGCATCTACAACCTCGTGCCAGCCAAAACAGGCCATCTCAAACCCGCGGGCCAGTGGAACACCGAGGAGATCCGCGCCGTCGGCACGAAGATCACCGTGGTGCTCAACGGCGCGACGATCGTCGATGCCGATCTGTCCGACCTGAGCAAGACCGCCGACGCCAAGACCATCGCCAGGCACCCGGGCATCAAACGGATGATCGGGCACATCGGCTTCCTGGGACACGGTAACCGAGTGGACTTCCGCAAAATGCGAGTGAAACCCCTGCCGCCTTATGAGGCCGGGCCGCACAACGTCCCGCCGGCGGGCTTCAAGGCCCTGTTCAATGGCAAGGACCTCGCCGGCTGGAAGGGACTGGTCGCCAACCCCAAGGCGCGAGCCGCGATGTCGCCCGAGCAGTTGACGAAGGCCCAGAAGAAGGCTGATGAGTCAATGAACCAACACTGGAAGGTCGCCGAAGACGCCCTGGTTTTCGATGGCAAGGGCAAGGCTCTATGCACGGCAAAGGATTACGGCGATTTCGAGATGTACGTCGATTGGAAGATTCATAAGGGCGGCGACAGCGGGATTTACCTTCGCGGCGCACCGCAGGTGCAAATCTGGGACACCGCCCGCTGGCCCGAGGGCTCCGGCGGGCTTTACAACAACAAGAAGAACCCCCGCAGCCCGCTGGTCTGCGCCGACAACCCGCCGATGCAATGGAACCGATTCCGAATCAAAATGATCGGCGAGCGCGTGTGGGTTTGGCTCAACGGCGTGAAGATCGTCGATAACACCGTCATGGAAAACTACTGGGAGCGAAACAAGCCCATCTACCCCACCGGCCAGATCGAACTGCAGAACCACGGCTCGACGCTATGGTTCCGTAACATCTATATCCGAGAAATCCCGACCGGGGAGGTCGCAACGAAGTAATCGCCCCGACCCCAAGGACCTCATACTGGTCCGCTTGAAGAGATATTCATAGCAAGAGCCCCGATGAGACGCCAGAGAACGCTCACCGGCAGATTATTCTGTCGGCCAGTTGTCGGCCCATCGGGGCTCTGTCACAATCGGCAGTGGAGATTTCGGCATTTTCGTCTGGTCGAGCCGACAGAAAGCCGTCTCTATCTCGTCGGTGTCAGCGTCACAGCAAGTCCACCGCCGGGGGCGGTCCGTATTCTTAGGGAGTCTCGGGATGTCAGGGTCTTGTGTTCGACGGCGACGTCTTGAGGATCAATCTTGGCGTTTGGGCCGTCTTTGTAGATGTCAGCCTTGTAGGTTTTGCCCGAATCGAGAAAATCCAGTCGTATAGTCATATTGCGAGGGTTCTCGTCAGACATTGCCCCGAGGAACCAGGAATCTCCGCTCTTGCGCGCAATGATAATGAAGTCGCCCGGGTAGCCGTCGATAACTTTCGTCTTGTCCCATGTGACCGGAACATCCTTTATGAACTGAAAGTCCTCGGGAGAATCTTCGTATGCCTTTGGGTAATCAACGAGCATTTGCATCGGAGAGAAATACACCACATACATCGCCATTTGCTGGGCCCGCGTTCCCTGGACTTGTTTGGGCAAACCGGGTAATCCATCGAGATCGAACGCGCCGGGTGTATAGTCCATTGGCCCGGCCAGCATTCGCGTAAAGGGCAGTATGACGTTGTGCTCGGGAGTCGGCAGCGGTTTACTTATCGACTGTTCGAGGGCGTAGACTGCTTCGCGAGTCAGGAAATTCGGCCAGGTCCGGCGAATGCCTGTGGGTTTGTATGCTCCGTGGTAGTCCAGCACCAGTTTGTTTTCCGCGCATTTCGCAGCCACCTCGCCAACGAGATGAACGATTTTCTGTGTGTCCCCTCCGTAGCTGTCGATCTTTATCCCCCGAATGCCCCACTGGTTGTAGAGTTTCAGGGCATGCATCTGCTCAGCGAGCGAAAGCACGTGTACCCAGAGGATGATGCCGACCCCCTTTTTCCTCGCGTAGTCGCTTACTTCGCGGACAGAGTAGTCCTTGAATTTCGACGGTTTTGTTATGTCCTGGGTCCGGGGCGATCTCCATGCGTCAATTTCTTTCGAGTACCACCCCGCGTCCAGGAGAACGTAGTCGAAGTTGTTCCTGGCCGCGAAGTCCACGTAGTGCTTCATCACTGCGGTCGTGGGCGGCATGCGACGCTTCTTCACCTTGTCCGTGCCTGGGTCTTCGGGCTTTACGTTTACACCCATGGCGACGCGCCCCGACCACCAGGGCCACGCGACCTTGCCGGGTTTTATCCAGGATGTGTCTTTGATCTTCGTGGGGGGATTGAGATTCACGATGATATTGGACTCTATGAGGTCGCCGGGTTTTTCGCCTATCATGAAGGTTCGCCATGGCGTGCGGAGGGGTGTTTTGCCCTTAACCTTCACCTTCGTGCGACTTGACTGCGGCGCCAGTTCGGAAACCAGTTGCAGGCTTTGCCCCGAGTCCGAGCCCGACAGGTACATCCCGGCGTAATCGGTCAGGGCGGCTTCGGTTATCGCCAGCCAGCAGTTTTTGGCTTCAATGAGCAACGGCATGACGATAACGTCGCTGTCTTTGAACTGCGAGATATTGAGTTGGTTGTACATGCCCTCGTAGGCCTGCCAGTAGTCCCGCATGCGAAGGGCAAAGGTCTTGAAATCCCCGGTGAAGTTGTAGGTGTTGATTTCACCGGTAATCACCGGCTGGGAAACGCCCGGCTGGGTAGGTATCTCATAACGATACGCCAAGCCATCGTCGTAGAGACGAAAAGCGAGCTTGAGCTTTCTGCGAGGCGGTTTGATTTCTTCAAGCTCGATCTCGTAGAGGTTGTACTTGTTCAAAATCCTCGAACTCGTGCCGCAGACCGGAGGGGTCCAGGTTTCCTCTATGGTGCGAAGTGAGAACTTGACCTCCCTGACGTCCTGACCGAGGGGCTGGGCGCCTTCCAGGACAAACCCTTTCAGAGCAGAAGCAGCGAGGATGCCTACGCCTTTGTAAGAGACGGATATCTGGGGGTAATTCCGGTCGAGGGTGAGGGTCACTCTGATGTTGTGGTCAGAAGACATCATTGCCCGCTCGGCCCCAACAGCAGGAACCACAAGTGCGATAATCATCAAGGCGGCAAGGGCCGATACGGCTCTGGCGGGGTGTGACTTGGGCACAATTGTCTCCTTTAGCTTGTCGCCATGCGCTGGACAGGATCCGGCCCGGAATAAGGTGGAACCGTCTACATGGGTAACTCTTCTGCTGCCGCTGTTGCGGAGGGAGCCCGGAGGGCGACCGGAGCAACAGCGACCTTCGCGGCGATGGACCACCCATCGCCTGTCTCAAGTCTATCACATCTGCCAGGCCGCACAAGGGGCCGCTCGGACGATCCCGCTAGCGCCGGGCCATACACGCTCGCTGGCGTCTGCCGGCCCAGACTCCGGTGGCGACGCAGATGGTTGTAATAGGCGA
>CAZMBZ010000346.1:0-4805 GCA_964564285.1 uncultured Planctomycetaceae bacterium | reverse complement strand
GTTTCCGGGAAGACTTTCCTTACGCGAAGGTCACCAACCCTTGGGATGACACTGCACCGGCGCAGGACAAGACTTACATTGTTCAGACAAACGTCAACGTCGTTGAACGTTGCATGTTGATGACCACCGACCCCGGTGACTTGGTGCTGGACCCGACGTGCGGTAGTGGCACAACGGCCTACGTGGCCGAGCAAAGGGGCCGGCGATGGATTACCATCGACACCAGCCGGGTTTCGCTGACATTGGCGCGGACGCGCCTTATGGCCGGGCGGTTCCCCTACTACTACTTGGCTGACGACTACCCCAAGGCGGGGCAGATGGCCGGGGACGACGAGATCAAGGGCCACCTCCGCAAGAACGCGCCCACCGCCGACAGCACAGCCGACGTGCGAAAGGGCTTCGTGTACAGGCGCGTGCCGCACGTCAAGCTCAAGGCTATCGCCAACAACGAGGAAATCGATGCCATACACGCCAAGTGGGCGGGGCAGCTTGTGCCGCTGCTGAAGGACCTGAACAAAGCATTCCATAAGAAGTGGCGGGAATGGGAGGTTCCTCGGGTGCCTGACGACGCCCGGGGATGGCAAGCCATGGGTGTTAAGGCGTCCGGCGAAGCGGGCAAGATACTCAAGCAGTGGTGGGGCCTGCGCCGCAAGCGCCAGGCGGAAAGCGACGCCTCAATCGCCCGCAAGGCCAACTGCGAGGTGCTCTACGACCAGCCGTACGAGGACACCAAGCGCGTCCGCGTGACGGGGCCTTTCACGGTGGAAAGCCTCTCGCCGCACCGGACGATCAGCGTGGAGGCCAAGAAATCCCTGGCCGAGGTCGGCAAGGACGGCATGACAGTGAAGGTCATCGGGCCGGACGACTTCGGGCGAATGATCCTTGAGAACCTTCGCACGGCCGGGGTGCAGACAGGCAAGAAAGGCGAGCGGCTGAAGTTCGATTCGTTGGAGCCCTACGCCGGCCAGTGGATTCATGGCCGGGGCGAATATACGGAGACCGGCGGCACGGTCAAGCGTGCGGCCGTGTGCATCGGCCCCGAGCATGGCACAGTTGGCCCGGAACTCGTGAAGGAGGCCGCCAAGGAGGCCGTGCAGGGGGTTGGGTTCGACGTCCTGATAGTCTGCGGATTCGCGTTCGACCCGCACGTCAGCGAGGAGTCCAAGCGGTATGGCAAATTGGTGGTACTGCCGTGCCGGATGAACCCGGACCTGGCCATGGGCGAGTTGCTCAAGAAGACCGGTAGCGCCAACCTGTTCATGGTCTTCGGCGAGCCGGACATGGACGTCAAGACGGGCAAGGATGGCAAGCTGACGGTTAAGATTCGCGGCCTGGACGTATACGACCCGACGACGGGCGAGATTCGATCCTCCAGCACGGACGACATCGCCTGCTGGTTCATCGACACCAACTACAACGGCGAAAGCTTTTTCGTCCGTCATGCGTATTTCACGGGGGCGGATGAGCCCTACAAAAAACTCAAGCGCGCCCTCCGCGCCGAGGTGGATGAGGCAGCCTGGTCGGACTTGTACTCGACCACCAGCCGCCCCTTCGACAAGCCCGAAACCGGGAAGATCGCCATAAAGGTGATAAACCACTATGGCGACGAGGTGCTGAAGGTGTACGAGGTGAAGTAGCCTGGTTGGAGATAGAGGGGGTAGCTGAATGCGAAATGAAAAATGCCAAATGCCAGGCCGGGGCGGTGCCGGTTTTCGGTTGGCTGGGCGGGATCGGTTCGTGGTGGCTTTGGCGGCCGGGGGATGTTTGGGTTTTGTGCGGTAGTTGCGGTGTTTGGGACGTATGAGTTGCATGGTGAAGTTGGGTGCGGCTTGGGGTCACTTCGTCGATTGACGAAGTGTTGTCTTTGTCCTGGTGGGAGATGGGTCTGGCAGGTCGGGATTCTTTTTCTGGGATGTTTCTGGAGTGTGGGTGAAATGTGGTTTTTCGTGCGTGATGCGGGGGTCAAACGGGTCGCAAACGGTGGTTTTTGTGCGTGATGCGGGGCTCACACGGGGCGGAAGCGTGGGTTTTTGTGCGTGGCATGGGGCTCACACGGGGCGGAAACGTGGTTTTTGGTGCGTGACATGGGGCTCACACGGGGCGGAAGCGGGGGGTTTTTGTGCGTGGACTATCGGTCAGGACCCGTTTTTATATTGCGAGCGATGGTGTAACGCAACCGGTTGGATGGGATATGTTTACGAAACGGGGAAACCGGCCCTGCCAACGGGTAGTGTATACCCCATGAGCACCTCACCAAAGACGGCAGGGCTATGGTATCTGTCCGGGGTTTGGGGTCAGGTTGCTTGTCATCGCCGGGGCAATGGCGATAATGCGCATGTCGTTACACGTCTTTGACGGCAAGGCCGTTGGAACAGCGATCGGTCCCGGATGAGGGCCATATAGGAGATGAAGGATATGTCTCTGAATCAAGCGATGCCTTTGGCGGAGGCGAAATGGATCTGGCTGCCGCAAGAGAATCCCATCGTCAATCAGTACGTCTGCTTCCGAAAGCGGATTCACCTGGCTGGCGTTTCGCGGCGGGCCATGATGGACATCTCAGCCGACAGCGACTTTCGGGTATGGGTCAACGGGCAACCGGTCGGCGGGGGGCAGTTCAGCGATTGGCCTAAGGATAAGACCTTCACCCACTATGACTTAGCTGGGCACTTGCGGGAAGGCGACAACACGATTGCGGTGATGGCGTACTATCGCGGAGAGGACTTTTCGGACTACTGCGCTGGCCGGGCTGGACTTATCGCCGCGATCGATATTGATGGGCGGATCGTGCCAACCGATGGTTCGTGGAAGGCTAGCCAGCACGCATCGCTGGTAAGCGGGCCCATGCCCAGGGTGACCGGGCAGATGGGCTTCACGTGGCAGTATGATGCGCGCCTCGATAAGCCATGGCAGGAGCAGCACTTTGACGATGGCGATTGGTCCCCCGCCAGCGAGATATGCGGTGCTTCCGAGGGCTACTGGCAGACGCTGAAACCCCGGCCTGTCCCGCCGCTAAGCGTGCTGGATGAGTGCTCCGTGGCGATGGTTGCCCATGGCGATTTCCGCAGGGCGCTGGATGAGGGCACGTTCGCGCAGATTATGTACGCGGATTTCCTGGCCAACCGCCCGACGGGTGAAATGTTCGCCCCCCTGCCGCCGAAAACCGGGGGCGGATATGCCAGGCCGAACCGAACTTATTCTACGCTGATTGAGCGAGTTAACGATCAGCGGCTCGAGGTGCTGCCGCCTCCCACTGGCGCCGATGGGCGGTACATGGTTTTGGACCTGGGTCGCGAGGAAGTCGGCTTGCTGGTTGTGCGATTGGAAGCGCCAGCCGGCACGGTGGTCGATATAGGCCACGGCGAGCATCTCGATGATGGCCGGGTGCGTATGTCCTGCGGCTACAGGAACTTCGCCGATCGGTACATCTGCAAGGATGGGCTCAACGAGTTCACATTCCCGTTTCGCCGCATGGGCGCGAGGTATATCCAGGTCCACCTGTCGGGCTTCCAGACGCCGGTCAAAATCGACTACATCGGCATGACGCCGACGGAGCTGCCCCTGGAAATCGAAGGGCGATTCAAGACCCACGACTCCCAGGCCAATAGGATGCGCGATATTGCAGGCCGGACGCTAAAACTGTGCATGCACGAGCATTACGAGGATTCGCCATGGCGCGAGCAAAGCCTCTACGCGTTCGATTCCCGCAATCAGGCTTTGTACGGGTACTACTGTTTCGGCAACTACGACTTCGCCCAGGCCTCCATCGACCTGCTGGGCCGGGGCATTCGCGATGATGGTCTGTTGCGGCTGACCGCCCCGGGCAATGCGGGGGTTACCATTCCAATTTTCAGCCTGGTCTGGATCAGCGAACTGGCTGAGCACTGGCTTCACAGCGGGAGTCCGGTACTGTTCAGAAAGTTCGCCGGGCAGGTCCAATCGATGCTGGAACTCGTGTTCCAGAGACAAGATGCGGCGACGAGCCTGTACCGGATTCCCGTCGGCGAGGGGATGTGGAACTTCTACGAGTGGATGGCAGGCCTGGCCGGCGGCGATGCGGCGAACGCCCCCGAGATCCTGCACTCTCCGTTCAACCTGTTCCTGCTGGAGGCACTGCGGAGCTACTCGTGGATGCTCCGGGAAGCGGGGCAAGAGGACGCCGCCGCCAGTATCGCAGACAAGGCCCAAGTGTTGCGCAATGCTGTCTTTCGGGAGTTCTGGGACAGCGAAACCGGCGCTCTGGCCACGTACCGCGATGGCGGTCAGCGGAGACATTTCTGCGATCTTGTGCAAGTCCTGGCGCTCAAGACAGGTGTTGTGCCGGCGAAATCCCGGCCGCGAATCCTGGAGCGGATATACTCGGGCAAGCTGATCTCGATGACGCTGAGTTCTCTGCTCTACCAATGGCTGGCGATGATGGATGGCGACGAGACCGCCCGCGGATTCTGCGCCGATACCATCGCGAGGAACTTCGAGCCGATGGTCTTTCAAGGGGCGAGCAGCTTCTGGGAGACCCAGTTGGGAAGCTCCGATTTCAGCAATGCGGGCAGCCTCTGCCATGGCTGGAGCGCGCTGCCGGCCTATCACTATCACGCGCACGTGCTTGGAGTTAGGCCGCTGGAAAGCGGATTCCGCAAGTTCCTCATCAGCCCGTTTCCGGATCGCCTGTTCTGGGTCGAAGGGGCGACGCCCACCCCGGCCGGGGCAATTCGAGTCGCCTGGCGGCGGACAGACAGCGGGCTGGTAATCCGCGCCCAAGGCCCCGCCGAGCTTGAACCGGTCGTCAGGCCTCTGGAAGAGGCGCCGAT
>CAZMBZ010000345.1:0-4819 GCA_964564285.1 uncultured Planctomycetaceae bacterium | reverse complement strand
GTGTATCCGTCTTGCTGGCCCCAGGCTTAGGGGGTCTGGGGCTGCCGCTTGTCCTGTTTCTGCTTTGTAGCCTTCTGTTGTTTAGCTTTCTTCTGCCGATTCCCTTTGGCCTTATCCTTCTTGCCTTTCCTATCGCCCATGGGGCAACTCCTTTCTGATATAGTGCGTTAAATTTCTCCGCGAGGCCGATGTCCGGTCATCCATGGCCTTGGGTACCCGGTGCGTCAGCCGGTCCAGCATCGCCCCGGTCAAGTGAGTGGCCCGTTCCCGCTATTGTGGGCTCTTCTCCATTCATCGCCTCCCGGATCATGCGGAAGGCGACCGCTCGCGCCGTATTCGCGAAGCTGGTGGCGGGGATCAGGTCGATCACCGTCGGCAGGCCCAGGCTAGTGTAGGTTGATGGTAGTTGCGTGGGCAGGTGCCCCGTCGATCACGGACAGGCCCCGGCGGGCCATTCTTTTTCTACAACGAAGGAGTGCTATGATGAAACTCTTCTGGACACTCACTGCCCTGCCCAGATGCAAACCCAACGCCTCGTCCAACTCTCGATATGGGATCAGTCCTGCGCCGCTGGTGATCTTCGATCCGTGGAACTCCAGCTTCAGACTCCCGTCAAATCCCACGCGAATGGCATCCTTGCCGCTTTCACCCATTGGATTCTCCAGTTTTGCTGCCCTTCATCTTGAGGAAACCCTTTTTTTATGCGGTCGAACGATTCTCTATTATACCCAAGGACGAAACCTAAACCAGGAAATCCGGGCTAAACGGACTGCTAAGCGCAGGTCTTGCCCGGACCGGCGGTAGGGGCTCTATGAGAACTCCGTCGTAGGCGTTGTTTCCGGAAACCCGTATCGGACCTCACTCGTTGGTCTTGGGCGTGGCGTCCGGTTTCTCCAGAATCTTCTTGGCGGCCAGTTCGGTGAAGCTCTGCCGCATCTCCGTCCACAGGGTGCCCGGGCCGGCGTAGCGGTATTCGATTCTGATATCATCGGGCAGCGACTCGGCGAACGTCGCGAGGTTGTATTGGTGAGCTCCGCCGTAGGCCTGGATGAGAAGTTGCAGCCTCATGGCTTCAGCCTTCTTGGTCGCCTCGATCACATCGGCATCGGCCTGGCCGAGGATCTTGACGGTCTGGGCCTTGGTCTCCTCGGCCGCCTTTAGCAGGGACGCAACCTTCCGATCCGCCTCGGCCTGGATTTCCGCCGCACGCTTCTTGCCGCGTTCCTCCTCCTCACGCACGAGCGCTTCGGTTTCGGCATCGAAGTCCTTGACGGCGACCTCGACCATTCGCTCGGCCTGTTCCAGCGCGGCCGCCACGGTGTCCCGCTTGGTTTCCATTCGCAGCGTGATCTTCTCCTCTTCGGCCAGCATTCGTGCCTGGATGGTCGCCTTGATATCCTCAGCCGGGTGGAACCCGCGGACCAGGGCGATCAGGAAGTGGATGCCCTTTTGCTTGCCGATGGCCTGGAGGGACTCGGTGACGTCATTCTGGAATGTCTCGCGGGTGGTGCCTTCGATGAACTCCTGTGTCGTAAGGTTCGAGCCGGCGTTCTTGCAGATGCTCAGCACCTGCGGCTCGATGATCTTCTGCTCGACCTCTTCCACCGTGCCGTACTCGCGGATGATTCGCGGGGCATCTTCCGGGAAGATCCCCCAGACCACCGTGAAGTCCAGATGCATCTGCTTGCCGTCGGCCAGCGGGAACGACACGCCGCTTCCGTCGACAAACTGCTGGACCTGCAGCGGCTTGCCGTCCTTGCCCTTGATGGTCACCATCTTGCCCTCGGACTGGATTTCCCAGACGCGGTAGCCGATCTCGACGCTGTCGACGCGGATCTCGGCGGGATTGATGTTGTAGTAGCCGGCCTGGAGAACGGTCTGCAGGATGCCCTTGTTCTTGCCCTCGCGAAGGGTCTGGACTCCGACATACCCGGGCTCGATGATCGTAGCGTCCTCGATCTTCGTCGTCTGGCCCAACTCGTTGGTTCTCGTCGTCGTCTGGCCGAACTCATTGATTCGCCAAACGCCCGGCGTGAGGACGCGCTTTTGGGTGCCCTTTTCGTCGGGTTCGGCGATGAACCTATCGGCGGGAAGGTCCTTGCCGATGTTGTTCGTAACCACGGCGATCTTCCCTGGCGGGATGACCAGGTCGGGCACCTTCTTGACCGAATAGGTCCAGGGGTTCAGGAAGTGTCGCCCCGGCCCGCGCATTCGCTCGACCACGCCCTGCTGGCCTTCGCCGGCGTAGCGGCCAGGGGCCGACTCGCCCGTGTTGCGGCTCAACTGAAGAGACTCGCCGTACCCGCACCAGTTGTAGCAAACTCCCAGCCAGACCGCTGTGCCGGCGGCGCCAACAATCAACAGGCCAAGAACGAGGAAACCGATTCGTCGTATTATCATGATCGATCCTTTCGAGATCGGGTGTTGTGCTGATTCCTACTTGCCGGCCGGCTTGGTGGTCGGGCCGATCTTTGCGAAACGCTCGAACAGCTTGGCGAACAGGCCATCGGTGTTGGAGAGGATTTGCCGTACGCCAGGGGCGAACTTCGTAATCAACTGGTATTCGGCGTAGAGTTCTCCGGTGGTGAACGCGGCGATCTTGGCCTGGACGGCCTGTGCCTCGGCCCGGTGCTTCATGACGGTCACTTCGGCCTGGGCCTGGCCCTTGGCAAGGGCTTGGGCCGCCTTGTCTTTTGCGGCCTCGAGATTGATCTCGGCGACTCCCTTATCTCTCTCGGCCTTGATGATCTCGACCTTCTCGTATCGCTCGGCGTCCCGGATCAGCCCGACTATCCCGCCGCGGACCTCGCCGTACTTGCTCTCGCGATCCTTTTGGCGTTCCTGGATCACCTTCGCCAGTCGCCCGCCCTCGCGGGCCACCTCGCCATGGGCGTCCTTCTTAGGCGTGCCGCCTTCGAACACCGGGTCGCCCCGTTCATCGAGAAGCGGCTTGGCGTCTTTATCGAGTTTCGGCGTGGCGCCCACCATAATGACGTTGCCGATTTCGGTTTCGATTTCCTTCTCGAAGCGGTCGATCTCCCGCTGGGCGATCTCGCGTCGCTCGTATTGTTCGCGAATCTGTCGCGGCGGTTCGGTGGCGCGGATAACGAACGAGCGAATGACGACGCCCTGCTCGGCGCAGCTTTCGCCCAGTCGCCGTTCGACCTCCTTCTGCACGTGGAGTCGCGTGTCGCCGGTGATGTAATCCACCGCACGGTATTGCCCGCCGACCAGACGGAAGTACGAGCGGGCATGGGGCAGAATCACCTTGCGCTGGATGTTGGCGATCCCGCCGGACTCGAGGAGATCCTTTTCGTCGACGTACTTGACGAACAACTCGGGCAGCTTATCGAGGTCGGGTGCCCATTCGATCGTGCCCTCGACGCGGATGTCGAACCCGTATTTCGAAGGGAACGTTATGCCGTATTCCTTGGACATCTCGAACTTCTGGCTGCGAACGTCGATGGGCGTGACCTTGTAGACGTACTTGTTCGAATATCCCGGGAACGTGCCGCTGGGCAGCAGGAAGGGCTGCGTGCCGCGTTCGCCCTTGGCGACGACAAAGACATTCGGATTGGCCGCCGGCGTGCCGACCATTTTCGTGACCACGCCACGATAGCCTGGCTCGATCTTGACCATCGGGAGGAGCTCGACCGCGTATTCCCACTGGTTCAGGTAGTAGCGGCCAGGGTTGTACTGCTCCGGAAGAATGCCTTTCTGGTTGGGATCGGCGGTGACGACCTGCCCGAGTTCCAGCGGCAGGCCGTAACGGCGGATCAGCACGCCCACCTTGCCCTGCGGGATCACCGTCGCATCGAGCGCGCCCGGCCAGTGCCACGTGTACGGGTTGCGGAAGTGCCTGCCTTCGGTCAGCACCTCGAACTGCGGGCCCTTGAAGGTCGGGTCCGGGGCCAGGATGTCATCGTTGGACATCTCCAGGCCGGTCTTGCGGAGCAAGGGGACGAACTGGCCCTTCTGGACCTGGATCCGGCAGAAGAACCACACGAAGATCGCCGATGCGACCAGCAGCACAACAACGGCTATGCCGCCGTACTTGGCGATATCGCCTGGTCGTATGCCATACTCGTCCGGCCGGGGCCTGGGGGGCCTGGGATTGCGGCGCGGGGTGTATTCGTCTGGCTGAGCGGGCGGGGGTTGGTGATAGGTGGGCATGGTCGAAACCTTTCTTTTGCAATCGTGCAGACGCCCAAGTGGGCGCGATTAGTTGCTGTTGTTATGTGAGCGGTTGGTCGGTGTCGGCGGCTGCGGCGGGGTGGGGCTCTTGATATCCGGGAAGACCCAGACTCGCACCTCGCCACGATCTTCGACTCGTGCGTAGCCTTTCCGCGCCAGTGCGCCGAGGATGCGCTCGGCCGTCTCGATCGTGACGTGCAGTTCGCTGGTCAGGTCGGGGACCTTGAGCTCCCCGTGACAATACTTGGCGATTTCGAGGGTCTCTTCCAGCGGCAGGCGCTTGGCCGTCAGCCACAACCCCGCCCCAAAGGCCGTCACCAACAGCCACCATACCGCGTACTGGCCTTGGACAGGCGTGGGCCACGGCGTGGTCATGTCCAGAATGAGCACCGCCAGGCTGCCCCAGAACAGCACCTTGCCCGCCAGCCGTTTGCGACGCCTGTTCTTGCGGAACTCGATCAGCGAGAATCCCACAGTGGGCCTCCCCGTGAAGAACCGCCGAATTCGATTGTCGTTCGGCCCTGAAACCATGGACGAGAGTCTACAACGGGCCATCGCGGTTGCCAATCGCCAATTGTTCTCTATCGAAACGATCCACTCGCGCAGAAGGGCCGGATTGTCGGGA
>CAZMBZ010000344.1:0-4827 GCA_964564285.1 uncultured Planctomycetaceae bacterium | reverse complement strand
AAAAGGAATTGAAATGACTGTGCGAATTCTCGGTATCTGTTGTAGTCCCCGTCAGGGTCAGTCCACGTTCAAGGCGATGGAGGCCTGCCTTCAGTCCGCCCAGGAAACGGACGAGCGGGTCGAGGTGAAACTGGTCGAGTTGGCGGGCAAGAAGATCGGCCCATGCACCGCGTGCGGAGTCTGCAAGAAGGGTCTGATATGCGGATGGGATGATGACTTCAGCGAACTGATACCGATGCTGGCGGACCCGGATGTGAAAGGCATTGTTATCGGCACGCCGGTGTATTTCGGCGGCATGACGGCCCAGTGCAAGGCGTTTATTGACCGCTGCGTGATGTTCCGTCGCAATGGCTGGCTGTTTCGCGACAAGATCGGTGGCGTGCTTACCGTCGGCGGCGTCCGCAACGGCGGGCAGGAGTTGACGCTCCAGTCGGTCCGGGCTGCCATGCTGTGTCACGACATGATCTGCGTCAGCGAGGGCAGGGATTCCGCCCACTTCGGCGCGGCCCTGTTCAGCGGTGGTGAAGGCGGGATCGAAGCCGACAAAATCGGCATGGAAACGGCGCATAACCTGGGCCGACGAGTCGCAGAACTGGCAGTGAGACTCCACGGTCAGGCGTGATCGTCAACCTGTCGGGATCCATCACGCTGGAGTTCATTGACACATGAAAATGCCGCCCGGGGCGTTTGTCCGCCGGGCGGCATTTTTAAACGTGACTGGCGGGTCCGCTTACAACGCGGGCACGCCCATTATGGCCGAGGCTTAAAGCGCCGCCAGGGCCGCGTTGAAGGCGGCGAGGTGGTTGTTCGATCCAGCCAGGAGGTTGGTGTACACGCGCTCGATATCGCGGTGCGTGACATCTTCTAGGAGCAGCGCTATGTCGTCGATGTCCAGCTTTTCGATGAACACACCCACCTGCAGGGCATCTGCGAGGGATTCATTTCCCCGATCCACAAGCTGAGTGTACAGATCAGCGAACGCCGTATTGGTGAACTTGCCGATCGTATTGTCCTTCACGGGATCTTCGAGACCATACTTGTCGATGAGGTTCTTGACCGCATCCATATGCCGCTGTTCGGAGGCGGCTATGTTGGTGAAGATCGGCAGATCCCACTTCTCGGCGAGTTTCAAGTACACATCCCTGGCGAGTTTCTCTTCCTCGCGCAGCACGACCAGGCCGTCCTTTTCCGCTGCGCTCAGGGCAGTGGTTGTTCCGCCACCGCCGCCACCTTTGCCCTTACCCCTGCCTGCCATGACGACCGAAACCGAGGCCGCTATGAGAGCCACTACCAACATCAGTCGGGTTGCACGTTTCATCTTACCTCTCCCATGCCATCGCAGTTAATAAAATGGGACAGCCCCTCGATGGCAGGGGCCGCCCCACAGTTGTCCGTTTGCGGATCGCTGCTTTTACTACTGACGATCGCAGATGCCGTCGCCATCTTTGTCGATGAAGCCGGGCCCGTCACCGTCGCATGACCCGTCGCGTTTGCGTTTGCGGTCGCGTTTGCGGTTGCCTTTACCATCGCCTTTACCATCGCGGTCGCCCTTGCGGTTGCGCCTGGCCAGCTCGATGGCGGAGTCCTGCGCGAAAGTCATCTCCTGGCACGGGCCATCGCAGATCCCGTCGCCATTGGGGCCGTCACCATTGGGGCCGTCGCAATCGCCGTCGCCGTCCGGGTCACGGTCTCGGTCGCGGTCTTGATCGGGGGAGGGGTCGCGGTCACGATCTCGATCGCGAGTGCGGCCGGCGCACTCGATGGCGGAGTCCTGCCCGAAAGCCGCGTTCTGGCACGTGCCGTCGCCGGGTCCGTCGCCGTCGCAATCCGGGCATCCGGGGCAGTCCTCGGGGCAATCAGGGCCTATGGGGCCGTCGGGGCATTCGCGGTCTTTGACCTGTTCGCCGTTGCCCGGTCTGTCGTCGTCTCCCTTGCCTTTCTGATGCTGATTCTGGCCGCCGCCGGCCAGGAAGATTGAGCCCTGCCCGAAGGCCGCCTTCTGGCACGTGCCGTCGCCAGGACCCTTGGGACCCTTCGGGCCATCGCCCTTGCCCTTGCCGCAGCCGTTGCACTTGGCCATCGCCATCGAGGCCAGACCCGCAACCATCACGACAGCCAACATGATTGACAGAATACGTTTCATCTTGTTCTTCCCTTTCGTTCTCGCAAACCTGTAAGAAATTGCGGCAAAACTCGCTTGCCACGCAATACGCTGACCTGGCGGCAAACTCTGCATATCCCAGCCGATCCGGACTCGACCTGGTTGGCCAGAGATGCCGCTTTCAAGGGTTCTAACGACAGTCCAGGCGCTTCCCTGCGGTCGAGTTGAGATTTTTATGATTTCCACGGCCGGGGGATTCGCCTGGTCCCCGCGAAGCGGACAGTTCCATCCAGCGGAGACCCGATGGTCCTATACTGGTAGGAGCGGATACTGTATTGCCCGACGGGTCAGGATTGGCTAACCTCCAGTCCTCAAGACCGGAGAACTACTTGAAACCAGACAGCGCCGAAATCGACGCGAATCTCGTGGCGGCCGTGGGAGCGGGCGACATGCATGCGCTGGGTGAACTGGTCAAGCGTCACCAACGCGGCATCCTCCTGTTCGCCTACCGCACGTTGGGCAGATGGGACCTGGCCGAGGACGTTGCCCAAGATGTGTTCCTGCGTGTACATCGCTCCGCCGCCCGCTACAAACCCACCGCCAAGGTCACGACGTGGATTTATCGAATCGCGGTGAATCTCAGCCTCGACGTGCTTCGAAGCCGCAAGCGTCGCCCTGTCCGGCTCGCCGATGACACATCCCTGGCTGCCCCGGCCGGGCGGGACCTGATCGAGGCCCGCGAGCGGATTGACATGGTTCAACAGGCGGTGGCGGACCTGCCAGACCGCCAGCGAGTGGTCATAAACCTGCATCGCTATAAAGGAATGTCGCATAAGGATATAACCGATTCGACCGGATGGTCGCAGTCGGCCGTGGAATCGCTGCTGGTGCGTGCGTACGCGAATTTACGACAATCGCTCTCGGAATTGAAGGAATCGTGACATCCGTCCGCAGGATTGTTGCCCTGCCGGCGTTGAATTGAGAAGGGACGGGCTATGGAGCACATTACAGACATCCAGATGACGGACTTGCTTGGCGGGCACGTTCAGCCGGAACTGCGCGAGGAAATCGAGCAGCACCTCGCCGCTTGCCAGGCGTGCCGGGCTCAGTACGAGCAATTCGCCGAGGTTTGGGGCGCCATGGGTCAGTGGGAGCCGGCCTGCCCGGACGTCGATCTGCGACAGCGGGTTCTTATGCGGGCTCGCGAGAACGCCGGCGCCGGCATCTTCGCAACGCGGCCTCGATGGGTATCGGTCGTGCTCAAAGCGGCGGCGGTGATCGTCATTGCAGTCGGCGTGGGACATCTGGCTGGACGATGGGGCCGGACTGCGCCTTTGCCCTTGCCCACGCCCTCTATCGGGGAGTTGCAGCAACGCACCGCCTCGTCTCTTTATCTCGATATGTTTGAATCGGGCACGCCGGGTGGTTTGTCGGAACTCGTGTTGGCGGACCGCAAGCCTACCGGGGAGGTAAACCAATGAAACACCTTTCCGCGATTGCGATCGTGACGGCTGCCCTTATTGCGGGCTCGACTTCGTACATCTTCGCCCGCTATCCGAGCGAAGACCTCGCCGCCGGGGCCAGGCCGCCGATGTCGCGCCTTCTGACGCTGTCGGCCCAGCAGGAACGCACCATCAACGAAGCTGACCCGAGCTTCCAGACTGACGCGGCCAGGTTGGCTTCGCAGCTCGATACGGTTCAAGCGGACTTGGCTTTGATATTGGAGGACCCCGCCTCCGACAGGCAGGAAGCCATGGCGAAGGTCGAGACGATGATGCTCGCCCACAATGCCCTCGAACGCCGCGTGGCAGAGCATGTCCTGGAGGTTCGGGAACACCTGACGCCCGAGCAGAGCAAGTCGCTCATGGGCCTGATGGCCAGCAGAGTTCGGTCGAGTCGAACCCGCATGCAGCGCTGCCGCTGGGGTTGGGGACGCGGGGCCAGCGGACAAGGCGCAGGCCGCGGCGGCGGACAGGGGGCAGGCGACGGTCGTGGTGGCGGACAGGGCGGTAGCGGCAACGGCCGGGGCGGTGGACACGGTGACGGCGGCGGTCAGGGTTTGCGGGATGGCACGGGACCCCGCCGGGCCGAGCCGTAAGTAAACGCGTAAACGTCGAGAGCCCGCCCCAAAGTTGACTCGCGCCCCGATCCGGGGGATAATAACCCTTCGTCGGCTTGGCTTGGAGCCGAAGGCATCATACAAAATGCCTCAAGAGCAGCAACAAGCGCCCGTGGCGCAATTGGATAGCGCATCGGTCTTCGGAATCGGGGGAATACAAAATGCAACATATTATAAATAAAGCAGTTACAGCATCACGTCCTGCCAAGTATCGAAATAAAAGCTTTTTTTGGTATCAAATTTCTGCTCTCAGCGGCTGAAATACCTCCGCAAACAAGGTTGTTAATCAGGGAGATTCCGCGGAGGGTAATGGTCACGTTCAACGGCAAAACACACCCTATCTTGCCAAAGCATACCAAGCTCTCGTATTTCAAGCGGAAGGGGCAGTTCAGGAAGTATGTCGGCGGTCGGATGGTCTACCTCGGCCCTGATGCGTTCAACGCTCGCAAACTTGCAGCGGTGATAAGCGTGTTCTGGTGCGTCCGGAAGGCAGAAGACAGGCCCTGGCAACCGGAAGAAAATCGGGCGAGTAGCTCGCTGAGCGCCAGTCCCACGTCGCCCGAGAGATCAACATGCTTGAGCTTCGCAGCCTCATGGGCAAGAAGCA
>CAZMBZ010000343.1:1833-4854 GCA_964564285.1 uncultured Planctomycetaceae bacterium | reverse complement strand
ATACTGACGATAACGAGAATCGACTTCTTCATGGCATCTCCACCCTTTGCTATTGCAGTTGCACTGTTCGCAACTGACGAACCCGTAAAACCACGACGTGTCGGTAAACATGATAATCGCCTAAGCCCATGAGAACAAGATCATTGGTAATGCTCCAAATGGTGACTGCGTGTCATAAACTGATATTGGCGATGGACCCGCCTCAACCGTTATACTGGCTGGTTGGAGACCGGTCATGATTTCAGACGCGTGCATCCTGATTGTGTCGTTAGCGATGATGGCCGGGGCTGCGCCGTCAGCGGACGGCACGCAACCCGTCGCCAAGGCTCCTGCCACCGCGCCGGCCAGCGATCTGGACTACTGGCTGAACCGGGCCAGGCCCGTCGATCCGAACAAGCCCGCCGCCACGACCAGGCCGGCGGATGCCAACGCTGCCACCAACCCTTTCTTGAGTTCGAAGCGGCCATTTCGCCGGGGCGACGCCTTGCCCGGCGTTATCGAACTCAGCGACGGCAGGCAGCTTCCAGGCGGGCTTTACACTACCGTCGAAAAACCGTGGATCGTCTGGTCCGACAAGACCAAGAGCTGGCGGCGGGTGGATTTTCTGACGCTGCTGAGCATCGAGGCCGTGGTGGAAGACGAGCGGATGGAGCTGACCTGGCGATGGAAAGGCATGGGCGAGCCCGAGAAGGTCTACACCGGCAGGAAGTACCCCATGCGGCGAGTCCATTGGAAGTTCAAGCTCATCGACGGCTCGGTGATTGAAGGTTCGACCAAGGGCCAGCCGATCTTCTCGGAGCTTGCGGGCAAAGTCGCCGGGCCGTTCATCCTGGGCGAGCGAATGAAGGGCAAGGACGGGCAAACTCTCGACGATCTGGTCTACGTCCGCAAGATCGTGATTTCCCGCAAGATGATGGACCTCGTAATCGCCGACGCCGCTAAAGGCAAATGATGCCAGGCTTGGACACCGATTCCCCTGCTCGCTGAAGCGGGCAGGGCTCGGACTACCGACGACTGACTACCGACGACTGACTACCGACTCCCGGCTACCACTTCGAACGGCATGGCGGGCAGGGCGCTGACCAGAAAGCGGCGTCTTACCTTTTTCTTGCTGCCCTTGGAGGCTGAGACCAACCGCGTCATGTAGGCGTTGACGATCAGGTTGCCTTTCAGGCCTGGCTTGGTCTTTTTCTGGTCGCTCTTGAAAACTATCGACGGGTCCTTGCCGCCCAGGGATACCTTCTGAATCGTGACGCCCTCGGGCGGGTCATCGAGCTCGAGTTGGACCTGAGCGGCAGCGGCGGCCCGGCCCCTTGCGGGGAGGTTTAACCGCACCCGCGTCGTGCCGCCGACGGGGATCTTCACTGGAGTCTCGCTGGCCAAAGTCACCGGCGCCCTTACTGTCCAGCGGCCTGTCACGTTGACCGTCATGTTCTCGGCGACCACGAGTTGCCGCCATAGAAATGCCTGCATCATATCCTCAGCCGGCACGGCCTGGTGAACCACGACCCGCCCATTGATCTTCGCCTTGCCCTCCATCAACAGATTGACGGGCTGCTTCAAGGCTTTCTGCGGGGCTGTCAGCGTAATGCGAACCTTGTCCTGCCCGGCGGGGATGCACGCGCCGCCCAGCTTGAAGGGGCTGCTGGCCGGCTTCATCGCAAGCTTGATCTCGCCGTCGAACCCATCCCTGCGAATCGCACAGACGGTGACCGGCACGGAGGCCCCCGGTCGCATATTGACGCTCGAGGGCACGATCCGCAGTTCGAAGTCAGGCCTCGGCTGGCTCATGCGAAGGCGATAGGCGTACTCGCGCCCGCCCTTTTTCTGGGTGTCGCCCAAGTGGATGTAATACGTGCCATCGGCGGGAAGGCTGACTCGTATGAAAGAGTCGGCATGGTGCGTCTCCAGGCCCTCGCCCCTGTCATCGGTGTCGTCGTTGCAGGCGAGTTGCTTACCGGCTGAGTCGGTAAGCCTCAGCATCGAATCCAGCGGCGAATCCAGCCTGCGAGCGACGACCTCAGCGACAAACTCGCTGCCGGCCTTGCCGTGAAAGCTGAACACGTCGCGGTCGCCGGGCCTGTCGATTCGCCCGTTAACGATGATCGGCAGCTTGACCTTCCGGGCCGTCTTCGGGCCATCGTTGCCGGGCCTGTCCAGGCATTCCGGCAGATCATCCACCGCAAACGGCAGGCAGTTGGAAACTCGCGGGCGGAACCCCACCGAAACCGGATAGACGCCTGGCACGCGGTTCTGGTCATTGCACACGATGCCGGCGGCAGGCAGGTTCCAGCCGGTCAGTTCGATCGCGGTCCTGCCGCCAGCCCGGCCGCCAAGCGGGAAGATGCTCGTAATGAACGGCAGTTGGCCCAGGGAAATCCGATAGATGAAATCCTCCCGGCCTCGATAGATGGAGTCGCGGACCTCGACGACATACTCGTCATCCTTCTGGATTTCGTAGTACAGCACCGGGTCCTGGTGGAAGCGGTAGCGGTCGGCGTAGATCAGTTCCTTGCCCTTGGAATCCCGCAGCGAAAGAGTGGCCTGGAACCACCCGGGGACGGCGTCGGCGAGGTAGGGAATCAACTCGCGAGCCGCAGCAGAGACAACAATCCGTTGGCCCTTTCGAGCCTTGAACTTGAAGCGATCGACGTCGCCGGGCATGATCTGCCCGTTGACGATGGCAGGCAGCGTAATCTCCGTGTCCGTATCGGCCGGGGTTCTTGCTCGCCGGAGATTTGTCATCTGACCCGTGCTGACCGGGGAGGATTCGTTGAACTCCGGAAGTTGTCCGACGCAAAACACCATCGGGTTGGTGATACCCAGTCTTGTCACCATCCGCAGTTCCCGCTTGCCGGGCCGGGCGTTGGGGGCCACTTTCACTTCAACAAAGACGGTCTCGATAAGCGCCGGGGCGATCTTCCTGTTAGGAGCATTGCGAAGTTTGTAACGGACCTCGGCAAGCTTCTTCTCGTCGGCGTCCGACCAGGTTGGCTTGGCCGGCGGCTTGGCGTTGGTTTG
>CAZMBZ010000343.1:0-1733 GCA_964564285.1 uncultured Planctomycetaceae bacterium | reverse complement strand
TCTTCTCGTCGGCGTCCGACCAGGTTGGCTTGGCCGGCGGCTTGGCGTTGGTTTGCGCCTTTCCGGTCGATCCGGGCCTGACAGTCGGCGAAGTCGGTGGCTTGACAGCCTTGCCCGTTGCGCGGGTCTTTGCGGGCGGGGCTGGCTTTTTCAACGATGCGGGCCTGGCGGGCCTGGCCTTCTTGCCTTGCTTGTTCTTCCTGTTTCTCCAGGCAGACAAGACCGGCCTGGTGGCGGCGAGTTTCCTGGCCATCAGTTCCTTTAACTCATCCCGCAGTAGTTGGAACTGGGTGCCCGACATCGGCCTGTTGTGCTCGACCACCGTGGCCTCGACGCCATCGCCGGAGACAATCACGCCGGAGGCCCCGTCGAGAAACCGCCCGCCGATGACAACCTGGAACGTGGTGCCCTGCTTGCCCCCGGCCGGGACTACGTAACCGATGCGCGGAGCCCTCTGCTGACCCAGGGCAACCAGGGCAAGCGATAGTACCGCCGCGGCAGCCAGGATCGCATGCAGTCTCGTTGAGTTCATGGGACACTCCAGCTATTACATTATTTCCTTGAGCATGCCGCCCATTTTTACGCCGTCGGCCTTGCCGGGCACGGCGGTGAACTTCAGACCATGGGGATGCGGAAGCTCCGCGTTTGCATCGATACCCAGCAAGTCGTACATGCTGGCGATCAGGTCGCACGGATACACGGGACGATCCTTGACCTCCGCGCCCTCGGCGTCGGATGATCCGACGACCTGGCCGCCCTTGAACCCGCCGCCCGCCACCAAAGTTGAAAACACCTTGCCCCAGTGCCCCCGCCCACCGGACCACGGCGGGTTCCAAGCCACCTTGGGAGTCCGCCCGAACTCGCCGCCGCACCATACGATCGTGCTGTCGAGCAGCCCGCGATCGGCGAGATCCTTCAGCAGCGTCGCCAGGCCCTGGTCGAGCTCCGGCAGCTTTCGGCGCATTGCCTGGAAATGCTGCTTGTGAGTGTCCCATCCCTTGGCATTGATGGTGATGTAGGGGACGCCCTTTTCGACGAGCCGCCGAGCCATCAGGCAGGACTGCCCCAGCGTGTTCCTGCCGTAGGCATCGCGAACTTCGTTGGTCTCTTGCGAAAGATCGAAGACCTTCCCGGCGTCACCCATTATCAGATCGTATGCCTTGTTCTCGCACTGTCTGTACTTCGCTAGTTGGGGATTGTCCTTCATCGCCCTGCCGAGCGTATCGAGCTTGTGGAACAGCTCGCGACGGTCCTTCTGGCGCTGGTCGGAAATGCCCTGGGCGACGACACCTTCGACAACGAACCGCTCCTTGCCCGGGTCGCCGCCGGTGGCGAAAGGCTTGCACGTCGAGGGCAGGAACCCGCACTCCGAGAACCGCCCCTGAAGCGTGGTCAGGACGATGTACGGCGGAATCAGCCCGGTGTAGCCCGCATCGTAGCCCTTGAAATGAGAGACAACCGCCCCGACAGCGGGGAAGACCTGCCCGCTGCCCGGCATGCGACCGGTCTGCACCAGGTACGAAGCCGTCTCGTGGCCGAACTGGCCGTGCGTCATGCTGCGAATGATGGAGTACTTGTCAGCCTGCTTGGCGAGTTCGGGGAGCATCTGGCAAATCCGTATGCCCTTGACGTTGGTCTCGATAGGCTTGTTCCACTCGCCGCAGTAGTCCCGGCCTGCCTCGGGCTTGGGGTCGAACGTGTCATGTTGCGACGGGCCGCCCCACAGCCATATC
>CAZMBZ010000342.1:0-4890 GCA_964564285.1 uncultured Planctomycetaceae bacterium | reverse complement strand
CGAAACAGCCGACGTCCTGATAGCCCTGGTCGTCAGTGAAGATGATGATGAAGTTGAGTTTCTTGCCGGAAACGCTGGCTGCGGCAGCGGCACCACGCACCATCGGGCCGACAGCCAGCCCGGCCGCGCCAAGGCCGATCGCCTTGAGAAACCCGCGTCGATTCATGGTCCTGCCGATGTCATTCCGCATGCCGATCTCCTGGTATTGAGTGTGTCGAGAAAGCAATGCCCGCAATCTAGCAGACCCACGGCGATTAAGAAAGGTTCGCTCTGACCTGAGACTGCGAATCGAAAAGCCATCTAAGAAACCCATTGCCGGTTCGTCATACCTCTGGATACGCGACTGCCCGAGCGGCAAATCGGACGACACATCGGACCGCGAAAGGAGCCCATCGAAATGCGACGCGGCGGATTGATAACGGGCGTAGGTTGCATGGCGCCGTTCATCGCGGCCGGGCTATGGATCGGCCTGCAGATCGACGTGCCCGATGGCGTTCTAGCGGGCGTCAATGGCGTGACGGGGCGGACCTGCCTGTATCCTGTTTTGGTTGACGGCAAGGTGGGCTACATCGACCGGTCGGGTAGGCTCATCGTCCCAGCCAAGTATGAGCCGACTGGCAAAATCGGCATTGACGCCATCAGTCAAGCTTCGCCTCCGATTGGGATGGAGTATTGGCAAAACAGGCGTGTTACCTGGGGTCGCGGTTTTAACGAAGGCAGAGCAGCGTTGCGGACCGGTCGGGGTTGGCAAATGATAGATTCACGCGGCCGAATGTTGCTTGACAGACCGCTGGATGTCTTGGGTGAACTGAACCACGGTCTGGCAGGCTTTGCCGTGGGCGACAAGTACGGCTTGGTCGACCAGAACGGCAAAGTACGTGTGGCGGCGAGGTCCAAGATCATGCCTGTGTTCCGTGGTGGTTTCTGGTTAGTGGAATCTGGTGGTTACATGGGTCTTCTGGACGACCAGGGCAGACAGATAACCGGAACGATCAATGAAAGCCTGCTGTGGCCGACCGAAGGGCTTATAGCGGTCCGTCGGGGTGGCAAGTGGGGGTTTGTCGACTTCACCGGGCGAGAGGTCATCCCGTGTCAGTTTGACCGTGTCACTGTGTTCTGTCGGGGGCAGGCGAGGGCGTTGCAGGGAGCCAAGCGGTTATGGATAGACAAGACCGGCCGGTGCGTGGCAAGGCGAAAGCCTGCGCGAAGCTTTCCGCCGCCGGTATATGACGATGGTCTGACGATGACCTCCAAGAACAATCTCTACGGCCTGACCGATCGGCGGGGCCTCTGGTTCACGCCACCGATCTACAGGGACATCGGAAGGTTCGATTGTACCGGCATCTACTACGGTCGTGCTCCGGCGCCACTGAAACCGAAAGCAAAACAACCCGCGACCCCGAGGGAAGTGGCGTCGATACTGTGGGGGATAATAGGGGATGCAATGCATGCCAATCCTCGCTTTGGACGGGCCGACCCCAAAGGCCCGCCGCGACTGGCAGTGGTCGAAACGATCGACAAGAGATTCGGCATTATGGACCTCAAGTGCCGATTGCGCAGCCAGGGGTTTGACGGGATCTATCTCCATAACTACGGGCTGCAATTCCACGAGGGCCGGGCGCGGGTCTCGAAGGGCAGGAAGATTGGTTTCGTGGATACAACTGGCCGGATTGTGATCGAACCGCAGTTCGATTACGCGGAGGATTTTCGCGACGGCCTGAGCAGGTTCACGATGGGGGTAACCCGAAATAACTTGTCCTGGATTTGCGCAGGGGCGGGGGACTACAAAAACGCCAAGTGGGGCTACGTCGACCGCACCGGCCGGATTGTCTGGAAGCCAACACGATAGCGGCGGGGGGCTTTGGCGTTGGTAGTGTGTTTGTAAGAGCATGTTTTGTTTCTTCTTTTCTGGTAACACTTCACCCATCTGCAACACATACGCAGACAAGAATGTGACAAATTCTGAGAAGTCTGACTTGCGCCAGCCCCTTGCTCGTGGTATTTGCAGGGAATGGATGCGAGAATCAAGGCAAACGAACCGATTAGGGTGCTGCTGGGGGCGGCGTTTGATGGAACGCTGACCGATGCACAGGTAGAGAAACTGGCGGCCATCGGCCAGCGGAAAGAACAGCGTCTCGAATGCTGCCCCTGTTGCGGCGGGGAGTTTCAGCGGTGCCGGCGCACGCGAACCATCGAGAACATCCTCGAAGACCTTCGCACCGTCGTAACCGAACACATGGTCCATTGAGACTACTGCCCGGCCTGCAAGAAGCACGTCGAGCCCGTTGTCGCCGGTTCGTCTATGGTCCACCCGCAGGCGATTCTCAGTTACCGGCCGGGGGGTCGAGGTGGACGTCCATTTGCGGGAACGGGATGCCGAGGCTCGCGTCGTCGAGGGCCTTCTTCACTTGGCGGGTGAGCGCCTGGCGGATGGGCCAGTAGTCGGTCGTCTTGGCCCAGACCCTCACGGACCAGTTTATCGACGATGCGCCCAGTTCCAGCAGCACGACCTGGGTCTCGGGTTCGCTTATCCTTCCTGGGCAGGTCGCGGCTGCGTCTTCCAGTACCTCTCGCACGCGGTCCAGGTCGGCGGAGTACTCCGTGCCGACGGCCACGTCCACGCGGCGGGTTGAATGATGCGTGATGTTCTCGATGGTTGTTGCGAACACGGCGCTGTTGGGAAGGATGATCCGTCGGTTGTCGAAGGTGTCCATGTTCGTGGTGAAAAGTGATATCGCCTCGACCTTGCCGAGTTGCCCCGCGACGGAGACAACGTCATCGACCTTGAACGGCCGGAATATCAGCAGCATCACACCGGCGGCGAGGCTCGACAGGCTTCCCTGGAACGCCAGGCCGATAGCAAGGGCGCTGGCGCCTATGACGGCGGCGAAGCTTGTGGTGTCCACCCCGAACACGCCGAGGCAGGCGATGATCGCCAGGATCAGCACTCCCCACTTGGCCAGGCTGCCAAGGAAGGTGGTGAGGGTCTTCTCGATCTTGATCTTGAGCAGGGCGCGTGTGACGAGTGTGCGAACCCAGCCCGCCACTACAAAGGCAACAACAATGACGACCAACACGCCGATGACGGGCGGCAGGTACTCTTGGAGCAGATCCAGGATGCGGTCCACGGTAATCTCCTTTTGTCAGAAGTGTGAATGCGGTTAAGGCACGGCGCAACCTTGTGTTGGCATCCTTACCAACACTCCGGCAACCGCAGAGTATTATAGGGCGGCGTTTAGCGTATTTTGCGCGTCGTTCCAAAATTTGCTGGCGATATTGGTTGGGGGAAGGTTGCTGTCGAGTTGTGGAGGCTTCTCGGTTTCCGGCCGGACGGGCCGCAACGGCAGGGGGGTGTTCTGACCGCGAGCGATCAGGATCGAGCAGGAACTCGTTGGGTGTCGAGCGGTTCAATGGTAGGATTATGTCAATCGCTGACTGGTGTCAGTGACCAGCTAATTACGTGTGATACTCTGAGTTGGAGTTTTTTTGTGAATTGCTTCCGTCGTCGCGAAACCTTCCTGATGATTTCGTGCATCTGCCTGATTTTCACCTGCGGTAGCATCAGCGATATTGCCTTGGCCGACGAGCCCGCGGCCGGGCCGTGGGAACCAGCCATCGAGGCTTTATGGGCTCAGGAGTACGGTCGCATCGAAGCAGGCTTGAAGGCTGGCAAGCGATGCGAACCCGGCAAGAACCCGCATGTCCTGGATGAGCAATCTCTTGTGCTTACCACGGACAAGAGCCCCCTGGGCGTTCAACTTCGCCGGACCCGGGCGCTGCTGGCGAACCTGGCGGAAATGCCGGGCGCTCCTGATTTGCGGACAATCGAAAAGACCGTCAGTGACATCGCCGCCCAGGCGGCAGGCGTTCAGAAGTCAGGCGATGCCGCGCAGGCCAGGGAGCTCTATAAGCAATTGCGGGCAGTTACCCGGCAGGCGGCGCTCTCCAACCCATTGCTGGCGTTCGACGATCTTCTTTTCATGGGGTACATGAAGCCTGGCGGTCCCCGTCACATGGTGGATCAGTACGTGGGGTGGAATGCCAAACCCGGTGGCGGGATATTCATCCTGCGAAACTTCAAGAGCAACCCCATCATCGTCGATGTGCTGGCGAAATCAGTTGTGGAAAAAGGCAGGTTTAAGGGCAAGGGCCTGGCCGGTGGGGCGTTTCTTCGGCCGGACCTTTCCTTCGACGCCCGACGAATCGCATTTGCATGGAACAACATCAAAGACAAGTGCTACCACATCTTCACCGTGAACGTTGACGGGTCAAAGCTTACGCAACTCACCGACGGCAAGGTCAACTTTAACGGCCAGGGGCTCATGGAGAGCAGCCAGAACGATTTCGATCCGACCTGGCTACCGAATGGACGTATCGCCTTCATATCCGAACGGCGGGGGGGGTATCTGCGATGCAGCGCATCCAGGCCGCTCATGACATTCGCCCTGCACTCGATGAAAGATGACGGTTCGGACATCATCCCCATCAGCTATCACGAGACCAACGAATGGAATCCCAGCGTCGATCGCGACGGCAAGATTGTCTACACCCGCTGGGACTACGTGGACCGCGACGACTGCGTGGCGCATCATATCTGGACATGCTATCCCGATGGCAGGGATCCTCGGGCACCGCACGGGAATTATCCGCTTCCGCTGTCGTATAAGGCCGAGAAGAAGCCCGATGGCCGACGGTTTCGGCCTAACGGCGAGTGGAACATTCGCGCGGTTCCTAATTCGACCAGGTACATCGCGACGGCTTCGGGGCACCATCATCACTCGTTCGGCGAGTTGATCATGATCGACACCAACGTCGCCGACGACAACAAGATGAGCCAAGTTCAGGGCATTACCACCGCTCAGAGCACCTGGGCGGACAGGGGGGGCGACT
>CAZMBZ010000341.1:0-4917 GCA_964564285.1 uncultured Planctomycetaceae bacterium | reverse complement strand
AGTTGTCATGCGCCGTCTATTCGCCGCTTGTGCGGCATATGTCCAAATCGCCGGAATCAGCAGCCTTCCTAGTGGCGTCGAGTATGCCAAGCAACGCGAACTCAGCTAACACCGCCAACTCTGATGCTACGATCGGAACTTCCCCATCGGGGCCTGCATGATTCGATTCCGCGAATGAACCATTTGCGTATGACTGCACAAGGTTGACGTAGCTGCTTAGTTTGTCGTGTCGATAAAACAGTTTTACCGTGTGAACAGCACTCGCCTCTTGCTGATCACAAACAGCTTGATTGTGAAGAATTATCTGCATTACTTTGCCAATTGCCATTTACTCTGTATCCTCTTATCCGCCAGACGCAGCGAGCGCCGCGCCCTGGCGGGTGCCTTGTTTCGGGTTCTGAGGCTGCCCCGGCTGCTCCTGCGGTATGGGCATCGGGGGTGTCTGCCGCAACTGATCGGCGATCTTGGACGAACCGGGGAAGCTGGACAATTCGAGTACCTGAATCGCCATTTCCTGCGCTGCAACCGGCGGCAACTGCAAGCCCGTCTGGCCGAATATCTCGATGACGTTACGAATCTCGTCGATCTGTACATCCGTCCACGCCGCCGTAGTCTTGCCGGGCACGGCCTTCACGCCGTAGTAGCCGACATCCCAGCGGTTCATCTGCTCGGCTATGCCAGCCAACCCGCCCAGCGACTCGATGATGTCGCGGTCCACGATGGCGCCGACCTCTCGGGCGTCGTAGACCCCGTTCCGCCGAATGTACTCCCAGACGGCATCGCCCAGCATGGACTGGCTTCGGTAGTAGTTACCCAGCACCGGGGCGAGCACCTTCAGGCCTGCCTCCTGCTGGATCAGCCGCGCCCTGCCGCTCTCATTGCTCTCGGTAGGCGTGCCCATCAGGTTCGGATTAGCACCGCTTATCTGCTGAATGTCGGCCGCGTTTATCTCGGATAGCTGCCCGTGGGCAGGGGATAACCCGCCGGCCTCCATACGCTCAATCTTGCCGCCAAAGTCCGCCTCTTCCAGCAGTACGCCAGGCGTTGAGCCGTACTCTGCCAACTGCCGCTGCCCTTTTGGATTCGCCTGTGTAGCCCGCCACCCCGGATTTCCGGTCAGGTTCGCGTCGTGCAGCAGGTTCGACCGGCTCTTGTTGAGTTCCTCTTGCGGACCTATCAGATTGTCCACCACCCCAAACGGCTCGCCGTGAATCCAATACGGACTGAATCGAACGAACGGGAATCGCGTCATCCCGTTCAGCGGGTCGTCCTCGCGCCGCAGCATCAAATCGCCAACCATCACGGCCAGCTTGAGATTGCACACGACCGTATCGACCGTGGATATTGACATATCTGGACGGGCCTGGGTGAACGCTTCCAGCATCGCGGCGTCGTCCTTGCCGCGAATCTCGCCCGTCTGGGTACTGCCGTCAGGAAGGCGTATCACGGCCATCTTGACCGCCTTGTACTCTTTCCAGTAGCACTCCCGCACGACCACGCCAGTCAGTTCGCCATCGGAGCCAATCACGCTCTGATTGCCGTTCATGGCGTTGAGCGCGTTGACGAGGCTGACCATCTGGTCGCCTGATTCGTCGTCGACGGGCTCCATCCAGTCGGCATACGCCGCGGCCAGGGCCTCCTTGTACTTGCTCGGGAAGTATGCCTTGAGCTTGTTCTTGGTCCAGAACCGCTCACGAAAGACGTACTCGCCCTTGTTGATGTCGTAGTCGGTGCATCGGGGGTCTTCGTACATGAACAGCGGACTCGGAGCCTCGACGATCAATTCGCCAGTCACCGGGTCGCGCTCGTACACATGATCCGCCACCATCCAGCCCTTGCCCGTGATAATCCCGTCCCTGAATGCGTCGCTCGAAGCGTCGTAGCCCTGGCAGGAGTCCATCACATCCTTGAGCAGGGCAGAGCCAAGCTCGGCGATTTCCTTGGTGCCGCGCTTCTTGGGAGCAAGGCGAAGCTCGGTCTTGTTCTGTATCAACTGCCCCCATACCACGTTAACGGTAGGCAGAATCCGGTTGATGGTCAGGGCGGGGCGGTTCTGTTGAGCCAGCAGCATCTTGACGGCCTCAGACCATTGGCCGGTGCCGTCATAGAACCGGAGGCACTTGGCCGCCCGCTTACGCCATTCCTTGCCCTGGGACGGGTCGGCGGCAGCCCGATACCAGTCGTGGAGCTTCTCGATAAGTTTGGTTTCGGTTATGGTCATCTAGGCCATACCTCCCATCCCAGCACCTGCCGGAACGAAGTTGCGCCGAGCACTGAAAGTGCCATCGCCTCGGATCGGTTCGGTGTTCTTCAGTCCCCATTGGCCGTATATCCAGCAGTCGGCATCGTCAGGCGAACGTCCTAAGCGGCCGCGGACCTTGGTCTTCGCTTCCATCTGCACACGTCCATTCGGTACGGAGTAGAGGACCGAGCACAACTGCTTGCGAATCTCCGGGTCTTCGATGTAGGCGACTCGCCCCTCGACGATCTCGGTCATCGCGTACCACCAAGCCTCCGCCCGGCGGTTTGCCATGCGGGGCTCGCTCTCGTTCGCCTTCTCGGATGAGTTGAAATATTGCACGAACGTACCGTCAATGTCGCTCAGGCCGTCAGCAGCGCCCTTGCCGTTGCCGATGCAGTCGATAACGTAATTGGGCGTCTTGAACCGGCTACCCATCGCCAGACAGGCCGCGACGATCTCGCCCGTCCGGTCGGGGTGCATTACCTGTTTCTCAAGTACACGGGTGTTCTCGATGCACATAATCACGCAGGAGTCGCCCTCGAACGCCGGGTCGCAAGCGATGATACGCCGCACGCCGGTATGCCCATGGTTGATGCCCTTGAGTCGCTCGATCTGGTACGCCTGAATCAGCACCATGTCGCTACTGGACAGGAACTCGCACTCGTATTCCTGCTGGTACAGCGAGTGAGGCATGGTCCGCTCGGCCTCGGCCAATTCCTCGGGCTTGACGAGCCCAGACTCGGACGCGCGGAGTATCTTGACGTAGGTGTCCGTGCGACCGCCCTTAACGTCCTCCTGTGCCCGTGTGAGCATGTCGTAGGCATGGTTCATGCCGTTGGGGGTGTAGAGGAACCAGACCCACCCACCGGATTCGCGGATGATCGGCTGGATAACGGCGTTGTAGACGTAATCGCTCTCGTGGTAGCTCCACTCATCGACCACGAACCCGGCCCCGCCAAGACCACGCTTGCCCTCGGCAATCTTATCGGCACCGTGCATCTTCAGCAGCGACCCGTTGCCAAACGTGATCGACAAGTCGCTCTTATTGGCAGTCCATGACATTACCTTTTCGTCGGGCATGAAGCTGAACAGCATGTTCGGGTCTTCCCAGCATATATCATACGCATTAACCCGCTTGGGAGCGATGTATCTGATGACAGTTTTAGGCTTCCGGCAACACTCGCGGATGGCGATATTCAGGGCCAGGCTGGTCTTCCTACCGCGGCGATGCACCACCAAATGAGCGATCCTCGCCTGCCCGTCGTCGAAACTGCGGAAGGCGTCACGTTGCCAGGCGTATGCTCCGTCCTGGAATCGTGCATTTGGTATTGTTAAGTCAGGCATCGCTACCATCGTCGCCATTACCCTTGACTGCGGCTTCGTAGTTCTTCGTCCCGTACATCACAATGACCGGCCTCGTCGGTTCGCCGTCCTCGTCCAGCGCCGATAGCTCGACGCCCTTAGGCAGCAAGTGGGTCAGCACCTTGATAAACAGGTCTTCGTCGAGGTTGTCGATCCAGCATTGCTCATCGGTCAGGTCCGATACCTCAATGCCCTCTTTGACCAGCTTTGCCCTGCACCGTGCCCCCCGCCGGCCGATTGTGCCTTGGAGCAATTCGAGAATCTGCTTTGTGAGCTTCGCCTTGGCACCTTTGCCCCGCCCTTTCGCTCCGATCTTGTTCCCAGGCTGGAACCAACTTGAGTTGCGAGGCTTGGGTGCCTGGCCTTCTATATTGCTTGTCTCTTCGACCATTGCTTACTCCGTCTTGCCGTCTACCATGCTCAAGTGCTCACGCACAACCCGCTCGCATGCCCCGGCCTGGTGCATCTTGTGGGCTTCCAGCCAAGGCCCGGTCCCGGAATACCGCACAATCGCGTCAGAGGCCGCCAAACGGTGGTCTGTGGCCCAGTTTGCGACGATTATGTCCCACTTGGCTTCCATGTCAGTCCCATTCGACTTCGGGCTTCCCGCTGGCTATGGCTGGATCTCGGTAGGCGGGTCGCCATTCAGTGCGGCGTCGAGGTTGGCATGGGCCTCCAATGCCGCTCGGGTGGCAGCCTCGATTTCGCCCGGGGTTGGAGTGCGCCCGGTTTGCTGGTACTCCGCGATTACCTTTGCCAGCAACGACGCCGTATTTAGCGCCGCAGTCAAGCCCACTAGGATTTGGGTTATCGGGTCCATTGCTCGCGGTTTCCTTTCTATTGCTCGCCGCCTGGGCTGTCAGTTGCATACGTAGCAACTCGTCAATCACAGTCTGGAACTGGGATAAAGCGTATGGGAAATCCATCGTTTTCCCCGCTACCAAATCACCACGCATCTTGAGCAATATGTCTTTGCTCACATCGTTAAGGAGTCGGATTCGGGCCTTGTCTGCCGCTCCAAACTCTCCAGCCCTTACAAGGGTGGCAACGGTATTGGCTGTCGTGGTGTAGGCCTGGGCTGCGATAATGTACTTCTGGCCGTTGCTCATGCCAGTACACCCGCCAATCAGCAGCAGGCTACCGACCGCGAAAGGGAGTATCGCCCTGCGGACCTCGCCCTTAGCCACTCCGGCCCGCATCGTCATACCCATGATCGCGGCTGTGATTGTCGCCACCATCGCAGGAAGCTCCACCTCACCGCTTACCCAGGCAATGACCGCCGCCAGAATTGCACTGATACCCACGAGGTACGT
>CAZMBZ010000340.1:0-4967 GCA_964564285.1 uncultured Planctomycetaceae bacterium | reverse complement strand
GTCCGCGAACCAGTGATCAAACTCCTGAAGATTCCGTGGATAATCGACGCCTGCCACGGGGCCGGGGAATGCTTTCATAGCTTGAGACACTACATGTAGGACCCGCTTGCGTCAAGTGGATACCCCCTTTACAGAAAAGAAGTTGCACTACTACGCCGCTTTGGCTCTAAGACCAACGACCGGCCGAAAGCCAAAGCGCCGTCGCCGCCCCTGCGGGGCTCTGCTGGTGCTCTCCGCGTCCTCCGCGAAAGATGCCGTTGCTTCTTCTTCCCCTGCATCTGCACCTGCCCGCCGGCAGGCAGGTCCCATGCATTCCTGCTATCTGAAGCGAACGGACTACCGACCACCGCTTCACCGTTGATATATCGGCAACTGTCGATATGACACGCTCATCGCCAGCACGCTCATGGCGGTCGCGTAGCATGGGCCCGCGGAGGTTTCGGCGCTTACGCCTGCCGGCCAGGATCCGTCGGGCTTCTGGTTCTTGAGCATCATCTCGTACATGACGGCCGCCCAGCGCTGCCAGTAGTTGCCCCCCAGTTGGAACATGCCCTGCGAGCAATAGTACATGCCGTAGTAAAAGTTTGACCCGCCGAAACGGACCGGCAGGTGCTTGAGAATCCAGTCCCCGGCCGACAGCGACGCCTTCTCGCCGTGGCGTCCGCAAAGCTCCAGGCACAGCAGGGCTGTGCCCGTACGGGCAAGTGCGGGGTCGGTCGGACCCGTGTAGCCGAACCCGCCGTCGGGGCAGCGGCAGTTCATGACGAACTGCACCGCTTGCTTGACGGCTTTTTCGCCCACGGCGGCGCCGTTGTTGCGGCTGCTGCGCAGACCCATCATCGCCCAGCCCGTAACGGACATATCGCTGTCGCCGCTGGTGTGCTGATACCGCCAGCCGCCCTGCTGAACGGGGCTCTTGCGGAGCTGCTGGGCCGCAAGCGTCAATCGAAGCGCCCTGGCCAGGGCGCGATCGATGCGCTTCTGGCGAGCGGCATCGACCATGCCCGAGACCTCCGACAGCATCAGCGAGCTTATGAGATGGCTGTACATCGGCCCGTGCGACGCGGTCGCACCGACGAGCATGCCGTTGTCCTTCTGGCCGGCCAGCACGAAGTCCACGCCGCGGTTGATCGCATCGCCGTAAGGCCCGCGCCCGGGAGTATAGCCCTTGGCGAGCATCGCCATAACGCAAAGGCTCGTGACCCCCGTGTTGCCCTTCATCGGGCAAGCGAACGAACCATCCTTGAGTTGGTTCCTGGCCAGGTACGCCAGGGCCTTGTCGACCGACTTGTCGATCCGCGCGTCGTACATGGCAAGCCCGGAGGCGGCGACGTCAGCATCCGCCCGAGCCGCAAATAACCCAACCACCAGCAAGGCCGCGACAAGCAGCAAGGGACGTAACGCATTGGCTCTGTCTCCAACGCGGTTCATGGTTTCTTCTCCGATGATGCGCCGCCGGCGCCGCGACGGGCGAGTTCCCGGAAGTATCGTCGGATCAGTTCGCGGTACTCAGCCGGGCCGTCGGTCCGAGCGGCCTGGAGAATCTGGTCCCGCAGCTTGCCCGGCAGGCGAGCCCAGTCCGACGACGACACGCCCAGCTTCGCGAGCTGCGCTGCCGACAGGTCCGTCATCATCGGCCCGGCCCCGCTTTGGGCTTCCCGCACCACGCGAGCCACGCCGCCCGGTCCAAGCTGGCGTTTGGCCCGATCTGCCGCCGGGATGAGGTCCTTTAACATGGCTTTGATCAGCTTGATGGAGCGATCGACCTGGAAGTCCGCCTCGTCGGCGGCACCGGCCCGGGCCTTGGGGGCGTCGAGTATCTTGATCTGCCCAGCCAGGCCGCGAGCCTTGGTTACGTGCTCGTCGGCGATGGCGGCGAGTCTGGCGTTGAAGCCTTCAAACGCCCCGGCAGCGTTGGCGTCGATGGCATCACGAAGGGACCCCTCGGCCGAGGCGAGATGACCTCGAAGCCGATCGATCCGCGTAACGATGTTACCGCTGAGAACCTTGGTTTTGGGCAGCAGGCGGCGAAGTTGCACGGAGTCCTGGCGAGACTTCCCCAGGTCCTTCAGAGCGGCCTGGAGCATCTCGCCGAGCCGCTTAGCGGCGGCCTGGACGACCTGGTCGGCAAACGTGGGCGCGCCGGCGTCGATATCGATAACCAGCGGTTCGCTGACGCCACGGCCAGGCCCGCCAAGCCTAGCCGCAAGCCAGTCCTCCACCACAACGCGAAAGACGACCTGCCTTGCGCCCTGGAGATCCATTGCCCCCAAATCGAGCACAGCCATGCCCGAGACACTCATCATCTGTTTGTCGGCGGGCGCGCTGGTCGGCATAGTTGTCGGCCCGATCGAAAGCGCCGTAGCCGGCAGCTTCCGCCCATCCACCTCGGCCTGCAGGGCCAGCGCGGAAACGCCGAAGTCATCCCACACCCGGTACTCAGCAGGCAGTTTATCTGTAGGTCGAAGCCGCAGCCTGCCACCGGCAGGCACGGAAAGCACCACTCGTGGCGGCTTGTCCAACAGGGCCTCGATGGCATGCTCGGCAGGCGTGTTGGTGAAGCCGTATTCGTCGATAAGCCTCACCGACCATTTCGTCTTGAGACCCTTGACGAGGTCGATGCGATGCACGTAAGCGCCGGCGGCGCCGACCGGATTGAGGGAATGGCACCCGCCGCCAACCAGCATATCGACCGACGTCGGCGGCGCGGCGGCGCGGATGGTGATAGTGGCGGTCGCGCCAGCCACGGCTGCGATGTCCCCGGCGACGTCCACGGCGGTTTCCGATTCGCGACTGGTGTAGGCCGGGTACTCCAGCCGGACGTCAATCCCGCTGACTTCAGGCTGATCCACAACCCGAACGCCGAAGTATCGCGTCAGAGCGTCGCCTGCGCCCAGGCGAAAGCGAAAGCTCCCAGCCGCGGGCGGGCAGGTCATTGCAAACCGCCGACTGCCGTTGGCGGCGTCGGGCAGACGGGTCATCGCCAGGACGTTCTCCGGGCCGCCTGCCATGGCGGTCTTTCGCAACTGAGCGTCACTGACGGCGGGGTCGGCAACGGTTAATTCCACTTGCAGCCTGCCGCCGGTGAGTAAGACGTAGTCGATCCCGTCGCGGCCCCAGGCCCGGAGGTTCTCACCGTCGACGCGGGTGACCTTCAGTGATGTATCGGACACTCGACTTACATTAGCCAGCATGGCTCGCCGCAGCAATCGTCCCGCCTGATCCGGCCAGACTGCCAGCAACCCAACGAGCACGCCCAACACGACAACCGCGACAACCAGCGGACGAATCGCCCCGCGAAAACTGATCTCGCCGGCGGGGCTCAGGGCCCCGGCATCGGTGACTGCCTGACGTGCCAGGGCAGCGATAAGCTCATCGGATCCGCGAAGTGCCGGCGCATCAGTGCTGGTCAATAGTTCGATGGTCGAACTGAGGCGTTCCTGTAGTTGCGGGTGGTGCCGTTCGATCGCCATGGCCGAGCCGGCCAGGGACCGCCCGCGAGCCAGCGGTCTGGCGATAAACCAAAGCCCGCAGAGCACGGTGGCGACGCCCGCGGCGAACGACATCGCCCACCTCACCGCCTCGGAGAATATCACCACCCAGTAATCGATCGCCATGATCGCCAGCACGCACCCGACCGCCACTGCCAGCGTCGCCAGCGAGCCGCGCAATACCGTCAGCAGGCGAGCCCGCCGAATCACGCGGCCAAGCATGCGGACAATCTCGTCGGGAATCGTGTTGTCGCGAGTCTCGTTGGTCATGTCTATCTGATGTTACGCCAATCCGGTTCTTTTGCGTATGAACCATTCCGTACCGACGGCCAGGATAATCAGCGCCAGCAGCGGCCAGGAGTCCCACAGCCGGAGCTCTCGGCGCTGGCGGCGCACGATGCTCCGCGAGCCGAGCGAGTCCAACAACTGGTCGGCTTCATCGGGCGCGAGCACGACCCCGCCGGAGAGATTCGCCAGTCGGCCCAGCAAGGCATTGTCCGCACCCAGCTCCAGGTTCTCCGGCCCGCCGACGGGGTCCACGGCGAACTCGGCCCAGACTGCGGGCGTGCTATCCAAAGCAAGCATTGCCTCGGCTGCGGGCGCATCGAGTTCGACGCGGTACGCACCACTCGGCAGCGTGCCAAGAAGCGCCTCGTAAAGCCCGACCGAGCTTGGCTGGTACTCCATCCGCCGCCGCAGCACCAGTTTGTCGCCACGAAACACCTTCACCGCAACGTCCTGGCTGAGCACGGGCGAGAGGTCCGCGCCAAGAATGCGGGCCCTGGCGCGGACCGTCCGGTCGGGCTCGTAGCGAGTCCTGTCCGTGCCGACCTGCACGTGGTCCGTACCGCCTGAAAGCCTGTCAGCCGTGGCCCATCGCATCACCTGCCCCCAGAAGCGATGATGGTGCGTATCGCCCGCGCGATACCGCATCCGCCACGTGCGGTCGAAGCAAAGGGCCATCACCTGCCCGGCGGCAACTTTTTGCACGACGATCAGCGGATTGGCGCGCTCGAACGCCAATGGATATCGAGACCGCTGGGCGCCGCGGCGGCCTGGCGAGTCGTCTCCGGCCTTGCCGGTTGGCAGAGGGCGAGGCCGCCCCCGCGACGACAGCGGGACGGCGCAGGCGAGCACGGTCGCCGCCTGGTTGGCGATCAGGCCCGGATGTCGCCAGTAGATCGGCGGGAAGGACGCCCACACCGCTTCGTTGTCGGCCTGGTTAACCTCCTGAAACATAACGGGATGGTCGCGTCCGCCTGCTGCCAGTGCGATTCGCAACCCGGCCCGCGAGCTGGCGTCAAGGTGCTTGTAGCCGGGTTTCAATCGCACGGGGAGTATCTCCGCCAGCGAGGTCCGCCCGTAGGCGTGAGGCATGGAATTTGGCCCGGCGATGACGACGAGGGTTCCGCCGCGAGCGGTAACAAACCGCCGCAACGCATCGAGTTGCCAGGGCTTCATCGCCTTCCGCGGAAC
>CAZMBZ010000339.1:2725-5023 GCA_964564285.1 uncultured Planctomycetaceae bacterium | reverse complement strand
TCAACTTTGTGGCCTCTACCCTCCGGTAAAGGCCCTCCACTTCCACTTAATGTTCATACAACAGATGTGCCAAGCCTGTGGCGGATGTCGGATTTATGTCGTAAATACCTGTGTAAATGATTATTATAAAGGGTTATAAGTTTTATTCTCATTTGAGTTCAAGCGACCTTGCCATCCTGCTTCGGCGCAGCGAAAGTCAAACAACATATCGTTACAGTTCTTTGTAAGAATATGATCAGGAAGTTGTTATCGACGAGTTGCCGCATATTGGACAGATGTTGCTCATAATCAACGTTCTGCCCGGTCGGGCGATTTTCCGGTTCTGCCGAATAGGCAACGGGCTGGATTTTGCAGCGGATGCGGATTTGGCGATTACGGTGTGTGTGTCCGGCTGCGGGAAAGAACGCGATAGCAGGAAGTTAAAATTCCTTTGGTTTCGCCTTTTTTTTCCCGGCCATTAGGCGTACTATTAAACACAGTTAAGGGATTTCCCACTCACTCAATACGGGCGGTCTGGCATGAATCTCGGCGCGTCCCCCCCCGCGCGCCACGTGTCGGCCGCCCACTTTATTGGCTCACTTAGGGCCTCATTGTGGTCTCGCAGCGGCGTCAGGGGATTCCTCTACGTTCCATTGCGACATGTATTGCGACGACAAGTTGAGTTTCTGGCCAATTCGGCGGGGTATTTTGCCCCGGCCCGGGCTGTCAGTGGGTAGCTTTGGCGATTGCCTCGGTGGCGGCTTGGGGTTTCTCAGCCGAGCAGACGGCGGCGCAGACGGCAAGCGTGCTTGCGCCGGCTTCGATTACGGATTTGGCGTTCTCGGCTGTGATGCCGCCAATGGCGACGATTGGTAGCGAGACATTATCGGCGACCTCTCGCAGCAGTTCGAGCCCGACGGTTGGGCCGGCATTTTTCGTGGCGGTCTCGAAGATCGGTCCTACGGCGATGTAGTCCGCGCCTTCGACGACAGCGGCCCTGGCCTGATTCAACGAGTGCGTGCTTCGCCCCACGATCGCCCCGGGCCTCAACAGACGGCGGGCCTCGGCGACGGGCAGATCGTGCTGGCCGAGGTGAACGCCATCGGCGCCGACGATGGCGGCGATGTCAGGCCGGTCGTTGATTATGAGTATTCGCCCGGTCTCGTCGGTCAGTTCTCTGAGCTCGGCCGCCAGTGCCAGAAGTTCGTCATCGGCTATGTCTTTATCGCGGAGTTGGACCGCGTCGGCCCCGCCGGCGATTGCCCCTCGCGCGATCTCGCGCAAGCTGCCCTTGCACACGTGGCTGCCTAGAAGCACGTAGAGTTTGCAGTCCGCGAATCGTTTGCGGACCATCAGTCTGCAGAGAATGCGTTTTTCCAGCGTGTAGGCGTTATACCTCATGCGTTCGATCTTGAGCACGTAATCCGGCGCGAGGAACTTGCTGTATTCCTCGATGGTCCGCAGCGCTTCAGTCAGGCGTTTGCAGGCCGCGGTCACCACGTCGGCCAAGTCGACTCGCGTGGTCTCGGTGGGGCTGGAAATCTCCGTTCCTATGTCGCCCGGGGTGTCTCGGCTGACGAGGAACTCATCGGCCGGCATCGACTTAAGCACTTCCGCCAGGTCACTGCGGAGGTTCTTGGCCATTGCGGCGACGGCTGGGTCGTTCAGTGCGAATCGGCCGCAGTCTTCCGTGACTCGCAGCGCTTCGCGCGCCCGGTTGAAATTGGCGTCAAGGATTCGATAGACCTCTCGCATGGTGGGTCTCCTCAGAGTACTTCAGTTTATTCTATGTCAGTCAGCGCATGTGGGATTGTTGGGTATTGGGAATTGCCTGCACAACTCCAGCACCTCTTTGCCGACCGCGTCGATAATGGCCTGGTCGCCATCGGAGCTTAGCACCTTGTCGGTCCAGTCGGCGACGGTTTTCATCTCGGCAGGCCCCATGCCTCGCGTTGTAAGTGCCGGTGTGCCCATACGAATGCCGGAAGTATGCATGGGCGTTCGCTCGTCGAAGGGGATGGTGTTTTTGTTGGTGATGATGCCGGCCGCGGCGAGCCACTCGGCCCCCTGGTGGCCTGTAAGGTCGGGCTTGCGGCTTCGAAGGTCTATCAGCAGCAGGTGGTTATCGGTTCCGCCGGAGACCAGTCGCCAGCCCCGTGCCAGAATCTCATCGGCCAGGGCCTTGGCATTGGCGACGATCATGGCGGCGTACTGCTTGAACTCCGGCTTCATCGCTTCGCAGAAGGCAACTGCCTTGGCGGCGATTACGTGTTCGAGCGGTCCGCCCTGAAGGCCCGGGAACACGGCGGAGTCGATGCG
>CAZMBZ010000339.1:1477-2625 GCA_964564285.1 uncultured Planctomycetaceae bacterium | reverse complement strand
GTGCTTGTTTCGTAGAACAGGCCCGAGACGTTCAGCCGCATGCCGTGGGAAAGGTGCCCGCCGTGTGGCAGGGCCATTCCCATTATCTTGTCACCGGGCTTCAGGCAGGCCATGTAAACCGCCAGGTTCGCACTCGTGCCGCAATGCGGCTGGACGTTGGCGTGCTCGGCACCGAAGAGCTTCTTGGCACGCTCGATGCAGATCGTCTCGGCAGAGTCGATGTTGGCGTTGCCGCAGTAGTATCGTTTGCCTGGATAGCCCTCAGCGTACTTGTCTGTCAGGATCGAACCGAGCGCCACAAGCACCGGACCCGAAACGTGGTTTTCCGACGCGATTAACTCAAGGGTATCGTTCTGACGGATCTGCTCGGCCTGGATGAGCCCAGCAATCTCCGGATCGATTTTTTGTAATGCATTCATCGACATCTCCCATCACCCGGCCAAAGGCGAAACGCCTACTCTAGCGACCGGTGGGGTCTGAAGCAAGGTTTGCCCTGACGAGGATGTATATCCTCAGTGGCCGCGTTTTTTGGGGTACTCGGCGGCGGTGACGAATATCTTGAAGTACTTGCCGGCTATGGGTTTGGGGACCACCTTCCGTTTGGTTCCACCGTAGCCGGAGGTGCTGGAGGTAGCTCGCTGGGCTCGTTTGATAAGCGACTCCATGGCCCCGACGGGTACGAACTTGCCTGGTCCGCCGCGATCGACCACGGGATCGGTTCGGCCTGCGAGGACCCCCAGCAGCGAGCCGCTCTTGGATATGACCGGCCCGGCACCCTCGCCGGGGCGCAACTCGGCTGAGAGCGTGACAGCGCCGTTGCGGTCGCCATCGCGGACCATCGCCTCGACGGTTCGAACCTGGCTGCCCATCTGCTCGAAGAAGTTAAGCCCATGGAAGCTGACGGCGTGGTTTTTGTCGGGCTTTTTCTTCCCGTCGGCGGGCAGGGGGGTGAACTCCACGTCGCGGACGTATAACAGCGTCACCGGCACGGGAATCTTGCTGCCGTAGCTGTAACTGGAGTATCGCACGACCTGGGCAGGCACGGTGGTCTTTTTGTCGATGACGATGAATGCCTCCAGTGCGCCATCCAGCGCGGTTTTGTCGGCCAGGAGGGCATGCTTGCCGACAGGTACACCAATGGCCTGGCG
>CAZMBZ010000339.1:0-1377 GCA_964564285.1 uncultured Planctomycetaceae bacterium | reverse complement strand
GCAAGGGTTGCTTGCGTCCGTAAAGGGCCAGGGACCTGCCCTGGTGGAACGCCGCAACTCGCGGCGCGGCGGCGATGCACTTGTCGAACATTCGCTGGGCGCCGATGTAGTCCAGCCCTTCCAGGCAGGCGGCGCCCATCAGGAAGTCGCTCAGCAGGTCGTTCGGCCAGAGCACCGCGGCCTTGCGATACTGCGCCGCCAAAGCCCTGCGGTGACGGACCTCCAAGGCCCGGTCGCTCGATCCGCCGTGGGCGGCGCGGCGGAGGTCGCTCATGATCTTACGCGTGTTCTTGACGATCTCCAGGTACTGTTCCTTGGCGGCCAGGATGTTGTTGGGCGACAGCCATCGGCCGCTGACCTTTCGCTCGCCGTCGTGCGCCTTGGCCTGGTAGGCCTTGACGTTCTGTTGAGCATCGTAGCTGCCAAGTCCCGCGGCTGTGCGCGCAAGTTTCTGCATGGCCAGGAAAACCAATGCCTCGGGGCGGGTGATTCGGCCCTCAAGCGTTTGGCCGGTGTCAAGCGATGTCCTGTGGGCCGAAGGCTTTTCGGTTGGCGGCGAGGTGGAGGACTTGGTATCGACGATCTTCTCGATATCCGCGGCGTTGACCGTGATGGTGACGGGGATGTTCGCCACGGCGGTCGTTATGTAAACCTTGGAACCCTCGCGTTTTACTTCGCCGGTGTACGTCTTGCCGTCTTTGAGGTAAACGATGTCGGCCGGCGCGGATGTCAGCATCACCAGGCATGTCATCAAACAGATTGCTATGTTTCGCATGGTTGTCCTCTTTGGATGATAAATCATTTTAACTCATTTGAGGGCGGGAATGCACCATCAGTTTGTTTGACCCGCGAGCCTCCGCGCGTTGTAATGGTGGCCATGCTTGGACGAATGCGACGGACATCAAGGACCGACGTAGGGTTGGCGCTTTCCTTCGCCGGAGTGGGATATCTCATATGGGCCATTGTCGCCGGGGTCAGCCGATCCACGGTGCAGGAACTCATCAAGTCCGCAGTCGTGATGCATTTCCAACTGCGAGACAGTGCCCATGTGCTAAAGACCATATTTGTCGAGGCCGGCATCGTGATCGATCTGGTCGGCCTGGCCTGGCTGGCGGCGACGCTGTTTCTGGTTCTCTGGGCCAGTCGGCAGCGGTGCAGCATATCCTGGGCGTGGGTCTCGGCGATGGGGCAGGTAATGATCGCGGCCCTGGGGGCTGTGCTGGTCGGCTGGGCTGCGTATCAGCCGCACGTTGTGCCCCCCAACACCCCCGTGCCCCCGACGGCCACCTGGGCGCTCGTAAGCATGATCTCCCTGCCGGTTGTCGTCGTCATCTCAGTGGTGCTGTGGGTAGCCGTGCTGGTCTGGCTGCTGGTGAA
>CAZMBZ010000338.1:0-5104 GCA_964564285.1 uncultured Planctomycetaceae bacterium | reverse complement strand
TGAAGAATCTCGCCCTTTCCATGCCCGGCTGGTATGGATCGACAGCCCCGCCAAGGACGTCGGCAAGGGCCGGCTGCCTGGCCGGTTGTGATGGGGCGCCTCCAGCCGGCTGCGAGTTGGCATCGGCAGCGAGGGCAGGCATTCCAGCCGTTGCCGCGAAACTCCCAAGACATACCAACCAAAACAAAATCTTGCTCATAGAGTATCTCCTATTGCGAATTGCATGCACGCGAGGTCGTGCAGACCCCGCAATTCACAAGTATACCCGACTGCCGGCTTATTGCGCCGAATTGCCGAAGTCTACCGCAGTGTCATGTTGTTGCGGTGGACTACTTCGTCATAGAGTTTTTCGCCGAGGACCTGTGCTATCTGGTGGCTCTTGAGGCCCTTGATGCGTCCCAGGGCGTCGGAGTTGTAGTTGGTCATGCCTCGGGCGAATTCGCGCCCGGCACCATCGACGATTCTCACGGTGTCGCCCTTGCCGAATCTCCCCTGAACTTCGGAGACGCCGGCCGGCAGAAGGCTCTTGCCGCCCGCGACCAGTGCCGCTACCGCTCCATCATCGACGACCAGTTTGCCCGATGGCCTGGACGCGTGGCCGATCCATAGCAGCCGGCTTGACAGCTTGCGATTCGCGGGCAGGAATACCGTGCCAACGTCCTGTCCGGCCAGGATTTGGGCGACCACGCTGGATGCGCGCGAGTTGGCGATGACGGCGATTTCGCCGGAGCTGGTGGCAAGCTGGGCGGCGGCGATTTTGCTCGCCATCCCGCCCGAGCCAAGGCGACTTTTCTCGGCTGTGACAAGGCCAAGGGCGGACTTGTCGCCGTGGGCGATTACGCTGATGCGACTGCCGTCGTCGAGCACGCCATCGACGCTGGAAAGGAAGATCAATGCCTCGGCCGCCAGCATGCCGGTCACGTGTGCGGCGATGGTATCGTTGTCGCCGTAGCGTATCTCGTCGATGGCGACGGCGTCGTTTTCGTTGATGATCGCCAGGGCACCCATCTCGTGCAAGGCCCGCAGGTTATTGCGAATGTTGAGATAGCGGGTGCGGTCCTCGAAGTCCTCGCGGGTCAGTAGCATTTGGGCGGTGTGTCTGCCGCAGTTTGCGAAGGCGTCATGGAATGCCCGCATGAGTTCGCCCTGGCCAATTGCCGCTATGGCCTGGAGTTCCGGCATGGTTTTGGGGCGTTCGGCCAGGTCCAACTCGCCGAGGCCCGCGCCGATGGCACCGCTGGCCACGACGGTTACCTCCAGCCCGTCACGCATGAGGGCCGATATCTGGCGGGCCAGGCTGCGGATTGTCTTGATGTCAAGCCGCCCTGTGTGGTCGCAGATGGCGCTGGTGCCAAGCTTGATTACCACGCGGCGAACTTCGGTAAGCAGTTGCCGCCCCGTCTTCTTGTCGAGCTTGTCGCTCATGGCTACCTTACCGTTCCACGATCTCATCGGTTGCGATCTGCCCCGGCGCCTCGGCGGGGATGCGTTTCAGCACGCGGCAGATCATTTCCACGTTGCGGCGCGTCGCTCCCATCCGGCTTCGGACGTACTCTTGCGCCTCGGCTGATGCCTTCTGGGCTGCGGCTGGGTCTTCCAACCACACCACAAACTGCTCCGCCAGCGTCTGGCCGTCCGTTACGCGGGCGCAGCCATGCTCCGCGAGCTGCTTTGCCTGCGGAAAGTTGAACGTTTGAGGCCCGAACGCCGTCGGTTTGCCCAGCGCAGCCGCCTCTATCATGTCCGAACCACCCATTGGCACCAGCGATCTACCCACGAAAACCGCCGATGCCAGTGCGTAAAACTTCCGCAACTCGCCCATTGTGTCGCCCAAAAGGACCGTTGGCGTGCCTGCCGGCGCTGTTTCGCCATCGTTATGCTCACTTCGCCGCGCGAAATCCACCCCGCGCGACTCTATCAGCCGCGCGACCTCGCCGAATCGCTCCGGCTTGCGAGGCACGATCACCATCCGCGCGGCCGGGCATTTTTCGCGCACGGCTGAGAGCACATCCAGGCAGATGGCCTCCTCGCCATCGCCGGTTCCGCCGGCGACGAGCAGCGGCTCGGATGGATCGATACCCATCGCCTCGGCGAGGGCCTCCTGCCCGTCAACGTGGTCGCCGACCTCGGCGGTGTCGAACTTCATCATACCGGTCGCGTGGAGCTTGCCCGGCTCGACGCCGAGCTTGTGGTACAACTCAGCGTAGCTCTCATCCTGCACGCCGATGGCGGTCAGGCGGTTGAAGAGATTCGCCGCCAGCCGGCCTAGCTTCTTGTATCGCGGGTAACCCTTGTCTGCTCCCAGGCGGGCGTTGACGATGACAACCGGAATGTTCCGGCGGTTGCACGCGGCCAGGAAGTTAGGCCAGGCCTCGCCCTCGATCAGCACGACAAGCGACGGCTTCTGCCGGTCCAGCGCTCGCCCGACCGCCAGCGTGAAATCCAAAGGCCAGCGGAATACGACATGGTCTCGCCCGAAGAGTTTCTTCGCAGCCGCCATGCCCGTCTCGGTGGTCGTCGATATCGCCACGCGATAGTCCGGCAGTTGCGAGTGCAGCTCAGCCACGAGCGTCCGGGCCGCGTTGACCTCGCCGAGGCTGACGCCATGAATCCAGATCGACGGCTGAAGCCCATACGCCACCGGCGCCGCGCCAAGCCGCTGGCCGACGTCGCTGCGATACCGCCCGTGCCGAACCATTCGATACAACCACACCGGACTGGCCGCCACCAACCCGATCGCGTAAATAATGTCCAAAATAATTCCCATCATCCCAAGAGTATGCCGGGGCGCGACCCCGGTGTCAATTTGTGGGGCAGGAAGAAGGAGAGTGATCGTTCCCGAGCTTAGCGGATTTGTATTGGAGCTTTACGCAAGGTATGATCCAAAGTCAAATCATCGGAGGTGAGAAATGGCTGAATTCAGGTCTTGGAGAAGCTATAGGACGTTTCGCTCTGCAATAGCCCATCGTACGCGGTATATCCACGATGCAGAGGTTCGGGAGTTCCTGGATGCTGTGCTGGGAACCCATGAGAGTCGCGTCGAATCCATCCCGGCAGATAGTGTGCTCTGGCGAGCTCAATTGGGGAACGACTGGCGCCCGATATTTGATGATGATGGGAATGAGATTACTGAAGAGCCAACTTGCTATGGCGTTGCTCGCATGAAGCCTATGCCAGACCGCGCCCACGAAGGTCGCGCGAATTCCAAGGGAATTCCATGTCTCTATCTCGCAACCGATCGGGACACGGCACTGGCAGAAGTGCGTCCGTGGGTTGGCTCTCTGGTTTCTGTCGCCGAGTTCAGGCTAAAGCGTTCGGTGAGGATTGTAAACTGCACCTCTGACGATAAGAGGCTTCAGTTTTACCTGAAGGAATTGCTCCCGCAAGAACGCGAACGCGTTGTGTGGCTAGATATAGATCGAGCATTTTCGCAGCCAGTGAACCCCAGCGACGATGTCGCAGATTATGTGTCTACACAAGTGCTTGCCGAGCTATTCAAGGTTAATGGGCTCGATGGCATAGGTTACCGCAGTTCTGTCGGGAAGGGCCATAATATCGCCATTTTCGACCCGGCCCTTGCCCGCCCGGTAGGTGGTATGGTGTTCCATGTAAAGAGTGTTTGTCTAACTGCCGACGAGGTCTGCAATCGGTGTATGTTTCGAGAATCCGACAAGGATTCATCTCCTTGAGGATCGCACACCGGCTTGGCGCTGATGTTGATTTGCCCGCGTTGGAATTTTGGGCAGCGGTCGATGCCGCGGCCTGCGCCTTTCTTGAGGCCCGTTCACGGGCCTTTCCCCGCCGGAGGCGGGTATAGACCAGGGCTTTAGCCCTGGGTACAATCGGCCATGTTCTATCGAGTTTCAGCCCGCTTTCAGCGGGCTTGCTCGGGGCTTTAGCCATAAAGGGGCCACAATGTCATTACGGGCGTACAGCGAAATCAATCTCCACATCACCTGGCATGTCAAAGACGACAATCCTGTTCTGACGGATATGATCGAGGCGCAGACTCACCGTTTTCTTCGAGGCCGGGCCACGGACACGCCTGAAGTTATTTTCCACGAGGTCGGCGGGACCGACGACCACGTTCACCTAGTGGCCTCCCTGCCGCCAAACTTGTTGATCAGTGAGTGGATCGGCAAGCTCAAGGGCGCGAGCAGCCATTTCATCAACCACGAGATCGCAAACAGTCAGGTTCTCCAGTGGCAAGCTGGGTATGGAGTGGTGGTGTTTGGCACACGGCATCTGCCGTGGGTGGTTAACTACGTCCGCAACCAAAGGCGACACCACGCCGATGGAACGATCGTGGACCGGCTGGAACGGACCGAACCGGAAGATTCGGAGACGGACGAGGAGTGCCCGCCCGGGTAAGCACGCCGAGGCGTGCTGAAGAAGAGAGGGGGAGGTGCCCGGCCACCCAGGCCTGAAGACCTGGGCTATACTCCCGATGTTCATCGGGATCGAAGGCCCGTGAACGGGCCTGGGGAAGGTACGTATTTGTGGGCTTTGTTGTCTCAAGCGGCGGTGGATGCTGCGGTGCCCGGTTTTCTTGATGCCCGTGAACGGGCTTGGGGAAGTGGCGGGTATGGGGTTGCTGGTTTGCAGGTCGTCTCAGGTGGATGAAGCCTCCCCGGCCGGGTAAGCACGCCGAGGCTTTCGTCAGGCCGGTAAACGAGTTTGCCCCAGCCGTGGTTTTGGCACTTCGTAGTGTCGGCAGGTGGCGGATGCAGCCGCGTCCAGCTTTCTTCAGGCCCGTTCACGGGCCTTTCCCCGCCGGAGGCGGGTATAGACCAGGGCTTTAGTCCTGGGTACAATCGGTCATGTTATATCGAGTTTTAGCCCGCTTTCAGCGGGCTTGCTCGGGGCTTTAGCCATAAAGGGGCCACAATGTCATTACGGGCGTACAGCGAAATCAATCTCCACATCACCTGGCACGTTAAGGACAACGCTCCTACCCGGCCCAGAGCATTTGCCCCGTCGCCCGCCATATGGAAGAGGGCGGAAATTTCTTGCAGATGCCGGGATATGCGCGAGAATGTGAGAAGAAGGAAAAGGTCCTTCGGCAGCCAGGGGTGGCCGCTATCCAGGCTGCGGTCAGGGACAG
>CAZMBZ010000337.1:0-5111 GCA_964564285.1 uncultured Planctomycetaceae bacterium | reverse complement strand
ACGCGGCTGACTACATCATGATCAAGACGCACTTCGGCGGCCCGCCCGCGGCCGGCACCGAAGGGTTCGGTGGTGACATCGCCAACGCCAACGGCCCCGGCCAGGACGGCGTGGTGGACTGGTACGACCTGCAACTGTTCCAGGACAGCTTCACCACTTCAGACGCCGAGGACGGCGCGATGATTCCCGAGCCCGCCACAATGGGCCTTCTTGCCTTCGGCGCGATGGCCTTGATCCGCCGACGCCGCAGGTCCTGAGCTTAGTCGAAGGGCCGCAGGTCCTGAGCCCAGCCGCAGGTCCTGAGCGTAGCCGAAGGGTCGAAGGGCCGCAGGTCCTGCCGTAGGTCCTGAGCTTAGTCGAAGGGCCGCAGGTCCTGAGCGTAGTCGCAGGGTCGCAGGCCCGCAGTTTCTCGGATTGGCCCGCGATTTGTCTCGATAGTTTTCCCCGGCCACCGAGGCTCCCTCAATGGGAGCCTCGGTGGCCGAAGGGGTTATTCCGCCTGGGTCCGCTGTCGGGCCGACGACGATGTGCAACTGTTCTTGCAGGCGGTTGTTAAGGTCTTGGTTTAAGGCCAGGCTGAGGAATGTTGAGTTTTGTCCGTGAAAACGAACGTTGAATAACGGCGAGATGTCCGCACAGTTCCAGCGTGTTTAGAGTCAACCTGCTCCGAGAGATGCCTCCTCTCATTTTGACCGGCACGAAATGTGTTCTGTGCGGCTCTCGCCTTTTTATGCGCAGTCCTGGCAGCGGCGGGGGGATTGCCGATATCGCTTGCTTGCCCGCCGCTGATCCGGGACCTCGGATTCTTCACGCCTGTCGATCAAGAAGAACGCTTGCCGATCGCACGATCGGCGTTAGAATCGCCACAATGGCCGACGATGGTGGTTGGCCAGGACCCCGCCGGGATATCCCGGCAGAGACGTTCTGAATATCTCTGAATGTTGGTCGGCATCAAAGTCGTGACCGATAGAGATACCTGCAATCCTGTACTGACGAAGGAGTATGCCGTGACCGAAGAACGGTTGATTGACCGCAGCGCTGTGCTGGTAGAGGCCGAGTCGTTCGAGGATCCGGGAGGCTGGAAGCTGGACACCCAGTTTGTGCACTCCATGGGATCGCCGTACCTCCTTGCCCATGGGTTGGGCAGGCCGGTGAACCCGGCGCGCACCACGCTAACGCTGCCGAATGCGGGCCGCTGGTGGGTCTGGGTGCGGACGAAGAACTGGGTTCCAGGCCCCTGGGAGGCGCCGGGTCGCTTCCAACTTGCGATCAACGGATGTGAACTCTCCCACGTGTTCGGTGCAGGTCCTGGTGAGTGGGGCTGGGAACGAGGCGGCCCGGTCGATTTGAAGGACGCCCGGGTGACGCTATCGCTGATCGACCTGACCGGTTTTGACGGGCGCTGTGATGCTATCCTGTTGACCCGGGATGAAGCTGACATTCCGGATAACAGCCCGGAACCGATGAATGCCTGGCGGCGACGTGTCGGCAACGTTGCCGACGCCCCGGACGACAAGGCCTATGACGTGGTGGTCGTGGGCGGGGGCATCGCCGGAACGTCCGCCGCCGTCGCGGCCGCCCGGGCCGGCCTGAGCGTCGCATTGGTGCAGAACCGTTCGGTCCTGGGCGGAAACGGTTCGCCCGAGGTGCATGTGAGACCAGCGGGTAATTTTCCTCCGGGGCGTTACCCGGATCTGGGCGACATAGTTCGCGAGGTATCTCCCGAAGTTCCGGGCGATGCGGAAACGGTGCAGTGGTTCAGCCAGGCCGAGGCCCAGCGGCGCCGGGCTGTTGATGCGGAGCCCAACCTTGACCTCCTCCTGGATCACCATGTGTACAATGTCGAAACCGATGGCGGGCGCATCGTTGCGGTATGGGCACTGGACACGAAAGGTCGCCGGCGATGTCGCTTCGCCGCGCGATACTTCGTGGATGCAACCGGGCACGGCACGGTCGGGGTTCAAGCGGGAGCGGACTACCGTTTGGAGCCCGGTGACCGCATGGGGATGACCAATATATGGCGATGGCATTTCGGCGATCAGGCGTCGTCCTTCCCCGAGACCCCCTGGGCCTTGCCGCTGACGGAAAAGGGCTTCCCCTACCCGGATGGCGGCCTGGATAAAAACGGTAAGGGCGACTGGCATTGGGAGAGCGGGTTCAACAAGCATCCTCTGGATGACCTGGAAGCAATCAGGGATCACAACATGCGTGCGGCGTTCAGTGCGTTCAGCGCGATGAAGAATCACGGTGCCTACGCGGATCGCGACCCGGAGGGTCAGTCGCATGCCACCGCCGAGTTGACATGGATGGCATATATCGGCGGGCCGCGCGAAACGCTGCAACTGCTCGGTGATGTGGTGGTCAGCGAGGATGATGTCTACAGCAAACGCGAATTCCCCGATGGCTGCGTGCCGGCGACATGGGGGATCGACCTGCACTATCCCTTGCCTATGTTTGCGCGGGAAACGCCGGACAACCCGTTCATTTCGCGAGCCCATTTCGACGGTCGCGTGGATGATTCCCAAGGCGAGTGGGCCGATTCGCCCAAGGCCTGCGTGCTCGGCCCGCTGCGGGGATCCTACGACCGGAAGCCCGGCTACCTGTTCCCATACCGGTCGTTCTATTCCCGCAATATCGAGAACCTCTTCATGGCAGGACGGGATCTCTCCGTGACGCACGAAGCACTGGGAACGATTCGCGTGATGAACACGCTCGGCATGGTGGGCGTGGTGGTAGGCCGCGCCGCGTCCATCGCTTGCGCTCATGATACGACGCCGCGAGGGGTCTATGAGGACCACTTCGACGAACTGAAGACGCTGCTGGAAAAACCGGGCGGGTATCGTCTTGCTGATTCGTAACAGAACATCTGCTCGAGGCGTCAGCCGTCCGGAAACAATACTCATGGGAGATGAAGCAATGGAATCATCGGTGTGGTTGGTTCGCCTGGCGTGCCTGGTGGCGGGATCGTTTCTGTTGACGGCGGCCTGGCCATGCCTTGCGGGCGCCGCCGATGCCAGCCAGGCCGGGCCGGCAATGAAGCTCTGGTATGCCAAACCCGCGTCTGATTGGCAGAAGGAGGCCCTGCCGATAGGCAACGGGCGGCTCGGCGGGAAGATATTCGGCAGCGCCGACAGCGAGCACATCCAGTTCAACGTGGACTCTCTCTGGGAAGGTGATGATAAGGACACCGGCGCCTACCAGGCGTTCGGTGATGTGCATGTCGAGTTCGGGCACAGGGACGTATCGGACTATCGCCGCGAGCTCGATATCGCCCGGGCCGTGCATACGGTCAGCTACACCGCCGGAGGGGTTCGATACAGGCGGGAGTACTTCGCCAGCGCCCCGGCCGGGGTTATGGTCCTTCGCTTCTCGGCAGACAAGCCGGGTGCCTGCGCCGCCACGGTGCGGCTGACGGACATGCACGACGCCAAGATCGTCGCGGGAGGTGATAGGCTGACTGCGGCGGGGGCCTTGAAGAACGGCCTGAAGTACGAGGCCCAATTGTTGGTGCTTCCCGAAGGCGGGTCCGCCAAGCCCGGCGAGGGTGCGTATCAGGTCGCCGGCGCCGACAGCATGACGTTGATCCTGGCGGCCGACACAAACTACCTGAACGATTACGCCAAGGGTTGGCGTGGCGAGGACCCGCACCAGCGGTTAACGGCGCAGGTCAAGGCGGCGTCCGCGAAGGCTTACGCCGAGATCCTGGCCGAGCACGTGAAGGATTACCGGTCACTGCTGGACCGCGTGCGGCTGGATGTCGGCACCACGCCGCCAGCCGTCCGGGCTCTGCCCACTGACGAGCGCCTGGCTGCGTACGGAAAGGATGCTAACGACCCGGAGTTGGAGTGCCTGTACTTCCAGTACGGGCGATATCTGCTGATCTCCAGCTCGCGTCCGGGGACGCTGCCGGCGAATCTCCAGGGCCTATGGAACCAGAGCAACAAGCCGCCGTGGCGGAGCGACTACCATTCGAACATCAACGTGCAGATGAACTACTGGCCTGCCGAGGCGACGAACCTGGCCGACTGCCATGGGGCCTTCCTGACGTACATTTCCAGCCTGCGCGAGGTGCGTACCAAGGCCACTCGGGAAAAGTACAACGCTCGCGGCTGGACCGTTCAGACCGAGAACAACATTTACGGCGGGAGTGGCTGGAAGTGGAATCCGCCGGGCAGCGCCTGGTACTGTCAGCATATATGGGAGCATTACGCGTTCGGGCAGGACAAGGCTTACCTGCGAAAGGTTGCCTATCCTGTGCTCAAGGAAGTCTGCCAGTTCTGGGAAGACCGCCTGAAGAAACGCCCCGATGGAACGTTGGTGGTTCCCGACGGCTGGTCGCCGGAGCAGCACAAGCGAGCCCCCGAGGAGGGCGTCAGTTACGACCAGCAACTGGTGTACGATCTCTTCACGAACTACATCGAGGCGGCTGAGACGCTGGACGTGGACAAGGACTATCGCGACCGCATCGCCGACATGCGGGAGCATCTGCTCAAGCCGAAGATCGGCAAGTGGGGCCAACTCCAGGAATGGGAGGCGGACCGCGACGATCCCAAGGACCATCATCGGCACGTTTCGCACCTGTTCGCTCTGTATCCCGGGCGGCAGATATCGCTGGTGAAGACACCCGCCCTCGCCGAGGCCGCCAAGGTTTCGCTGGTGGCTCGCGGTTTCGCCGGCGACGTCGGTTGGAGCAACGCCTGGAAGACGTGCTTCTACGCCCGATTGCGGAACGGGGACAAGGCCCATTGGTATCTGAATCGGCTGGTGGGCAAGAATGCCTTTGCCAACCTGTGGAATGGTTGCTGGCCTGGCAGGACGTTCCAGATTGATGGCAACTTCGGTGGCACGGCCGGGGTCGCGGAGATGCTGCTCCAATCGCAGGCGGGGGAGGTGGAATTGCTGCCGGCGCTGCCGGGTGCTTGGCGGAAGGGTTCCGTGCGGGGTCTGCGCGCGCGGGGCGGGTATGAAGTGGACATGGAATGGGAGGCAGGGCGGCTGACCAGGGCGGTAATTCGCGGCGTCAGCAACACCGACCGGATGTGCGGCGTTCGTTACGGCCAGGCCGCGAGACAGTTGCCTCTGCCCATGGGCGGGCAACTGGTGTTGGATGC
>CAZMBZ010000336.1:0-5141 GCA_964564285.1 uncultured Planctomycetaceae bacterium | reverse complement strand
TGCGAAAGGCACGTCCCCATCTTGCCGCTGTTGGGGCCGGGACCGGTGACGACTACCAGCGGTTTGCTCGTCTCTATGAACGGGTTGGCGCCATACCCTTGGTCGCTGACGATCCGGTCGATATCGGCGGGATAGCCTTCGATGGGAGGGTGCGTTACCGTCTTGACACCGCGACGGCGGAGCTTGTTCTGGAATGCAACCGCGCCGGGCTGGCCCTGGAAGCGGGTGATTACAACGGCAGAGACGTCCAGCCCCCAGTCGCGGATGTCGTCGATAAGCTTGAAGGCGTCGGCATCGTAGGTGATACCGAAATCCGCGCGGATCTTGCGCTGCTCGATGTGGTCGGCGTAGATGCACAGGATGATCTCAGCATCCGCCTTGAGCCGTTGCAGCAGGCGCATCTTGACGTTGGGGTCATAACCGGGCAGGACGCGGGCGGCGTGGTAATCGAAGATCAGCTTGCCCCCGAATTCCAGGTACAGCTTACCCGAGTTGTCCGTCACCTGCCGCATGATCGCGGCTGTCTGCTCGGAAAGGTAGAGATCGTTGTCGAATCCGGTTTCCGTTTCGGCCCAGAGAGCCCCTTGTCGCTTCGCACTTGATTGCTCAGAATTCTTAATGCTGTTACTCATGGCGGGCATTATAGCAAGAAGTTAAACCAGAGGATGATTATTCGCGAAGTTATCGCAACTCCGCATATTTATGGGTCGGGCGTTCGCGGCGTCATGCTTTTGTGGACGTTTTCGCAGGCACGTTCCACCGATCCTTTTGGGACCGCTGTCAGGCAGGGCAGCTTTCGATACGGGCAGCTAGGTCATGCCCATTGCGGTCATGACTACTTGGCTGGCATTTCTGATCACCCAGTGCAGGGGATCGGGGACATTTGGGTTTTTCGTGACGGCGGAGATCAGTCTTGGCCCGAACAGCAGCGCCAGCAGTCCGATCCTTCCGTACTGCATTTGCCATCGCATGAACGCTTCTTGGTAAACGGGGGGCAGGAGTTCTCGGAGTATGTGATGGCCATCGAGGGGGAACAGGGGGATGAGGTTGAACGTGCAGAGCAGGACGTTGATGATCCCCAGGAGGAACAAGCTGCTGGCGACGGGTTTGTAGACGGACTCGGCGACGTGTTGTTGGAAGTAGGGCAAGGCCCAGGCGCGATACAGCAGGAAGCTGATCACCGCCAGCAGCAGGTTGCTCATTGGTCCGGCGAGGCTTACCGCAATGTCGCCCAGCCGCCGTGGGTGGAGGTTGAACGGGTTGACCGGCACGGGCTTTGCCCAGCCGAAACCGATGAAAATAAGCGCGAGCGTCCCGATGGGGTCAAGGTGTGCCAGGGGGTTCAGCGTGAGCCTGCCCATGTGCTTGGCTGTGGCATCTCCGAAGCTCCATGCCGTGCGGGCATGGGCGTATTCGTGGATGACAAGACTGAATAGCAACGGCGGCAGCAGCATGAGCATTGCCGCAATCGACTGACCGAAAATCATAAGCACGGTTTCCTTAGCATTCCCTTTTACTTGACCGTCCCCGCCCAAACAAGCATAATGCGCCGCCGGACCATGCCGGTTCGAACGGTTTGGTCGAGGCCCTTATGCTACGGGAGTTTAATCGCGCGAAAATGGACTCACCTGGCGTGGATTTAGAGTTGGCTCGACGTGCCCTCCAAGCTGAGGGCGAGGCGATCCGCGCCCTGGCGGGTCAGATCGGCGATGACTTCGTGGCTGCCGCCTCGCTGATCTATGGCTGCAAGGGAATGACAATCACCACCGGCATCGGCAAGGCGGGGATCATCGCTCGCAAGATTTCCGCGACGCTCGCCTCTACGGGTACGCAGAGTATTTTCATGCACCCCGTCGAGGCTCTGCATGGCGATATAGGCCGGGCCAGGCGGGGCGACGTGGTCGTCGCGCTGAGTCACAGCGGGCAGACCGAGGAACTCATCCGCCTGCTGGACCACCTCAAGAGCCGCGGCGCCCTGCTGGTCGCCGTGACCGCTCAAGGCCAGTCCGCTCTCGGTCGCAACGCCGACGTGACTATCACATACGGGCCGGTCGAGGAAGCCTGTCCGCTGGGGCTCGCCCCGACGGTTTCCACGTCATGCATGCTCGCCCTGGGCGACGCCCTGGCAGTGGCGGTCATGCAGATGAGGCAGTTCACGCCCGAGGACTTCGCCGCGTATCACCCAGCCGGAAGCCTGGGGCGAAAGCTCATGAAGGTCGAGGAGGCAATGCGGTTCCGCAAGGATGACCAACTCCGCTGCGTTTCGGATGCACTGAGCCTCGGCGATGCTCTTGCCCAGGCGGAGACTGGCATGCGTCGCACCGGTGCTATGCTTATGGTGGACTCCGCGGGCCGACTGAGCGGCATACTGACCGACGCCGACATTCGCCGTGTACTGGTCGCCAATCGCGGTCGGGACATCCTTGCCGAGCCTGTCTCGGCCCTGATGATCCGCAATCCCAAGCGGATTCGCCTCGGCGAGTTAGCCAGTCAGGCTGTGGCTATCCTCAACGAATATCGCATTGACGAACTTCCGGTGGTGGATGACGCGGACAAGCCTGTCGGCGTTATAGACGTGCAGGACCTTCTGGGAATTAAGACGGTGGCCAATGCCCGAGACTGACTTTTCGCGAATCAAATTACTGGTCCTTGACGTCGATGGCGTGTTGACCGACGGGCAGATAATCCTGACGCCCGACGGGCAGGAAATAAAGGGGTTCGACTGCAAAGATGGCGCGGGATTGAAGTACTGGATGCGGGCTGGCGGGCAGGTTGCCATTATCACCGGCAGGGGTTCGAGCGCCGTACAGGTCCGCGCCGACGAACTCGGCGTGAAGACTGTCCGAACGCATGCCAAACAGAAGCTGCCCGTTTACCGCGAGGTCCTCGCTGAACTTGGCGTGGACGTGAGCGAAACGGCCGTAATGGGTGACGACCTGACGGACCTGCCGCTGCTGCGGGAGTGCGGTTTTTCGGCAGCGCCGGCCGACGCGGTCGGGGAGGTCCGCCAGGCGGTCGATTACATCACGACCCTGTCGGCGGGCAGGGGGTGCGTGCGTGAGGTGGTCGAGCTTATTCTCAAGAAGTCAGGCCGGTGGGATCAGATCATCTCCCGCTATCTGCCGCAGTCCGAATCCGCCGCAAGGCCGGAGGAGCGGGTGCAATGAAACGACGGATACTGCTTGTCCTTACGACGCTGGTGGCCATGCTGGGGGTGTTCTACGTTTACACGCTGGTGGCGGGGCTGGAGGGCCTTCGTGTATCTCGTGAGACGGTCAATACCGTTGTCCCTCCCGTAGCGACCAATCCAGCCGACGATGGGGTTGGGGGCGGACCCCTCCGCGGCGCGCATGACCTGGAGATTATCGCGCGCGACGAGCGGGGTCGTCTCGAAGGCGTCTACCGGGCCGAACGATGGGACCGCCGCGCCGACGGTGCCCAGGTGCTGACAAACCCCCGCGTGGAGATATACCAGAAGGATGGCCGGCAGATGATCCTTCGCGCCGACCAGGCGGAGGTCTACGGCGAGGAACTCAACCGCGGCGTAAACGTTCGACGAGCTAAGCTTATCGGCAACGTGACGATATACTTCGACACGTCGAAAGACCCCGAGAGGTTGCCCGTCGAACAGCGGCTCGACGAAGTTGTTCGGGTCCACGTTGACGAGGTCGATTTCGACAACGAGCACCTGACGATAACCACGGACAAGCGAGTGACCGTGTTCTCGCCGCGGGCCGACGTCTACGGGCGAGGAATGACTATAAGCTGGAACCAGTCGCCCCGAGAGCTTCGCCTGCTGAAGATCGAGCACGGCGAGTACATGGCGATCTACGAGGATCCCAACAGGCTCGATATGCTCTCACTGCCGGGTGGAGAGTCGCCGATCGCGACGGCGACACAGCCCGCTACGGCACCCGCGCCGAAACCGGCGGCGCCGCAGGCCGGCCCGTCCGACCCGACCGAGAGCCAGCCCGTCTACGTCCGTCTCGGCGGACCAACTTCCGCAGCGTCGCAGGCGACAACATCTACTGCTCCCGTCGAACCCAAGCCGCGCAACCAGTACCAGGCGGAGTTTCACGACGACGTGAAAGTTGTCCATCGCAACCGTCAGCTCCGCGGCGCCGAGGTCCTGAAGCTGAACTTCGACTGGGACGACTCCCGGAAAGAGGGTTCCAACAGTCTACTTGGCACCTCCCCGACGAAAAAACCAGCCAGTGACTCCACCACAAAGCCAACAACCAGGCCGAGCCGCGACGGCATCGAGCCGATGGAAATCTACTGGACCGGGCCGCTGGTGATCAAGCCGACCGGGCGGACGGAAACGCCGTCGCGAGACACCTATGATCTCTCAGCGGAGGGCAGGCGCATGGTGATGTCGGACACCCGTGCAACGGTCTTGTGCAGGCGGTTCAACTACAAGCACCCGCAGCGCAAAGGATGGCTTGAGGGCGATCCAGACCAGCCTGTTCGCCTGCTGCTGTCCGAAGGCGCGGAGGTGGCGTGCGATCGGATCGACTTCACGCCGCGGACCGGCAAGGCCCTGCTGCGAGGGGCCGGGCACATGGCCCGACGGTTCGATAAGGATATCACCCAGGCCCAGGCCATCGAGTTGATCGAGACCGACGACCCGAAGTTGTTGCCCGCCGGCGAGAGAATCACCTGGAATAAGAACGTCGAGCTCACGTTCGCCGACGAGAAGGTCCGGCGCAAGGATGGTTCGATAAGTACGCGTCAGCTAATCAAGCAGGCCGACTTCCACGGGCAGGTTGTCCTGCAACAGAGCGAGGACCCCAACGGCGATATGGTCGAGTGCGACGACCTGACCGTCACGATGGCCCGAGGCAAGGTGGTGTCGGCGTATCCGAAGACCGCCTTGGCGGTCGGCAATGTGAAGGCCCGCCAGGAGGGCAGCAACGTCTCGGCGGGGAAGGTCACGGTCACCTTCATCGAGGTCGACAAGTCCCAGCCGGGCTCGTCCAGCGGAAATGAAGGACCGTTCGCCACCGGCGGCAGCATTCGTCCGGCGACCGTCATCGCCGAGGGCGGCGTGGTCATCACCGACCGCCGGGATCCCAACGCCGATCCCCTGCAGGCCGTGGCGGAACGAATGGAAAGTCGGCTTATCGAGAACAATTTCGCCA
>CAZMBZ010000335.1:0-5165 GCA_964564285.1 uncultured Planctomycetaceae bacterium | reverse complement strand
CGTAGAGCGCGCCCCGGCCGGGAGCTTGTACGCCCATCCGACGCACCCATACACGCTCTCATTGCTGGCAGCAGTGCCTGAACCGGACCCGACCCGCAAGAAGACTCGCGTTCCCTTGCCCGGCGAGGTGCCTTCTCCGGTCAACCCCCCGGCCGGCTGTCATTTCCATCCGCGCTGCCCGCTCACCCGTCAACTCGCCGCCGACCTGCCCGACGCCGAGACAGTAACCATAACGTCCCAGGGCGAGAGAATCCGCGTCGTGGCGCGCTGCGCGACGGAGGACCCAATCCTGCGAGCCCTGCCGGGCGAACCCGACCACGCCCACGCCTGCCTGCTGAGGCAGCAGACCTGACGTCAAGGCCGCAGTTGGGATCGCAATTATCTACTGAAGGTCCTTACCCGGGGAATTCAGATGCGATTGCACTGGGCGTCGGCACGGCCACCGTGATGAACGAGGGTTTGCTGCATGTCGCCTTGTCCCGCAGGATCAGTGCGTAATGCTGATTGCCCGCACTCGGGGCTTGATCCACATAATGCGCGAGAGGCGTCCGGGCGATGAGAGTCTGCTCGGACGGAGTGAAATCTTTCGCGGGGCCGCGATGGATTTGGGCTTCCAGGCCGATGGTTCTCGCCGATCGTTCCCATTGCAGCCGAACCGCGCCATGGCCATCAACCCGCGCCACTAACGCGGGCGACTGGGCGGGCACCGGCGGCGGGATGAACATTCGATCCCGGCCTGCGATTACCTGGGCACCTGGCATGTCGACTCGGGGCGCAGCCAGAGCCTGCTGCCTGCCCTGGCGGATTATCTCCAGCATCGCTCGATAATGGGGATCATCAGTCGATGCAAAGCTCTGCTGGGGCTTGGAGCCTTCCGCCCTAGGCGGGATTGGCTGGGGGGCGAATGCCTCAATCGGCCGAACCGCGTGTGCGTAGCCTTTCCGCAGAAGGCGGATTCGGCTTCGACGAGGATCCATTTTGTGATTCCTGCATATCTCCATACCGAGCCCTTTTGCCCCGGCCTTCAGCGGCGCGCGAAGTATGCGGCTCAGCTCGGGAGTTTGCAGATTGATCCAATCGCCGCCGATGAGATTGCCGTGACAATCGGTACACTTTGCTTTGGTCATTTCCGCCTGAAGCTTCTTGGCCGTCGAGCCCCATGCCCCCAGTGCGTATCCATGGGAGGTGTAATTCCATGTGCCGTAGTACAGTCCATTGCTGTCAATCCAAGCCATGACCAAGTCTCGCTCTTTTCTGGTCATGCCCGCGATGCGACCCTTATGGCCGCTCATGATAACCCTCGCCAGAGGGGCCGTCGCCGAGCCGAAACTTCGGGGCTTGAATATCTGGCAGGACCAGTGGGCCGTGCCGTTCATGCAATCTATCCCGTCGATCAGGTGGGCGACGAGCTGGGTCTCGCGCCGGTCGACCAAGTTCTCGTAGCTGTTGCTGAAATGGGTCGTCCATCCGCCGGTCAGATCGAGCCTGGCTTTGAAGCCCTTCCTGCCTCCGTGGCAGCTGGTGCAGTGCTTATCCCAGATCGGCTGGACCATGCTGGAATAGTCCATGTACCCGGTGCCCCATGATTCAGGCCTGAGTTTTGCCGGCTTGCCGCGGATGGACCCTTGCCAGTAATCCGGCACGGTGGACTTGCGCTCATGGCAGCCGATACAGGAGCGCGTGGCGCCAGGCGGGGCCTGGATGAACGTCCGCATGCTCTGGATCAGGCGCTTGTCCTTATCCAGCACTTGGAAGTACACCGCCCTGCCGGCGGGGGCTTCGAAGTACACCGAGCCGTCGGCACCAATCGGGGTGACGCCGTGATATATCTTTGTTGCGAAGGCCAGGGCGGCGCTGACCAGGAACGTCTGGTTGAATGGGTTCCGGCTGCGGGGGCTGGCGCTGACGCGGGAAGTCTCCTCGACTACCCGCAACCACTTGGCCTCGCCAGGCTTGATGCCTGTGAGACCCTTATAGATATCCTGCACAAAGAACGAACCGAACTTCCGCCCTCGCTCGATATTGGCGGGCAGCTTGGGGGCGACTGGTCGGGCCTTGACGAGCATCGGTGAATGCAGGCAGATGTCGGGGTCCGAAAGCACCGTGATGCGCTTGCCCCGACGGTTGATCATCTCGATGACGTTACGCTTCTGACCGGCCTGCCGGTCGCTGAACAGGACCGTGTTCTCATCGAGCGGCCAGGGCTCGCAGGAATCGCCCCGATCGTAGAGCGGGTCGCTGGGATGCTCGAAGTTGTAGACGGCGTTGGGGTCGTTCTTGCCCATCAGCGGATCGACCATCGCAATCGAGCCGCGAGGAGTGCCGTTATGCTTTGCGAACGTCATCGCCAGCAGGTGTGATCCGGGAACCGGACGCGCATCGAGCGTCGCCTCCGGGAACACCATGTTATTGGCATACACGGATGTTTCATTCGAACCGTCGGGGTAGATACTCCAAAGCGACTGGATGGTAAGAGCGTTCTTGTCGACGTATTCCCACCGGCCAAAAAGTATCTGCCCGTCCGGCAGGACCGCCGGGTCGAACTCCGTCTCTGGGTTCACCGAGATCGGGTGGATACCCGAGCCGTCGGCGTTCATGACGTGCAGGATGGCGACGCCGGAATTGGCGCAGGGAACCAGCCCGGCCGCCCTGGTCGAGGAGAACACAATCCGCCCGTCCGGCAGATAAGCAGGCCAGACGTCGTGCAGCCCCGCATGGGATCCCTTGTAGCAGGAGACCTGGGGCGTCGGGTCCGACACGAGCCGCAACCCCTTGCCGTTTACCCCGATCTCGTAGATCTTCGTGCTGCCATTTGGCTCGCCCTTGTAACAGAAAAGCAGCTTGTGGGCATCCCATGAAAGATCGGGATGCGAGTACACCCCCTTGCCCAGCGAGTTCGGCGAAGATTCGTCGATAACGGCGCGGATACTCCACTTATCGCGAGGCTCGCCTGGGTTTTCGAGCATGTAGATCCCGCCGCCACCTGGCGGCCATTTGTAAAACGTGTCGTATATATGAATGCCTCTATAGGAGTGGCGCTTCGTAAACAGCAGCGGCGCATCGAGCCGCGAAAGCAACTTTCGCTCGATGATGCTCTCGGCCCGGGCGGCTGAGACAGTCTTAGCCTGAGCCTGCCCTGCCGCCACGGCGGGCGACACCTGAATCGCCGCAAGTGCGCACATGGACCAAAGCCCCAGAGCGACCAATGCGCCCGGGGCTCGGCCGATCCTGGAAGAATTGCAGTTTCCTATCTTAAGCATAAAACTTCTGCTCCAAGTCAGTTACCGCACAATGAAGGCCAACAAAGACAAGGCATCGGCGCCCACACCGTATATTCGCAGTTGCTGTCCTGGCTTACGGAACAAGCAGAATGCCATCGTCGTCGTCGAGTATAGCACGCTGCTTCCCGATCCGTCGAGTACGAATCACAGGACATGGCATGGCCGCCAAGGCCGACCTTGCCATGATCGCCACAACATATCCCGCATGGCTGGCCACATTTCGAGTGGACCGTTAGCGGTAAACAACCATCGATAAGGAATCCATGAATTGAGACCCTAACCATTTATCCATTGGGAAGATCGCAGGCACACCGGAACCTGGGTGCCGAAGAGCCCAGGTATCTCAAAGGCCTTTGCGGGAGACAGGCCTGGCTGGGCGTTTCCTCAGGGCTCCCAGAGGTTCTGGTCGCCCAGCAGCGGGTCAAGCCGGGTCGGTCCCACGGCCTGGACGCGCCCGTCTGCTCGCAGCATGTTGAGTTTTCCCATATGCCTGGCCGCGCCGGCGGCAAGCATTTCCGGGCAATTCGGGTCGCCGAGTTTGACGACCATCTGGTCGTAGTCCACCAGTAGCACGCGATTGGTGCCGTTCCTGAGTTCCACGGATCGCTCATTGATACCGTAGCTGCACTTCATTCCCTTGGCGAGGATCACCTCCATGCCGTTCTTGCTCGTACCCGGACCAAGCCAGCCATAGCGTTGCTCGCCGGGGGTGGTGTAAACATTGTCCGGAAACAGCGGCTTGCCCTTGTATAGCACGCAGTTGCTTTCTCCGCAGGAATACTTCACGAGCTTGGCGATAATCTCACCGTTGGGCATCAGGTAGATTCGGATGATTCCGTCGTGACCGTCGCGGTCCATGTAGTCCGCGGTGCAAGCGGAGTTGTCATCCGTGCCACACTCGATGTACTCGCCCCGGGCATCGCTGCCTCGCCGGGTGCCAAAGTGCATCTTGCCGAGCCCCACCTCGGCGAAGGGCACCTCAAAGCCTCGAACGCGGTGGACGTAAACCAAACCATCCAAAGGGTTTGGTGGCAGACTGAAGGAGCTCTTCTCTTCCTTCTCCGGGCAGATGAACAGGGCCTTCATCGGGCAGACGGAGTACGGCACGCCGGGCCAGAGTCCCGAATCGGGCAGGTGAGCGGCGGCGGCCCCGCTGCCATCGACCCCGCCGACGTAAGTGCCGAAGGCGGTCGATATCTTGGCGAGGTTGTTCCGACACAAAGTCGACCGGGCCATACAAAGGGTGCGATTCAATGAAGGCATCAGGATCATGAGCAACAGCGACAGAACCGCCACCACGACCATTACCTCCGCAAGTGTAAAGGCTTTACATCTCATGGTTGCTTGCCTCCAGGCACCGGGATGGGCGCGGGGCCCGGCTTGGGTTCGTAGTGTGAGCGAAGGTTCTCCGGATGCCGCTCCAGCGTCCGCCCCGCATGGGCGTAAGCCTGCTGGACCTGCGGGAAATCCTTGACCAGTTCGACATGGTCCAGCCATTGTACCCTGTTGCTCGGGCCGGATCCTACGTATCGCATGCCGAGCTTCCTGAACAAAGCGCGGATGGCTGCATGCTGCACGGACATGTCGGCTGTCTTCTCAGCCGTCTCCAACAGCCAGACGATTGAACGGTCCGACCCGCACCTTGCCAGGCCCAACACCGATGCCTTGCGTTCGACCAGAGTTGCCTCGGAGGCAGCCAGGGCGCCCAGGCGATCGGCAGCGGCAGGGTCGCCGAAGAGCCCAAGCGTTCCCGCGGCCGCGGCGCGAACGCGCGACGAAGGGTCTTCCAACGCCTGCTCGACGGCCTGACGTGCGTTGGGACCCCCAACGCGGCCCAGTCCCACAACCGCCGCCTGGCGAACGGACGGTTCGGAGTCTCCCGCA
>CAZMBZ010000334.1:0-5222 GCA_964564285.1 uncultured Planctomycetaceae bacterium | reverse complement strand
ATCTTTCTGGAGGTTGGACAAATGTTGAGTAAGAAATTGACGCGTTTGGGGGTGTTGGCTGGCACGTTCGTGATGCTTTTTGCCGTTTCCGCCCAAGCATACCCCGTAGATACGTTCACCGGCCCCAAGGTGGTCACGGCTATCAGCCTTCAGGACCCCGACCCAACGCTGCTCAAGACGGACAACGTGGATATCATCGGTGGACAGCGTGACCTTTTGCTTGATGTGTCCAATGTATCGGGACCGGCCGGGCCGGCGACGTATATCGGCACGATCGGCGAGGGGTCATTCGTGTTCAACTCCGGGACACCCGGCGTTACCGCTACGCTGCAGTACGACGGAGACGACACGGACATCGTGGGCCCTCCGGCTTCGCTCGTGAATTCCGAGGGTCTGGGGGGAGTCGATCTCACGGCCGACGGCACGAATTCCTTCAAGCTGGATTTCCTGAGTATCGAAGGCGGCGACTACCAGGACACGGACGTCACGATCGAGGTCCACAACGGCACCGACAAGGCCACGTTCATCGGAAAGATCCCGGACAGTTCGGTGCCGACTCGCTACGAAGTCTTGTTCAGCGATTTCACTGGGATAACTTCGGCGCTGTCGGCGGCGACCAGCCTGGAGATCTGCCTCAACCCGAACGGCAATCCGAACGTGGACTTTATTATGACCGGTTCGGTTGGTGTCCCCGAGCCCGCGACGATGATTCTTCTGGCCCTTGGCGGGATTGCAGTGTTGCGCCGCCGCAACCGCGCCTGATTGCAGGCGTAACCAACCAATAAGAAGCCAAGACGGCGGACTTTCACACTCGCCCCGGCCTGCATGGCTGGGCTGGGTGTGAAGGTCCGCTTTTTTGCTGCGCCCGGCCAAGATACCAACGGCTTGGGTGTGTTCAGCCGCATCCTGTTGAGCCATGGCAGGGCCCAGAATCTTCCGTCGGGATTCCTCTGAATAGCCTCCCCGGGGAACGTATAATTGGCGGGTGAAATGACCAGGGCGGGCTGGTTGGACCGCGAGAAAGCCACAAACGCGCTGGCCGGACGGGCGGAATGCCTTTCAGCCTGGCCCCGTACTGGCCGATAAGGCTGATAACGGCTGACCTCAGAAAACCGTTTGGAAACTTATTGGCGACCTATTACAAACTGATGCATAAGGCAAACCATGCGTAAGACGATGGTATGGCTCATCTTGCTGGCGGCCGTGCTTGGACCGGCCATTGGCATCGGCCTCTGGTGGCGCAATCACTACCTCTCCCAGGCGCGGACCCACACGGTTGACACCGGCGATATTATCTCCGGGGTTATCGTCTCGGGCGCGATCCGCAGCCGGCAGAGGACGGCCGTGGCGGCGGAGATCATAGCGGCGGTCCGGGTCCTGAAGGTGAAGGAAGGCCAGGAAGTCGCCGCCGGAGATGCGCTTATCGAGATGGACAGCGGCGTTGTCCAGGGCGAATTAGCCAAGGCCGAGGCCAGCGTTGAAATCGCCGCGCAGAATCTCGCCCTGCTCCAAGCCGGTGCGAGAATCGAAGAGATCGACCAGGCCCAGCGAGAGGTAAGCCGGGCCGAGTCCAACCTCCTCTACGCCCGCAAGGATCACGAGCGAGTCGTCAAGGCCTCCAAGAGCGGCAGCGCCACGCCGAACGAATTGGACCGGGCGATCAACCGCCTTCGCAATGCCGAGGATGAGTTGGGTTCCGCCCAGGCCGGCCTGGCCCTGCTGAAAGCGGGCGCCCGGAAAGAACAGATCGCCCAGGCCAAGGCCAAGGTCAACCTTGCCCAGGCCGAACTCCAGCGACTGAAGGCCCTTGTCCAGCAGTACACGCTGCGAGCCCCCCACGCCGGGATAGTCACCGTCAAGTACGTCAATAAAGGCGAGGTCGTCTCGCCGGGCGAGGTGCTGCTCCGCATAGACAGCATAAAGGACATCGAGGTCCGGGCGCAGGTCCAGGAAAGCCAACTCGTCGGCGTGAAGATCGGCGGCCGGGGTCGCGTCCTGGCCGATGCGCATCCGGACACGCCCCTGGCGGCCGTGGTCGAGGAAATCCTCCCCCGGGTGGACCCCGAGCAGGGCGCGATAACCGTCCTGCTGAAATTGACCGACCCGACGTCGGTTGCACTTATGGATGGCATGGCTGCTGATGTGGCGCTGATCGGCAGAGAGGTCAAGGACGCCGTTCGCGTCCCGACCGAAGCCGTCGAGGGCAAGGGCAAGGCCGCCTGGGTTTGGGTCCGTGATGGCGACTCGTTCGCCCGTCGGGCCGTGTCTGCCGGCGTGACCGACGGGCACTGGGTGGAGATCATCACCGGCCTGAAAGCCGGCGAAGTCGTGCGACTGCCATAACGGCAACGGATTACCACAGAGACACAGAGGCCATATTTACAAATAGTCATTCTTAAGAACCCTTAGCAAATGCCTTTTGAACTCCATCTCGCCTATCGCAACCTCGTCCGTCAGCCATGGCAGTCGGCGGCGATGGTGCTCGGGCTTTCGCTGGCGGTTGTGGTGATGGTGTACATACCCAGCACGCTGTCGAGCTTTTACGACGACATGATCGACCGCACGGTCGAGCAGAATTCCCCTCACATCACGGTCTGGCCTCGCGAGAAGCAGGCGGGCTGGATGGCTGGGGCACTTCGCAGCGAGCTGGGCGACAGGGCGATCATCGACCTGACCGACCGCACCGAGCCCCGCAACCATTACCTTAACGGCTATCACGCCATCGCCAAAGACGTCGCGGACACCCCCGGCGTGGTGGCGGTGGCGAGCTTCGTCCAGGGCAACGCAGCCGTCAGCCGCGGACGGGTGAACCTGGGCATAACGGTCCAGGGAATCGAGCCGCGTCAATACGGCAAGGTGGTCAACTTCGCCAAGCATTTCCCGGACGATCGCATTCCGGAGCTCGGGCCTTCGGACGTGGCCATTGGCTTTCGCATGGCGCGTAAGCTTGGCATACACGTAGGCCAGCAGCTTCGCGTGGCGACGGCGCTAACCAACAGGCTTCTTCGCGTCAAGGCGATCTTCCACTCGGGGTACTACGAGAAGGACCTCCGACACGCCTACGTGCCGCTGAAGACCGCCCAGTTGCTCTTCCGCACGGGCAACGAGGTATCCGCCCTGGCGGTGCGATGCGACGACCTGCATGACGCCGTCGGCGTCTCGGATGCCCTTGCCGCACGCCTCGGCCAGAAGATCCGCAACTGGCGCGACGACAACGCGGCGCTGCTGACCGAGATCGCCACGGTTCAGCGCGTGGCGCTGTTCATCAACATCCTTGTCGCCCTTGTGGCGTCGGTTGGGATGGCGAACGTCTTCAGCATGTTCGTCCTGAACCGCCAGAGGGAGCTGGCGATCATCCGTGCGGTCGGATGCTCGCGAGCGTCGTTGCGGGCGATGCTGCAACTGGAGGCGGGGTTCATCTGGATTATCGGAACTATCATCGGCTGCACCGCGGCCTTGGCGGTAATGGCGTTCGAGCAGTCGCATCCTTACGAAGTCTCGGCTGAGACGTACGGCATCGGCTCGTACGCGACCAGCCCCAAGGTGGTGGCGTTCGCGTCGGCATGCATCCTCGGCGCGTTGACCATGGCAATGTCGGCATGGTGGTCCGGGCGGCGTGCTGCCAAGCTCAGCCCGATCGACGTTATATTCGGAAGGTAGATGTAACAGGCATGCTTCTAACCGTGGACAACCTGTACAAGCGTTTTGGCCGGCCCCCGGCGCCGCCGCTGGTCGTGCTGCATGGAATCGACCTTGCGATCGACAAGGGAGAGTTCGTGGCCTTGGTTGGCCCCAGCGGTGCGGGCAAGACGACTCTGCTGAACATCGTTTCCACTTTGGACAGCCCATCCGAGGGAACGGTGACGATTTCCGGCGTGGATGTTCATCGCCTCGGACAGCGGGCTCTCAACCAGTTCAGGAATCGCCACCTGGGCTTTATCTTCCAGGACGACCTGCTGTTGCCTCACCTGACGGCCCTGGAAAACGTCATGCTGCCCGGGCGAATCGCCAGGAAGCCCGACCGCGTCAACCGCGCCCGGTCCGAGGAGCTGTTGAACAAAGTCCAGTTAGCGGATAGAATAACACACAGGCCGGGTGAACTGTCCGGCGGTCAGCGGCAGAGGGTCAACCTTGCCCGGGCCTTGGTGAACTCGCCGGAGTTGCTTCTGGCGGATGAACCTACCGCCCGTCTGGACCAGGCTACCGGGCAGGGAATAGTCGAGTTGCTGACCGAACTCAACGAGCAGCTTGGAGTGACTATACTCATGGTGACGCACGAAGGCGAAGTCGCCGCCAGAGCCGCTCGAACCTTAAGATTCCTGGATGGGCGGATCGTCTCGGACGTTAAAGCCCAGTCAGCGTGAGCCTTCCTCCTAGACTCGGACGAACTTCATGCCCAAGCGGCAATCCAAGTCATTCGAAGAGATTACCTTTGTCGAGGCCGCTGCGCGCCATGTCAGGGTGGACCTCGTGCTCGATTCGGTCGTGCCCGAAGGCGAACGACGGCTTATCAGCCGCTTTCTGGGCGTCGAAAACCCCAGCCGGATAATCCTCGCCCCTCCACAGACGGCCCGGGGCAAGAAGGTCTTCCTGCCCGCCCGATGGCAGGTGGGAATGTCCTTCGACCTCGCCAACGTGTGGTTCCAGGCTACAACCAAGGTCATCGAGTACTGCATGTTCCAACAGTCGCCCACGCAACGAGTGGACGCCCTGGCCGTCGAGCAGCCCACCAAACTCATCTCAGCCAACCGCCGCAGCGCCCCGAGATACCGAGTAGCGCCGGCCCGGAAGTTCTTCGCGAAGATCTGGCCGGAAGAGAGACTCACCGACGACAAACTCGCACCGATCCACACGGGCAAGCTTCAGGATTGGGGCCAGGCCGGCCTGGGCGTTCGCCTCCGCGAGCCCGCGAACCTCGCCACCGGACTGGGGGCGGTTCTCTGCCTGGAAAGCGAGACCGGCACGGACAGCCGCTTCCTGCGCGGCATTTTGAGGCACTGCACACCGCTGGGCAACGGGGACTGGCTGGCAGGCTTCGGCGATGTGGCGGACCTGCGGCCGGGTGAGGAGTTGGACCTCATGAACTTCCTGGCCGCCCCGGCCAGATGACGCCACAGCCCTACCACTCCGTTTACAGATGGACCTCCCCGCGAGAGCGAGTCTGAATCCCGCCCATCAAGCAAGAAACCGCACGCCCCGAAGAACTGCCTCTTCGCACGAAA
>CAZMBZ010000333.1:0-5246 GCA_964564285.1 uncultured Planctomycetaceae bacterium | reverse complement strand
TCACCTTGTTTCAGATTGTCGGTAATGTCATACGTTACGTATAGAACCCGCTTGTTCAGATTGGTAACTTCAGGCGACAACACGCGACTGCCAACCCTTTGCCCATTCACGTACAGTTCGTGATACCCAAGGGAGCCCACATAAGCGAACGCCAGCGAAGGAACGCTATCAAGCTTAACACTCTTCCGGTACCAAATGTGTTTGACGTTATCGGCTTCCTTATACCCAATCCAGGGACCTTTCCAGTCAGATGGATCAAGCAATCCCATCGACAACCTCGCCTCAGGACTCCATGCCGTCGCGTTTCCATTCTTATCCCAGACGCGCGCCTGCCAACGACAATTTTGGCCTGAACTCAGCCCAACCCCGTCGTAGACATTATTGACGGAACTCGAAGACTTGACTTTCCCCGAATCCCAGAGCACTTCCTTCTTGCCCCCATCGGGCGAAACACCTGTTACAATAATCTGATAGGCTGACTGGCCCTGGCCTCGAGTCTTCTTTGAGTCGATCAGCTTCCAACTGAATCTTGGGCACTTAACATCAATGCCGAGCGGATTCCTCAAATACTCACACATTAAATCATCAACGGACACATCGGAAGTTACTTCAGTTCTACGATCATTCTTTACTGGCTGCGATCTGTTATTCGCGTTCTTGCCGGCAGCTATCTTCGAACCATCTTCTCTTGCGTTTGCGATCACGAAGTCGACCAGGCCCTGACTATGGAACCAGCCCGGCCACATATTGTGGCCCTGCCCCTTAACTATCTCCAGCGTCATCTGACCCCCCATCTTGTCGTATCTCTCTTTCAACTCGCTGGAGTTCTTGTCTAAAGGCACGACCCTATCATTATCTCCGTGAATATGAAAGATGGGCACCTTTGCGCCCGCAAGAGAAGCAAGGCGATCGATGGGGTTGACTGTTTTGAGCCGGGCCGCGAGTTGCTCCCTTGTCATTCCATATGCCCCACACGCGCGTGCCAGGCCCGGATAACTGCTCAGATTGCAGACCGGATAAATACCCGCAATGCAGGCGACGGATTCTGGGTTTTCCACCGCCCAGTTGTAGAGCATAAGGCCACCCCGACTTCGTGCCAGCAGACATGCTTGTTTCGCCATGCCACGTTTACCGACAAGCTCATTATAGAGACCGGAATAGACGGCCGTGCCCTTGGGGCTGCCATACGATTCGCCCACATCCACTCCGGCGATAGCAATGCCTTTGTCGAGAAACTGCTCGAACATCCACTTCTCGTCCTTTCCCGGTAGCCCTTTCAATGTCGGCGCATACCAGACCCATGGAATCAGATCATCCGACCCGGCCTTTTCCGGAAGAATCAGGAAGGCAGTTCTGCCCTCTAACGCAAATACTTCTCCCTTGAAGGGCAGGTTCTTCCGCACCTCTTGAGCGAAACTCTTGGTTGCGAAGCACTGCGCAGCTAAAAGACTCGCACAGAACAATGCGGCTGATATTTCCCAATTCCATGTTCTCACATCACAACTCCCTGTCAAAAATGCTAACAGCCCGTTTAGAGAGCTATCTCTGCTGCGAGCGGGCCTGGATTCCTGCGCATCCGCGTCAGAAAGCCTCGATAAAGCTACGGTTTTGCCTGCGCTCTTGCATGATACTCGAAATCCCGGCTCGCTTTCGCGACGCGATTTATTCTAATTCTAACCGAACCGCAAGGCAAAAGCGTCTACAAGCCCCAGGCCATCACGGGGCGGCACAACTCGTGCCGGCGACGAACCAACCAGTTGGCGCTACCGGCATGATCGGGCGGATTTACAGGAAGCGTACGCCTTCTCGGGCCGGACGGTCCTGTTCGAGACCCCGGGCGCACAAAAAGGCAGCCAGTGGCGTGAGCTTCCGGCTGCCTTTTCAGCGATTCGTGGTTACTGGCGAATGATTAGCTTCTAAACGCGTCGTCAGCGGGCCATAGGTGTCAGATATATCTCGACTCGGCGGTTGCTGGCCTTTCCGGCGGCGGTTCGGTTGCTGGCGATCGGGTTGGCTGTACCTTTGCCCTTGGTCACCATACGGGTATTTGATACGCCACCGGCGCTGAGCACTCCAGCCACGGCCTCGGCACGAGCCTCGCTGAGGCCCCTGTTGTTGGGCGACTTGCCCAGTGCCTTGAGGTGAGCGACGGTCCTGGCCTTGCGGACGGGGTCGCTGTCGGTATAGCCAACGATCGTCATCACACGATCCTTTGCCTGGTCGCCGTTGAGGATGTCCGCCAGTGTCATGATCGCACTCCTGGCCTGCTGCTTCACGACGGCAGAGCCGGAATCGAACGTGATGTCCGAATTGAACATGAACAAGCCCCGCGCCCTGTCGAAAGTGAACAGGCCCGGGTACTTCGTGCCGAGGTCCTCAATGGCCTTGGCAACCGCTGCCGGCACTTCGACAGTAGGCGGCGCAGGCATCGGTGCCGGCGGCAGCGGAATCACCGGAGTCGGCGCGGGCGCAGGTTCCGGAATCACAAAAGGCGTCCGCTCGACCGGTGGCGCGGGAGGCTGATACGGCATCGGGTCCTGCGGAGGCACCTGCACTATCGGAGAGTCAGGGATTGGCCTCGCCCCGCAGCAATTGCAGCCGGCAAGGACAGTGCTCAAAAACATCATCCCCAACAGCAATAACCCACATGTCATCAATCGACGCATTGAAATCTCCTTGTCCATGCCAGCCAACATTAAGTTGAGCCTGCCGACAAATCCCAGCCGCGGTACTAGTTTCGGAATTATACAACCGAAAGGATGTAATGACATTACTGAAATCCTATTCCCGGGACCCAAGGCCGGAAGAAATAAAAAAGGCGCCGCAGTTCCTCCGAAAAGGAACCGCGGCGCCTGTAAACTCAAGATCGGGCGGACGTCAGGTCTTGTTCATCCGATGTTGCCCGGCGTAAACGGCAAGTGCGTCCAGCAGCCGTGGCAGTTCGGCCTGGAGAATCCGCCATTGAGTCTCGATCTCCGAAGCGTCGGACCGTTTGGCGGCCTGTTCAAGATTCATCGCCGCCTCGAAGGTGAGCTTGGCGCCGAAGTTCCCAGCCGCTCCCTTGACGGAGTGGGCGGCTTGGGCGATTTTCCAGTTGTCGCCTTCCTCGAACGCTTTCGAGATGTCGGCCAGCAGCGCGGGACAAGTCTTGCTCATCGCATCGGCTATCTCATAGAGCAGGTCCGCATCGCCATCGAGTTGCTGCAGAGCGCATGCCGGGTCAAACGGTGCCTGAGCCTGGTTGGTGTCCGACTGGACGGTTTCGCCCGGGAGATCATCGTATGACCCTTGATGTCCAGTGGGCAAGACTGTCTCGATGGCTGCGAACAGCGCCTTCGGCTTGATGGGCTTGGAGACATATTCCTGCATTCCGGCGGCCAGGCATCGTTCGCGGTCGCCCTTCAAGGCGTGGGCTGTCAGCGCGACGATGGGGATTCTCGGCATGCCAGGGGCCTGCTCTTCCTGGCTGCGAATCTCGGCGAGGGCCTCGAAGCCATCCATCTCGGGCATCTGCACATCCATCAGGATCAGGTCGAACCGCTCGGACTGCCAGGTGTCGACTGCCTGCCTGCCATTGTCTGCCACTACGACGGAGTGCCCGGCCTTTTCGAGCATTCGGACGGCCAGACGCTGGTTAACCAGGTTGTCCTCTGCAAGCAGGATGTGGGCGGTTCTGGCGACCAGGGACTCCGGGCCGACGGCTGATGTTCGCTTGCCCTCGCAGACAGCGGTTGCCCCCAGGGCCGCCAGCATGCCTTTGAGCAGCGACGATTGTCTGACGGGCTTGGCCAGGTGCTCGCAGATGCCGAGATTTCGGCGCCGGTCGTGGTCTCCCTGACGAGTCGCCGAGGAAATCATCATGATCGTCGTGCCTGCCAGAAGCTCATCCTGGCGAACAGCCTCCGCCAGTTCAAAGCCGTCCATTCCAGGCATGTTCACATCCAGCAGGACCAGCGAGAACGGGTTTTTCCGGGACTGGGCCTCTCGCAGCAGGTCGAGCGCCATCCTGCCGCTGTCGGCCTGGTCGGGAGACATGGACCAATGGCTCACGATCCGCCGCAACACGCTGCGGTTGGTTGTATTGTCGTCGACAATCAGCACCCGCAGACCTTCGAGCTTGTCTATTTCGGGCGGCGGGCTGGACACATGCGGGCAGTCGTGGACGCGCAGTTCGGTGGTAAAGCAGAACGTGCTGCCCTTGCCCAACTCGCTCTCGACCCATATCTTACCGCCCATCATCATTGACAACTGTGCGGAGATGGCCAGGCCCAACCCCGTGCCGCCATGCTTGCGGGTTGTCGAACCATCAGCCTGCTCGAAGGCGTGGAATATCCTCTCCTGCTGCTCCTGGGAAATGCCGATACCCGTGTCGCGAACGGAGTATCGAACGCACACGTTGCCGGCATCGTTAGAGTCGACATCCACGCTGACGAATACCTCCCCGGCTTCGGTGAACTTGATGCTGTTGCCCACGAGGTTCGTGAGAATCTGGCGCACTCGGCACGGGTCGCCAAGAAGCCAGTCCGGAACGTCGGGGGCTATCTCGTAGACCAGTTCCAAACCCTTCTTCTCGGCCTGGAACGCCAGCACGCCAAGAGACTCGGCCAGACACTCCTGCATGGAGAACGGCACGGCCTCGAGCTCCATTTTGCCGGCCTCGATCTTGGAGAAATCCAGAATGTCGTTGATCAACGCCAGCAAGGCATCCGCCGAATCGCGAACCATAGTCAGGCAGTCGCGCTGGTCGGCCGTCAGATCGGTATCAAGCGCCAACTCCGTCATGCCAATAATGCCGTTCATGGGCGTTCGAATCTCGTGGCTCATATTGGCCAGGAACTCGCTCTTGGCGGCATCGGCGGCTTCGGCTGCCTCCTTGGCCTTACGGAGATCCATCTCGGCCTGCTTTTGGGGTGTGAGGTCGCGGCTGACCTCAATGACCTGCACAACCTCGCCGTTGGTGTCCAAAATGGGCGAGGCTACCACCTCCACCGCAATAATTGAGCCATCGGGCTTACTACGAATCTGCTCCTCCCTGACGGGCTTCTTGGTCGCAAAAACCTTGATCAGTGGGCAATGATCGTTAGGGCCCGCGCAAGGCGCGTCGCGATGGTGCGAGGCCTGGTGACAAAGCAAACCCTCGGGCAACTGATCGCCACACCCCACCATCTCACGAACCGCCTTGTTGGCCAGTACGATCCGACGCTTGCGGTCTATCACCATAAGTGGGTCAGGAATGGCTTCCATAA
>CAZMBZ010000332.1:3537-5246 GCA_964564285.1 uncultured Planctomycetaceae bacterium | reverse complement strand
GAGGCGATAGACGAAAGGCCGAAAGCCAACGCCCTGCACCTGCCCGCCGACGAGTATGTGAAGCCGCCTGATTTCCATGGTTCCTCTTTTCGCGATTCTCTTGATGTTATCACAACGCAAGCCCGGCCCCAATCGCCGAATGCGGCGGGCAGTTCCCCGCCCGCGGGAACGGGCCACCCGACCACAGTCTTGCATGGGCGGTCCGGCTCGGCGATACTGTCGGGCCTTGATTGGATCTTCAATGGACAAGCTGTCTGACAAGCTGGCCGGGCGGTTCGTCGTTATCGACGGACCCGACGGCGCGGGCAAGAGCACGCAGGTCAATCTGCTGGCTGAGAGCCTGCGCGCGGGCGGCCTGGAGGTCACGGTTGTCCGCGACCCGGGCGGCACAGCCATCGGGGACCGCATCCGCGAAATCCTGCTGGACCGCGCCCACGGCGAGATGGACGTCGCGTGCGAACTGATGCTCTACATGGCAAGCCGTGCCCAACTGGCAGCCGAGATAATCCGCCCCGCCCTCGCGGCGGGCAACTGCGTACTGAGCGATCGATACATCTCCTCAACCGTCGCCTACCAGGGCGCCGGCGGCGCGGACCCGGACGCCATCCGCCAGGCCGGCAGAATCGCCGTCGGGCAGACCTGGCCGGACCTGACGGTCATCCTGGACCTGCCCAGCGACGCGGGCCTGGCCCGTGCGGGAAGCGCCGGCGAGCACGACCGCATGGAAGCCAAGGGCTCGGATTTCCACCGCCGAGTCCGCGAGATTTTCCTTCAGCAGGCCCGCCAGGAACCGGCAAAATTCGCCGTGGTCGATGCCTCGGGAAGCATCGACGAAGTCCACACCCGACTGCACCTGGCGATCGAAAACTGGACCGTACAGCAATGACTGAACTTCTTGAAATTGTCGGACAGAACGCCGCCGTGGGCCTGCTCGAGCGCGCGCTTACCGGGCACCGCGAACCACATGCGTATCTTTTTGCAGGCCCGGCCGGAGTCGGCAGGAGAACGACCGCAATCGCGCTGGGTCGGGCACTTCTTTGCGAAGACCCGCAGACCCAGCCCAACGCCGGACATTTCCAGGACCTCGACGCCGACCATCCCATCCGCCAGGCGTGCGGTAAATGCACGAGCTGCCGGACGATCGATGCCGGCACGCACCCCGACTTCCAGATGGTCTACAAGGAGCTCGCCCGGTATCACGACGACTCCGCCGTCCGATCCCGCAAAATGCAGGAACTGGGCATTCCCGTGATCCGCAGCTTCCTGATCGACCCAGCCAACCGGGCCTCAGCCCGCGGACACGGCAAGATTTTCGTCGTGCTGGAATCGGAGCTCATGAGCCCCGCCGCCCAGAACGCCCTGCTCAAAACGCTGGAAGAACCGCCCGAGGGCGTGCGGATAATACTGATATGCCGCTGGCCGGACCGAATGCTGCCGACAACGCTAAGTCGTTGCTGGATGGTGCGTTTCGGCCCCCTGCCGACCGAGTTCGTGCGTGACAAGCTCCTGGAAGCCGGCGTCGATGCCGCTGAGGCGGGCTTCTGGGCTGGATTCACGGAAGGCTCTATAGGAAGGGCACTTAATCTGGCCGGACAGGATATGTACACGATCAAACGGGACGTGCTCGAGAGGCTTTCAGCCTTGTCGGCCGAGGGAGGGGCCAAACTGGCCGACCACCTTGCCAAACTGACCGACAAACTCGCCGTCGG
>CAZMBZ010000332.1:0-3437 GCA_964564285.1 uncultured Planctomycetaceae bacterium | reverse complement strand
TACGAAAAACTGTTGTGGCGAAACGTGAATCCAAAAACGGTCTGGGACAACGTAGGTATCACGTGCGTGTCCGCGGCACCACTTCGGCTGTGATTTGGCGAAAGGTGACATGAAGAATTTTCGACGATCCTTGAGGTTCCTGCTGCCCTATAAGGGCCGACTCGGGCTTTCGATTATCTGCGTGTTTTTCATCACGGTTCTCTGGGCCGGCGGGCTGGGCATGATGGCCCCCGGCAGCCAGGTGCTCATCGGCGAGCAGGGCCTCCACGGCTGGGCATACGACAAGATCGTAAGCGACCGCCTGGAATGCATCACCAGCGTTCGTCTGACCCCCGCCGAAACGGCGCCTCTGGACGGCGTTCCGCTGGTCGAGGTGATAGACATAATCAGCATCAGAGACGATAGCCGAGCCCATGCGGCCGGGCTTCGCAAAGGCGACTGGATCGTTGGCCTGATAGACGGTAATTCCAACCACCTCGTCATTCGCGCCCAGAAGATCGTCCGCACGCTGGTCGACGCCGACCCCGGATCCACTATTCCTCTCCGCGTGCTGAACCCCGTCACTCGCAAGCAGCGGACCGTTTCGCTCCTCGTCGAGCAAGGCGCGTGGACCAGCCGGGCACTTCAGACAGCCATCGGCTGGATTCCCGAGTCAGCCACGCGAAAACAGATGTTCTTCGGGCTTCTGGTCATTTCGCTGGTGATGACATTCCTTCGGAACATTCTTCGGTTCTCGCAGGAGTATCTTGTCCAGACGGCCGTCAACCAGTCGATCATGGACATCCGCTGCGCCAACTACGCGCGAGTGCTCCAGATGCCGACGGCATACTTCGCGGTTCACGGCACGACGGATATGATGAGCCGATTCGTCCAGGACACCAGCGAGCTTCGCCAGGGTCACATCACGCTGTTCGGCAAGACACTGGCGGAACCGGGCAAGGCTATCGGCTCGGTGGCGATGGCGATGGTGTTCTCGTGGAAGCTGACTCTTCTGGCTCTGCTGGTGGGTCCGCCCTCGTACTGGCTGATCCGCCAATTCAGCCGGCGGATGAAGCGGGTGGCCAAGAAGATGCTCGAGTCCTGGTCGGACATGATCTCGGTTCTGGAAGAGACGCTCACCGGTGTTCGGGTGGTCAAGGCCTACACGATGGAAGGCGCCGAGCGTAAGCGTTTTTTCCGGGTCAATCGCAGGCTGCTTAAGCAGTTCAACAAGATCGCCAAAATTGATGCACTCTCGTCGCCCGCCATCGAGTGCATCAGTATGGTAGGCGCATGCGGCGCTTTGGCTCTGGGCGGCTCGTGGGTGCTCGAGGGCAACATGAAGCCGGGCGACTTCATCGCGTTCATGGCTTGCATGGCGGCGATCTTCGACCCCATCCGCAAGCTCTCAAAAGTCGCCACGCGGTTCGCTCGCTCCGAGGCCGCCGCGGCGCGGATATTCGAGATCGAGAATATCGAACTCGAAAAAACCGTGCCCGGCGCCCCAAGGCTTCCTCGTCACAGCACGTCGATTGAATTCCGGGATGTGAACTTCCGCTATCCCGGCACGGCTGAGGATACGCTCAAGGACATTAACCTCACCATACGCGCCGGCCAGAACGTCGCTATCGTCGGCCCCAATGGCTGCGGCAAGACAACGCTGGTGAGCCTCCTGCCTCGCCTGCTGGACGTCTCCGGCGGGAATATCCTCATAGACGGCCAGGACATCTCTCAGGTGTCGATGCGGTCGCTTCGCAGGCAGATAGGCCTGGTCACGCAGGACACGGTCCTCTTCCACGCGACGATCGGCGAGAACGTTTCCTACGGCCTGCGCAGGCCCAAACCCGAGGCGGTGCTGGATGCATCGAAGAAGGCCTTCGTCGATGAGTTCGTACGCGAGCTGCCCGACGGCTACGACACGATGGTCGGCGAAAAAGGCGCGACCCTCTCCGGCGGGCAGCGACAGCGGATCACCATCGCCCGGGCGATTCTTCGCGACCCTACGATCCTGATATTCGACGAGGCCATGAGCCAGGTCGACGCCGATAGCGAACAGCGAATTCACCAGGCAATGGAGGATTTCTGCCAAGGCCGAACCACGCTGATGATCGCACACCGATTCCAGACGGTGCTCTCGGCGGACATGATAGCCGTAATGGACGCCGGACGGATAATCGCCACCGGCACGCACGCCGAACTGCTCAAGTCATGCTCGCTGTACAAGCAGCTCTACGACACGCAATTCGCCGGATCCTGAGAATGCGAGAAGAAGATGTCTCTCGCGGAGGGCGCCGAGGACGCGAAGCGTGAGGGAGCTAAGAGTTGACCCCTCCTTCACGACTCTTGCTCCTGCCAAGGTCGAGTCGCGACTGGATAATCAAAAGGGCAAGGACGACCAGGGAAAGTGAACGACAATGGCCATAAGAATCGCCCAGATTCGCCCGCTCGCCGAAGTGAAGGTATAAGGTAAGATAAGAGGGGTCAGAAGAAAATGGGGTCAGGATTCCCTCCCCAGGAACTTTGCTGTCTCTACCAGCTCTCTGGCTCCCGCTTCCGTAATCCCTCGAAGCTGCAAAAACCTGGCAACCTGTTTCTCATGAATCCCCTTGTCGAGCAGTTGCCGAGCAGCGGTTGCCCCAAGCCGCTCTGCTTCGGCATCCCAAGAGTTTGTCGCCATGTACGCCTCAAGCTCTTGGAATGCAGAGGAAGCTTCGTCCCGCGGGCCGGAAGATAGAGACTCCCAATACCATTCGTACCCGCAATCCAGGCACTTGTTTGATTTGCCGCCGAGAATGCTTCCTTCTTGAGGTCTCGCGTTGTTTCCTCCGCACCTTACGCAAGGAACTCTCATCTTTGGCAGAAAAATGAATGCAAGCCCATTGCCAACCAGAAAGCCTAAGAAGAAGCCCATAACATCCAAGCGTCCGAAACGGTCACTCTCAAAGTACGTAAAGGCAGCAAACCAAATGATGGCTCCAACCACGCCACCCGCCCAAGAGAATCGGCGGCCCCATTTTCTATGCACTTCGGGAAGCATGCAGAATCGTTTGCCTTGTCTGCACACGGGCTGGCCCTTTGGGCCTGCGCGGACAGCCCACGCAATTATTGCGTGGGCCTTATCCCTGAGTTTTCATGGGTTCCCATTTTTTCTCACCCGCTCCTACGCATCGAGTTGCCCACGAGGTATCAGGAATGCGTATAATGCCCACCGCTGTTTCCGCGTCTACTGCTCCACGCAGTTTCATCGCCTCCGCGGAAGACTCCTTTTTGCACCCCAGCAACTCAGTCGCCGGCGGCAGCGGCTTTTTCCAGTTCGATTAGGCGTTGTCGCATTTCCTCTGGCGTCCGGGCGTCTATGAGCGGGCTCAGTTGTTGGGTGTCGTGGAGCATTCTCGCCAGTCTGGCCAGGACGTGCAGGTGGGTGCGATCGTCCTTGCAGCATATCAGGAAGAACAGCC
>CAZMBZ010000331.1:0-5328 GCA_964564285.1 uncultured Planctomycetaceae bacterium | reverse complement strand
GTCCGCCCCATGATCGACGACGCCTTGGGCGCCGAAGGACGCAAGTACATCAAGATTCTCGAACCGAAGATTCGCGGCGCGTACATCAAGAAGCTGGAATCCCTATCCGATGAGCAGATATCCCATATTCTTCGGACCCGCTACCTTTGGGAGCCCTACATCCTCAATGGCGGTAGCGATCCGAAGTTCCGACAGGTATATCTTGCGCCCATCTGGAAGATGAAGGAATTCCTGCTGTTAAAGATTGCGGACATCGAGGACACCGAAGTCGTCACGCTGCGAAAGAAGTTGGTCGAGTTTGCCGGCTATCAGAGACAGTGCCACGAGGCCCTGAAGATCAGCCCCGATCCGACCGTGGGGAAGTTGTCGCCGACCGGCATTGAATACGCCCATCTGGACCGACCGCCCACCTTTATCGACAAGCTGCATCACTATGAGCGCACGCTTATTCTCATCAACACGGTCGCGTCCAAAGGCGCCCGCGAAGTGCTCCTTATGACCGATCAGGCAGCCCGGGAAATCGACGTGCAGGAAGCCGAGTACGTCATGGCCGCCAATGAAGTGCGCATGCTGGCTGGCAGCATCGCCTGGCGGGCCGACCCGCTGGGTTGCGCGGTGGAACGCGACCACTCCACCGATCGCAAGGAGGGCCGGGCCAAAGGACACATGTCCAGTGTGCCGGGCAAGCACGGTTTCGGCGATCGCAACAGGCGCATGGGCGCCGGCCACTACGGCAGCGAGGGGGCAGGCGGCGGACGCAATGGCCCGGCCTACCTGAACGGCTTGAGCTACAGCGGGGACGGCCACGGCGGGCCGCTGTACCGCTTGGCCCGCAACCGCGTGGGCGTCGGGCGGCGCGGAGGGGTGTATACCAGCCAGTATGCGACCGACAAGAAGTACATTCATCCGTGTCCGGCCACCAAACACGAGATGTGGATGCCCCCGGGCATCACCGCCAGTGATCTGCGCACCTCGGCGATTAAACAAGCCTACCTGGCGATGAAGGCCAAATCCTGCGGCAGTGCGCTGGGTTCGCTGGATCGCGCCAAGTCGCCCACGGGAGCCGATGCGATCGCGCTGCGGTTCTTCCGTACGGCGATTGACGTGGAAGTCCAGCAGGCCATCAAGGATATTCTGGCCACCGAGGGATCGGGCGATGTCTTCTTCGCCAGGTTCCTGCTTCGCAGAGACCTAGCCAGGCTCAAGGGCATCGAAGCGTTCGAGAAAGCCGTAGCCGATTCCTCCCAACGGTTGAACGCAAGGGACCTGCGCCCCGAGATGACCGCGGGCGAGGCGTACTACCGGCTGTACTACGCGGTCAAAGATGCGCCCAAGGCGAAGCTCAACGCCAATCGTAGCGCGTTGATCCAACGGCTTGGCGGCATCACAAGCAAGTACAAGGACTCCATCTACGCCAAGGCCGCCGAAGACGCCGCCGGTCGGCTGGCCAATCCCGAGTCCGACGCGGGCGCTCTCATGGCTTTCTTCAAGGAGAGACGCAAAGCCGACAGGCCGTGACCAATGTCGCACGCGAAACCGGGACATTATGAAGCATTGACGCTCCATGCGGTCTGGAATAGACGTGGATTTTCGTGTACGGTTTAACTACGCATTTTTCAATCGGAACAAATGTGATCTGTAATACACTTGGCAGGACTGGTTTGAAGGTGATGAAGGTCGCGACTACTCTTGCGGAAAGAAAATCCAATGGGATTCGCGTTAGAACTTGACGCCGATGCGCCGGATTTCGACCTTCCAGGCGTTGACGACAAGCGGTACAAGCTGAAAAGCTTCCACCACGCCAAGGCCTTGGTCGTCGTCTTCAGTTGCAATCATTGCCCGGCCGTCATCGGATCGTAAGACGCTAGTCTGGAGACTTGTAATATGACCACTCGTAAGTGCCTATCGATTTTGCCGACGATTATCTTGGGAATGATTTCGGTGATTCTGGCATTCTGCCCAGATGCCTACGCGATCAAGGACAAGGGCAACCAGGAGCGATGGTCCAAGCCGACCACTGGCGACGCGCCCGACAGAGAAGTTCCGGGGTTCCTGGTCAACCTGGGGCCCACCGGCGCGCGGGCTGTCCTGACGGAAAGGACGTTCATCGTTCGCCACATCTTCAAGAAATCGCCCGCGATGGGCCGGCTGAGAGAAGGCGACGTAATCGGCGGCGCCTTCGGCAGGAGTTTTTCCGCGCACACGTTCGGCGGAAGCCCTCACGGTTACGAAGGCCCCATCATGGACCTCGGCCTGGCCATCGAGAAAGCCGAGGGCACCGACGGCAAGCTGGTCCTGAACGTCACGCGGGATTCCAAGACCATCGACGTCACGATCGACCTCAAACCCATCGGGGCGTTCAGCCCGACGTTTCCAATTCACTGCAAAAAATCCGAATTGATACGGGCCCAGGCACTGAACTTCCTGGCCAGTCATCCCGATGCCCAGAAGGGACCATCGCATACGAGAATGGCGGTAACGCTGGCGTTCCTGGCCAGCGACAATGCGCGTTACCAGTCCATCGGCAAGTCGATGGCCCGGCGATGGAGTGCCCAACGGCCTAACTCGGAAACATGGACGTGGAACCTTTCCCACCAACTCATCACGCTGAGCGAGTACTACCTCCTGAGCAAGGACTCATCGGTCCTGCCGACGATCAAGTTTGTCGTCGGCCTGATCCAGAAGGCCCAGTACTCCGGCAGGATTCGAAAATGGAAGCCCGATAACCACAAGCAGGACTTCGCCACAATCGACGCCGCCCAGCAGCTCTACGACGGAGGTTTCGGCCACGCGCCCTATGTGGGTATCGCGGGCAAGGGCGGCTACGGGCCTATGCAGTACACGACCATCCTCGCGGTGACGGCCCGGCAATTGGCGGCGAGGTGCGGCGCGCCGATAGACCAGGACAAGCTCAAGCGTTCGATGGACTTCATCCACAGAGGCACCAACCGGGCCGGGTACGTCGCCTACGGGGGCGAATTCACGCTGAACAACGGACCGGTCGATCCGGTCAGGTGGAAGAACTCGACACGCGGCGACAACTATGTAGGCCGGGTCGGATGCGCCATTGTGGCACACAGGCTCACCCCGGAATTCCCGACGTCCACAAAGTATATCGGCTTGTACGGAGGTTTCTGCAAGCGGGCGTTCAAGAGCATGCCCGACGGGCACGGGGACACCAACCTGGGCATCCTCTGGGGGCTTATGGGAGCGGCAGCCTCGGAAGACCGCGCCGTCCTGCGGGCCGTGTTTGACTATCACAAGGCGTTCTTCAACATGGCGCGATGTCATGATGGATCGTTCGTGGTCCAGCCAGGCCGGGACTATGCGGATGGGGGCTACTACCGGGCCTCGCGATACCACCCCACCGCCACGATGGCGCTGGGGCTGGGGCTGAGCTATCCCAGACTTCGCATACAGGGCATCGAGGTAAGCATTCCGGGCATCAACCCAAAGGCGCTCAAGGGAAAGATGAACGCCGCGTACAAAGCGATTGTGAAGAAGGCTTACAAAAAAGCCTCCTACGCCCTGGCCAGACCCAAACCCGACGACGAGGCGCCCGCCAGGGCGATGACGGAATATATCGATTCCCAATGGCGACGAGAGATAGCGGGCCTTGAGGTTATCGAGGAAAGCGGCGACATCCTGAGCCTCAAAGACGCCGTCGTAAAGCTGCGACACATGTTCACCGGGATCGAGGGCTTCGATCAGAATATCAAACGTTACGTGGAAGGCTTTCTCAAGGACCCGTGGAAAAAGGAAGTATCACTGAGCAAGGCATACCACAGCTACCTCAACCTTCTCAAGCGATACAAAAGTCCATCAGCCCTGGCGAAAATCGAGAAGTTCGCCAAGGCGAACCAGGACTCTATCTACGGCAAGTGGGCAAGTGCAGTCGTCAACGAGTTTCGCGACAGCGGCACGATCCCCGTGTCATCCAGCGGCAGGCCATTCGGCGCGCCGGCCCAGGACGCTTCTACCTCAAATGACGACGATACCTAATAGTCCCAAGGACAATGAGGCTGCTGCCTGCCGGGCCGCTACGCACCGACTTACCCTCATAGGGACTCCCGAATGAGAACGAACAGGAATTTCACATGAAGACATTTTTGATAGTTGCCGTGATGGCCTGCGTAGCGGGCCTGCTGGCCAGCGAGGCTTTTGCCGAGGTGTTGCTGACACAGACCCATATTGGATCCTATGAAGGAACAAAAGCCGTGACATACGCCGATGGTACATTGAACAACGGAATCATCTCAGTCGTGTTCGATTATAAACAGGGCCTCTTCTCCATCCATGATGCACAGACCAACGAGGTCCTGCTTTCGAAAGCACGCTTTGGCTTGCCTTCTGGAAAAGCACCTGGAAGCGTCACGCTCACAAAAACGGAAGATGTGCATGACACCCTTGGAACTGGTAAGCGCATCATCCTGGAAGTGGATAACTGGCATCAGCTCCGATACTACAATGCGGCAAAGCTCCTGTTGTCGTATACACTATATGAGAACAATCCAGCCCTGGTGTTTGGTTTCGGTCTGAAGACCCCCAACTATTTCAGCATGCGACTGATGGGATGCAAGCCGCTTGCGGGCGGATGTCTCTTTGGCGGCAAGGCCATGGAACATCCCATGACTCTGAACGGTTCAGCGGGAGCGGAAAAGACGCTGGTGCGCACTGGGCTCTCGCGTTTTTCCGCCAACAGTCTGATGCTGACGGGACTGGTCGATGGCAAGCGTCGCACTGCCGTATGGGGCGGCCTGGGTTACAGCGAGTTCGGCAAATTCGCGGTCCTGGAGGATGGTTCGCCCGGCTTCTTCGCCGAAGACCCCGTCGGTCGCCTGGTGGATGAGGACCAAACCTATCTGCCGGAGGACACGTTCTACCTCGACGTCCACACTCCCGAGCCATTCGACGCGTTGGAACGCTACGGAGCGGCCATGCGTCTTGCCAACAACGCGCATCCCAACGTTTACGACTTTCCCGTGCTCTGCGGCTGGAGCGTCAGCCATATCAGTCATTGTCCCAATGTCAACAACTCGGCAAAGCTGATCGGTGAACTTGACCATGCCAACAAGTGCGGTTTGACCAAATACACAAAGGTGTCGTTGCGTCTGGAACCGGACAAGTATCACAACGATACTGAGCAAGGCTGGTGGGATGATGCCCATATGCGAAAGTTCAAGCATCTCGTTGCGCCATATGACTCCATCGCCAAGTGGAGCAAGGCCATGACTTCCAGGAATGGAATCCCCTACATCTACATGCAGCTTGGCATGCCGTCTGACGATTTCGCGCGGAAGTATCCGCAGTACATGCTTTTCAATGATG
>CAZMBZ010000330.1:0-5332 GCA_964564285.1 uncultured Planctomycetaceae bacterium | reverse complement strand
CGGACGCTTCGCGAGAGCGGCCTGTTGGCGATATTCGACGGCACGACGACAGTCGAAGAGGTTATTTCCCAGACTATCCAGGAAGACATTTGACGGTTCGGGTCCGCCACGGGGCCACGAATAGGAGTAGGTTATGCCAACCTTTCAATACGAAGCCCTGAACTCGGTAGGTCAGACCGTCAAGGGAACACTCGACGCGGGCACCAACGAAGAGGCTGCCGCCAAGATTCGAGCGATGGGCAACTTCCCCACCAAGGTCAAGGAGCGAGCCGCCAAGCGAGGCAAGGGCCCCGCAAGCGCCACCGCCCAGGCCAAGCCCACGCAACGCCGCAAGGTCGGGGCAGTGCCTACCAAGATAATAACGCAGTTCACCAGACAGTTGGCTACTCTGGTCGACGCGGGCCTGCCCATCCTTCGAGGCCTGCGAATCCTCGAACAGCAACAGAAGCCAGGCCCGATGCGAATGGCTGCGCGAATGGTGGCTGAAGACGTCGAGTCCGGCGTTACGCTCTCGGACGCCATGGCTCGCCACTCAAAGGTCTTCACCCCGCTGTACACAAACATGGTCCGCGCCGGCGAACTCGGCGGCGTGCTCGACGTCATTCTGGTCCGACTCGCCGAATTCCTCGAAACCGGCCAAACACTCAAGAAGAAGGTCCAGGGAGCGATGATCTACCCTGTAATGGTCATCACCTTCGCGATGTTGATCGTCACGGCCATCATGATCTTCGTAATCCCCGCCTTTAAGACAATCTTCGCAAACATGGGCAGCAAACTGCCTGCCATCACACAAAGCCTTGTCACCTTCAGCGACTGGGTCGTCAGTTACGGCTGGGCCGTGATTCTTCTGTCGCCCGTAATACTTTGGCTGATTTTCAAGGCAATCAAGATGTCACCCAGCGGCCGGTATGCGGTGGACCGGATGAAATTGAGGGTCCCGGTGGTCGGACGATTGATTTCCAAGACCGGCATCGAACGATTCTGCCGCACGCTGGGCACGCTTCTGACTGCTGGCGTTCCGATCCTCGAGGCCCTGCAAATCACCCGCGAGACCGCCGGCAACGCGGTGTTCGCCAAGGCGATTGGCAAGGTGCGTGAGGGCATCCGCGAGGGCGAGAGCTTCGCCGAGCCGCTTCGCCAGGCCCACATCGTCGAGCCGATGGTCGTCAACATGATCGACGTCGGCGAGGAGACGGGCGAACTCGATAAAATGCTCGAAAAGGTCGCCGATACCTACGCGGAAGAAGTCGGAGTGTTGGTCAGTTCCATGGTATCGCTGATGGAACCTCTGATGGTCATGATGTTGGGCGGAATCGTGGGCTACATTGTCGTCGCGTTGTTCATGCCGATGATCTCCATGCTCAAAGTCATGCAAAGCCAGGGCGGCTAGGGCCATCCCAGCGGAAAGGACATGCAACCATGCAGACTAAAATACAAAACACGGAACGAGTTAGAGGTTTCACGCTTATCGAGTTGCTGACGGTGGTGGCGATCATCGGACTGATGGTGGGCATGGTCGTGCCGACCATCCGTGCCGTACTCGAGAACAATCAGCGGATGAGAATGCTCGTTCGCATCCAGTCTCTGGACACCGGTGCCAGGACGTACAAAATGTCCCATACGGGCAACCGCTACTTCCCTGGCCAGGACACCACGGGACTTGGAGCACTGGGGGGCAACTCCTCCAAATACCCCAAATGCCAGAACGCAGGCAGCGCCCTGCTGGCTCGATGCCTGTTCACCGACCCCAACGGCCGATTCCCTGTCTCGGCCTACGGGACGCTGGAAGAAGACCTGCTGGACACCAGCGAAGACCCCATCACGGATGTCCCGTACAGCATCCTTGACGCTGACAGCGAGACCATGGCGGTCCTGTACTACCCGTCGCGAATAGGCGAACAGGGCAGCAAGACCCAGTACTACGACTCCGACAACTCTAAATACACGAACCCGTCAAGCGGAATAGATCAGGTCGCCGAGAACCCCTCGGGCAGCGGCAACATGAACATCCAGATATACGTTCAGCAGTCGACGTCAGAGCCTATCCACATGGACGGCGAGTTCGTCATCACAGCGGCAGGTTCGGACCGCCTGTATTTTTCAACGTTCGCAGTGAACAATTTCAGCAAGTAGGAGTCGCCCAGGTGACAGCAGGCAAAGACAGATCGGCCAACCGAAAAGCCGCCCATCGCGGTGATCGAGCAGGCCTGCGGCGCGGTTTCACGCTGGTGGAGTTGCTGACCATCATCATCATCATTGGCATGCTCGTGGCGTTGGTAAGCCCGGCCGTCACGGAAGCCCGCAAGCAGTTCAAGGTCACCCAGAGCAGAGCCATCATCGAGCAGGTGAAGATGGGCATCAATATGTATAAAAACGACATGGGCAGCTTGCCTCCCAGCGACGGCTCATACCCGGCGCCGGGCGGGTCAAACAAGCAGATCAGCGGTGCTGGAGGTGCCGCCGGTCTCGTGCAATGCCTGCTCGGCTACCTCCCGAAGAATGACGACGGCCTGTCCGGCCCGGGCTTCAGGACGGTAAAGGCGGGCAAGAAGCATGGCCCGTACGTTTCGCAGAAGATGATATACGCCGGCGACCCGTCGATCTTTCAGGACGCATTCGCCAACGACATCCTCTACTACCGCTGGGAGTCGACTGGCCAAAACAGCGGAGCTTTCAGGACGTCAGATAATTCGAACAAGGGGCCAACGAATATCATGACATACGTCAGAAATCCGCACTCATCAGACACTGCCCACCCCTACTACCGGGAGGATTACCTTATCCTGTCTCCCGGGCCGGACCGACAGTGGGCCAAACCCACCACCGAGACGGAGAAGGTGGACGACATTGCAAACTTCAAGTTCCAAGTCAAGGAGACCCAGCAATGAGAGCCAAACATAGCAAGCATGATGCCCGCCAGGCCGGACGGGTGCGACGAGGGTTCACGCTGGTCGAGTTGATGCTGGTAATGTTCATACTGTCCGTCTTAGTGTCGCTGGTAGTCGGAGTCAGTTGGTACGTCATCGAACAAAGCCGCAAGACCGAAACCCTCGCCACCCAAAGGCGCCTCATGGCCGTCGTGGAAGCCTACCGCAAGGTGACCCGCAAGCTGCCCTATTACAAGACACCTGGAGACCGGGACTACAATCCAAACGGCACGAGCTATCAAAAAGACCCCGACGAACACATGACGCGACTGATGATGGTGCTTGAGGGAAAATACGACTCCACGGTTGCCAATGATTCCACCATCCAGGCCATGCTCGGCGAAAGTGCCGGGGGCATGACCAGCGACGCATACGGCAAGTCCATGATATTCCTCAGCGACAAGGGCGTGGGCGGCAACCCGGTGATAATCTCGGCCGGTCCCGACAAAGTGTTCGGCTACGAGGCAGGCCTCGCTGACGCCGCGAAATACAAGGAAGACAACGTCCGCAGCGACACGAGCAATTGATCGCCCACTTGGCAAGCGGGCGAGGGAAAACCATGATAAAAATGACTGTCAAAGCACGAAGGCGCGGCGCCGCAGCCAGACCGGCAAGAGCGGAAGGCTTCACGCTTCTGGAGATGATGGTGGTCATCGGCCTGGTCTCACTGATGGTGTCGATGTCGCTGCCTAGCGTCATCGCGCTGTTCAACGCCGGTGCCGATGCGCAGGCATACAACCTGATCGCGGCGCAGTTGACGGCCGCCCGGGCGCGGGCCGTCGTCGGCGGCACATACGCTGGTATTCACGTCCAATTGGCCGACGCACCCCTGGTCGAGACGGATAGCGCGGAATTCCCCACGTTGCTTCGCCCCGAGTTGCAGGGAGTATGCTTCTCCGGGATGCTCAAGTACGACCCAAACACCAGATCGTTCGATCTCCTCGCCGCACCCACTCGGGTTCCAGGGGTGATCGCCTTCGGCTACGCAAGCAAGGGCATAACCAGTTCGGGCACAACCAGCGGCCTCGAAGCCACGCTGGGGGAAAGCAGCGACAACCCGTTCACCAACGCCGCCGGAACACTCAGCAAGTTCACCACTTTCTCTGTAATCTTCAATCCCTTCGGCGCCGTGACCAGGTTCGTCGATGGCGAGGCCATCAAGTTGAATCCACAGAGCAAGATTTTCTCGGATTACAGCGTATCCCTGATAGACCGGGACCTGTACGGCTCGCAGCGAATGTGGCGAATGACAACCGCGGGTAGTTCATTCAATCACGTCCAGGACCGCTACGGGGTGACGGCGCTGACGCTGTTCGACTTCACCGAGTACGAGGCGGCCGGAAGCGAAACCAAGAGACTGACCTATCTCAACGAGAATGCCCAGGTGCTGCCCCTGAACGTTCACACGGGTCAGCTTTTCAAAAGGAATTAGAGCCATGCGAACAGGCGAAAAGACAAATCGCGTCTTTAACCAGGCCATGCCGCTTGCCTCGGCTCACCACCTGCCCGCCAAGCAAAGGCGGCGCGGCTTTACGCTGACCGAGATCATGATAGCAATGGGCGTTCTTGCCGTCGGCATGGGAATGGTGGCCGGGGCCCTGCACGCGGGAATCCAGACGCATATCCGCACGATTGACGACATCATGCGGCAGTTGATCGGCGACAACGCGCTGGCGATAGTCCAGGCAAGCCTTCGGCACTCGGATCTCAACGGCATCACAGACCAGTACAAAACCGGGTTCATTGACTCGCGCAACCTCAAATTCCCGTTTGATGATGACAATTCGCCCTATGGGGCCGCAGTCTTCATCAAGATCCGCGCAGTGGAAACCGAAACCAGCAGGGCCAACGATTACGACGTCATGATCGTGCCCTACCGGATCATTTCACTGTCGGAAACGTCAACCTCGTTTGGGGTCGCAACCCCCAAGACTTTGAGTTCATGCACGATCAACACCTCCGGCAGCGTGTCCACAATAACGATCGGCGCCGGCGACGCCCAATACCTATCGGTCGGCTCGGCGGTTATCGACAACTTCAGCGGGCAGGCTTCCATTATCAAGAGTAAGCAAAGCGATACCATATTTGTGCTATCGGACGAGATGAGAGAGACCGGACCGAGAACGGTAACGACTTTGGTAAAGCCCTCCGGTAGCAGTCGGTTGGAGTGCAGCAAGACCGTGCAAACCAGGACCGCCCTTAGCCCCACCGGCCCCATGTGGGTGCCAGGCGGTTAGGTTCGCCGGATGAGAAAGAGAATATCATGACAATAGACACTCACGACACCAGAAGCGACGGAGGCGCCCTGGCCCGGCGAGGCCGCCAAGCCTCAGGCCCACTTGCCCGAGCGGGCATGACACTGGTCGAAATGCTCGTGGCCATCAGCGTGCTTGCGGTCATGATCC
>CAZMBZ010000329.1:0-5369 GCA_964564285.1 uncultured Planctomycetaceae bacterium | reverse complement strand
CCGCCCGCGTCAGCCGCATCTCCGCCATGGCATGACACGGGCAGGCCTTGCCGCGGCCGAATCCTTGCTGGTGCGCCTCGATAACCACATCGATGTCGGCCAGGGCCGCTTTCCAATCCTTCAGTCCCATGTATGCCAGAGCGCGTCCATGAAACCGCGGAGCGCGCCACCGGTACCGCTGGTCCCCTTCGGGAACAAAGGGGACCGAGAAATAGCGAGCGGCTTTCTGAAAGTCTCTTTGCTCCAATGCACGGTATCCGGTTTCCACGTCACAGACCTCCATGTGGACCCTCATGGCGAGGTAGACGGCAAACGGATACCCGAACTCGGCTTTGTACTTGAGGCCCGATGTATGCCACGCGACAGCGCCGTCACGGCGGAGCAGAAAGACGTTCGGCATGCGATCCGCCGAAAGGATGCCCAGCCGCCGCACCAGCGGATTCCCCAGGCCGCCGGGAACCATGGCCGCCCGGCAGGTCCACGCGTTTGCTTTCATCACGGCCTCGACGCGTTTCGCGTCGTCGCAAAGGAAGGCCGCGATCACATCGACCTCTTTGTGGACATGGTGGTCGCGCAGGTCGGTCGCATATTGCATGGTCTTGATGACAACCTTGGGAAGCTTCGTCTGTGTTTTGTCGGCAGGCGGCTCGACAAACATCAGAAGCGTCAACTTGCCATCGGTATCCCGCGGGAGAGTCAGTGCGCGGCCGTCGGGAGTCTTGAGTTCAACCTTCGGCAGACGGTCTCTCGTCGGGGCCGCACCATGAGCCACGATGTAGCCGCGCAACGAGCCGTACACCGAACTGCGTTCGTGGCGGACGTAGTTAGCCCGTAGCAAGCGGTATGAGTGGTACCGATCGCGCAGAAACGAAGTAGCGGACCATAGCATGGGATTGCCGTCGTCCGGGGCCTTCAGAAGCCTGCCGCGGTAGAGGCTATGCAGATCCAGCGAGTGGGCATCCAGCGCCAGGATCGCAGCCGCCGCAAGGGCCGAGCCGGGCGCATCGGCGCCGCCTGTCTTCTCAACAAAGGCCGAGAGGACGGACTCCGGCTCCGCATCGCCCTGACGCAGCGCCGCCTTGGCGAGGCAGAATCGCGGCACGACGTCAGCCCCCGGTGGAAGTGACTTGGCCAGCGATGTGCGTGCCTCTTGAACTGCGCGTTCCAGGTATTTCGGCTCGCCGGCCTGGTTCCACATCCCCAGCAGGGCGATGATCCCGCGGTTTCGCACAATCCAGAGATTCGGAGCTTTGGGGTATCGCTTGACGGCATCCCGGCACAGCTTTTCCGCCTTCCGGTAGTTCGCCAGCGCCTTGGTGGGTGTCAGCCGGTAACGGAAAGGAGGCGAAGTGAAACAGGCCTGGATAGCGCGAAGCGTCTCGGCGGGAACCGATTCGGCTGTACGGTTCAGTCTGGTTTGGTCCTGCGTGCCCGCACGCATGGAAATCATCTTGAGTTCAGGGGGCAACGCCGGATCAAGAGCCCCTTCGGAGTCGGTAACCAGGAAGTCACCGATGAACAATGACTGGAGTTGCGCCAGATAGCGTTCGTCGGAAATCCTCTCGCTCCGGATCTTGAACTCACGTTTGCGCACCACCAGCGGCACCAGAAGGGCATGCCCGAATGCGTTGACCAGAATGCCACGCGGCGCCTTCTGTGCGTAGGTGCGGAAGGCCTGGCTCTTCGCCCCCCCGGGCAGCCGCATCGCCGTCCAGTCCAACCCCATCTCGCGGAGTGTCGCTTCGCCGCCATCAGGCAGTTCGTCCAGATTGAAGCTGAAGACGTCGAACCGCTCCGGGTGCTGAGCCTGTAGCTCCTTGATCTGCTTGAGGTACGTCTCGGACCCCGGCGTTTTCCGCGACCAGAACACCATCATGCAGAGGTGGCCCATCCGGTCGATCGGGAAACGAAGAGTCCTACCGTCGACTGCCGTGAACGTGCCGGTGAACAGCACATCCAGCCGGCGGACGCCGAGATTCTTCTGGATGAGCTCGATGACGCCGGGGTCGCCCGCGAAACGTTCGCTCAGGACGTCAAAGAGTTCCGACTCCAGGGCGAACGCCTCGAGCTTCGGGGCGATCAGCGCGGCCATCATCAGGCTTTTAGCCTCTGCCGGCGTATCGCGATAACGCGCAATCAGCCTGGTGAGCGTCTCTGCACGCTCCTGCAATGTCGCATCCTTCGCCGTGAGGTCCCTCTCCGAGAGCAGCAGGTCCGCTTCCAAGCGCAGATCGGCATACTCGTCGGGGGCTTTGGCCAGTTTGCCGCAAGTGTCAAAGAGAGCACCGCGATTCCGGTCGGAATTCTCCAGGCGCAACAATCGCTTCTGACTCTGAAGCACAATCCCCAGCACACGGTATCGGTTGGCCGGGGCGGGCGACGCTGCCAGCAGTGCCTTTCCCTTGCGAGCAATGCTCTTGAAGACTCTCCGGTTCTTGGCCGAAGATGTCTTATTCGTCATGTGTCGTTTCAGCTCCGCCGACAAGGAGGCAATCTCGCGTTCGGAAACGTCCGGGCCGGCGCCCGACTCGGGCACTCCCTGCGGCTGAGCCGCGTACACCCCCATGGACATCAGCAGAACAGCCAGGCATACAGACAGGACCTTATACATTCTTGGATCCTCTTCCTAAGGCTGGTTGAGCCTGAACTTCTTCAATTTCCTATGGAACCTCACGTACGGCGACGCACCGTCAGGTGTGACCGGCCCGGAGGCGAGCTTTCGGATAGCTGCCGCCTCTTTCGTTCGACCGAGCCGCAACAGAATAGTCGCCTTGAGATTCCAGAGCTCCGCAAGGATGTCGCACGGCTTGGTGATAACAACTTGAGGAACATCCATCCGCCAATCCTTCGCCCACCTGCGTCTTCGGCCTAAGAAGTGGCGCAGTTTGTGGGCATCAATGGCCGTGTCGATCGCCTCAAGAGCCGCATCCCAGTCTTTCAAAGCCATGCACGCCAAAGCCTTCCCGTGATAGCGAGGCGATCGCCAGCCAAAGCGATCAGGATTCCACGGCAGGTACGGACCGGAAAACACTTTTGCGGCTTTCTCGTAATCGCCGTTCTTCAGGGCCTCATACGCCGTTTGCAATTCACAGACCTCTATGTGAACTTTCAGGGCGAGCAAGGCCACAAATCCCGAACTATCCCCGTATTTCAGGCCCGATGCATGCCACACGATGGAGCCGTCGCGGCGGACCAGAAAGACGTTGGGAATGCGATCCGCCGAGAGTATGCCCAGCCGGCGAACCATCGGGTTCCTGAGGCCGCCGGCGACCATGGCTACCTGGCACGGCAGGGCCTTTTCCTTCATCAAAGCCCCGATACGATCGGCGTCCTCGGACAGGAACGCCGCGATCACATTGACCTCTTTGTTAACGTGGCTTTCGGCCAGCTTGCACGCGTAACTCAACATGGTGAGAGGAATCTTCGACTTCTTCTTGCCCTTCCCGGTGGCAGAAATTGGAAACTCTGGGTCCGGGTCGGCCGACAGCTCGACAAACACCAGCAGAGTCAGTCTGCCTTTGGTGTCTCGAGGAAGGTTCAATGTTCGGCCGTCGAGAGTCTTAAGCGTAAGCTCCGGCATGAGATCCGTCATGGTCTCCCCACCGTGATTGATCATGTAGGATCGGATCGACCCGCGTTCCTTTTGAATGTAGTTGGCCTTCAGCAGACGGTAGGTATAAATCCTGTCACGAAAGAATGAAACCATGGACCACAGCATGGGATTGCCCCCATTCGGCGCCTCCAGAAGGGCTCCGCCGTAGAGCATGTGCAGATCCCGCGCGTTGGCGTCAAGCGCCAGAATCGCCGCAGCCGCATAGGCGGAAGCGGGCGCAGAGTCCCCGCCGCTTTCCTTGATAAGGCCCGACAGGATCGTTTCCGGATCGGTATCGGCCAGGCGGATCTTATCCCTTGCCAGGCAGAACCGCGGGACGACATCTGCACCCCGTGGAAGCGCCTCGGAAAGCGATGCACGCGCTTCCTGCGACGCGCTTTCGAGATACTTCGGCTCGCCGGTCAGACGCCACAAACCCAACAAAGCGATGATCTCGCGGTTTCGCACAATCCAGAGATCCGGGGCAGTGGAGTGTTGCTTGATCGCCGCCCGGCACAACGTCGCCGCCTTTCGGTAGTTCGCCAACGCCTCGGCAGTAGTCAGTCGATAACGAAACGGAGGCGCCGCAAAACACTCTTGAATGGCCCGAAGCTTCTGGGCGGGAACCGACCCTGCCGAGCGAACCAGCTTCGCGTCGGAACCTTTGCCCGGCGTCATCGAAAGCATTTTCAGCTCAGGCGGCAGGGCCGGGTCCAGGGCGCCGTCGGGCTCTGTGACCAGAACGTCGCCGATCAACAGCGACTGCAATTGCGAGAGATAGCGTGCGTCGTCAAGACGTCGCGATAGCGTCGGCATCGGTAAAAGCACGCCCCGTACGCCGAGTTTGGCCTGGGCCACCGCATGCACTATCGTCGGCACCAGCAGAGCGTGCCCATAGGAGTTCACGAAAATGCCGACCGGGTCTCTTCGTGCGTAGGCGCTGAACTCTCGGCTCTTCCTGCCCCCAGGCAGCCGCATAACCGTCCAATCCAACTTAAGCGCCCGTAGCGTCCCGGCACCGGCATCGGGCAGTTCGTCAAGATTGAAGCTGAACACTTCAAACCGGCCCGGATGCAGGATCTGCTGCTGCTTGATCCCCTGGAGGTACTGCTCGAAGCCCGGGGTCTTCCGCGACCAGAAAACCATGACGCTCAGCCGCCCCATCAGATCAGCCGGAAAACGCAACTCAACGCCATCGGCTCGCTTGTACGTTCCGGCAAACAACACGTCCAGTCGATTGGCTCCGAAATGTCTTCTACCGAACTCGATAACATCCAGATCGCCCGCGAAGCGCTCGTCCATGGCCTTGCGGATCGCTCTTTCCAAGTCGGCATTCTCAAGCTTCGGCGCGATCATTGCGGCCAGCATCAGGCTCCTCGCTTCAGCCGGTGTGCCGCGATATCGCTCGATGAGCTTCGCAAGCGCCTTGGCGCGTTCCGCCAGTCCGGCATCCTTCGCCGCCAGATCCCTCTCCGAAAGCAACAGATCCGCTTCAACGCGCAGATAGGCATACTCGTCGGGGGCCTTAGCCAGTTCTTTGCACGTTTCAAAGAGAGCACCGCGATTCCGGTCGGAATTCTCCAAACCAAACAATCGCTTCTGACTCTTTAAAATAATCCCCAGCACACGGTATCGGTTGGGTGCGGCCCAATGGCCTTCGAGAAGCGATTGTCCCCCACGAATGATACTCTTGCAGGTCATCCTTCTCTGGACGGACGACGCCCCCCGCTCCCCTTTGGCCAGTTTCGCCTCGAGGACTGCAATCTCGCGTTCGGGA
>CAZMBZ010000328.1:0-5386 GCA_964564285.1 uncultured Planctomycetaceae bacterium | reverse complement strand
CCGCGATCATCAATTTGAGTCGGCGTGCTCATGGGGGTCGGGCCAAGCGGATTCGGCGTTGGCGCCGGAGCGGGAAGGATCCCCGCTACGACCGGTCCCATCGGCCCCGACGGGCGATGCAACGTCCAAAGGCCCACCGCCCCGGCCGCCAGGAGCAGCGCCGCAGCCACGGCCAGCCATCGTCGGCGTCGCCTTGGCGGCGAGTACGAACTGATCGCGGCGCGGTCGATTTCCTCCGCCCGCTGGATGAGCGTTGCCCGTTGGAAGTCCGACAGGCGCGGCGTAGGCTCGGCCTGAAGTTCGGCCTCCAACTCGCCGGCCAAGTCGACAATGGCATCCACCTCCGCACGCAGCGACTCATCAGCGCCGATGGCGGCGGCGACCTCGGCGGCCTCGACCGGGTCCAGTTCCCCCAACGCGTAGGCGGTCAATATCGGATTGTCTTTCGTAAGCTTCATTGCATCTCTCCCGCCCGGCCTGGCCGACCGGCGGCACCGAACCGTTTGCGTAGCCGCTGCATCCCCGTGTGAATCAGGAAGCCAACATTCGTGACCGACAGGCCCGTAACGCCCGCGATCTGCTTGTACGAAAGCGAGTTTTGAAACCTCAGCCGCAGCACCTCCTGCTGATTTGCCGGCAGGGCCGACAACGCGCCCATCACCCGCACTGCCTGCTCGCGACCACTCGCCACAACGTCAGGCGATGGCTCGCCACTGGGACGGTTCCGCTCCTTGTAATCGCTGAGCGGATTCATGCGACGCTCTTTACGGCAGATGTCCAGACACCGGTTCCGGCAAACCGTGTACAGCCATGAAACCAAGTGCCCGCTATCAAAGCTGCGATCAGACTCCAACAGCCGCATGAAGGTCTCCTGGACAACGTCGCAGGCCCGATCCGCATCGCCGAGAATACGCTCGGCGTACCGCAGCAGCGGGCCTTCGTGCTTGTCCATGACCTTCTGCAACCAGGCCGCGACGTTGTCGGTAGGTACTGCCGTCATTCATTGCCCCGCTGCCACGTCTGCCTTGTTGTCACCCTGATCACGATACCGGGATACCTTTCTTAGAAAATAATCGGCAAATCCCGCGAAAAAAAACACGCCCGGATTCTTCCCGAGCACACACGCGGGCAAATGCAGTTCAGCGAGTTGACCAGAAAGGCACTAACCATGAACCTCGCCCCTGAACCGCAAGAAAGGGATGTTCGGGGTGTACTGCATGATCCGCGACGCAGGCGGAATCTCTCTCCCCCCCGCCGCCGGGGCAAGCAGAGCCCACAGAGGAAGAGGGATACTATCTCACGCCGAGGCCGCGGGAAAAGAGGAAGAGATGGAAGACTCCATACATAAACACATATGAATCCTTATCTTCTTCTTTTCTCCGCGTTCTCCGCGACCTCTGCGAGAGACAGCCGTTTCTTCTTCCTTACTTCGACTTGGTCGCGGCCTCGTCGTACGTGCCGATCTTGCGGACCCAGATGTTGCGGTAGCGGATCGGGTTGCCGTGATTCTGCAGCAACAGCGGCAGTTCGGGAGCATGGGGCGTGTACTTCGCCAGCTTCCTGAACGCCATCCTGCCCAGGATTTTCTTGTGGTTATGGATGACTACGCCATTGTGGATCACCGTAACGTAGGCGGGCTTGACGAGCTTGTCGCCCTCGAACTTCGGGGCCTCGAAGATAATGTCATACATCTGCCACTGCCCCGGCTTGCGGCAGGAGTTGACCAGCGGCGGATACTGGCCGTATATCGCCCCGGCCTGGCCATCGGCATAGGTGACATTGTTGTACGAGTCGAGAACCTGGATCTCGTAATTGCCCATGATGATCACGCCACTGTTGCCCCTGGCCTGGCCATTGCCGACGAGCTCCGCCGGAGCAAACCACTCGATGTGAAGCTGCATGTCGCCGAACGATTCCTTCGTGAAAATGCTGCCGACGCGCTTTACAGGAACCATGCAGCCGTCTTCCAGATTCCACCTGGCCGGGACAAGTTTGCCCTTTTGCCTGCTCTGCCATTTCGACATGTCCTTGCCGTCGAACAACACAATCGCATCCGACGGAGCAGTCCCCGCCTTGTCCTGCGTGCTGGCGACACCGGCCGTGATGATCCGCGGTTTCGGACGGTCCGGATCATGCACGTGCCACTTGCCATCCGCCTGCATCGGCGTGTCCGTGTAGCCTTCCTTCTTCGGCTTGGCTGGGTCGGCGGCGAATACCGATATCGCCAGAACCGCAGACAAAACCATCGACATGCAAATCGCAACCTTGCCCAGAACTTTCCTGCTCAGCATTTTCATACTCCTGTTTGCCAATTGTTCGTCGCCGGAGACCGTGCAAGGTCCGGCCCTACCACCATTGATTTAACGCGCCAGCCGCCCAATCGGACCGCTGGTGAATCGAAACACCTGAACGATGTCCGTAATTGACGCCCAGCCAACACTTTTGGCAACTCCACCGCCGGCGACAACGTAAGAATAGATGAAAACTTCATGCTCGAACCCAGCTGATGCGTTATACTACTTGATCGGTAATGTTGGTTGCAGGTTCGGAATGCCCCAGCCAGCGTAACGCGATTCCACGGAACCGCAGGAGTACTCGAATGACTCGCGCCGCATTGGCAGGATGCCTGATAGCAGCGCTTTCGTTAACCGCGGCGGCGGACAAGCTCGTTCTCTCTGACGGCAGGGTCTTCACGGGCACTGTCTCCGTCGAGAGCGACACCGTCCAGATAACCGTTCCGTACGGCACACTTCGATTCTCCAAAAGCATTGTCGAGCGGATCGAGTTGATGGACACGCCGGAACAGGAGTTCCGCAAGAAACTCGCCGACACCGCACTGGAAGACCCCAACGCTCTGTACGACTTGGCCCGATGGGCCGACAAGAACACGCTGAACCGCCAGGCCGGCGACCTCTATGCGTTGATACTCAAGCTGGACGCCCACCATGCCGGCACCCATAAAGCCTTGGGGCACATCCGCATAGGAAAATCATGGCTCGGCTTCGACGCGGCATTCCAGCAGGCTCGCGGCAAGCTCGAAGCCGGAAGCTACTCGATATTGCTGGAGAACATCCTGCCGGCCTTGAGGGTTGCGGCGCCAACCCGCCAAAAAGCCCTGGAAGTCATGGAACTGCTGGGTGATACGCAGCTTCGCAGCCGACTGTTCGGCCCGGCCGAAGCTACCTTCGGCGACTTGGCGGAGGCCGCTCGCAAGGCCAAACCGCCCGCGACCGACCTGGCCACGCGATCGGCGATGATAGCCGAAATCCTCCACTCAAACGCCGATGGCATGTACGTGCTGAGGCAGGCATATCCCCCTACCGCACCACTACTTGGCAGCACCGGAGCTCACATCCTGGCCGGTCCGGCATCGCTGGCGACCCCCCTCGTGCTCGAAGCCGCACTGAGAGATGAGGCCAAAAAGGAAATCGACGCCGGCAAAAAACTGCTCGACGATGCCCAAAAATTTTCCCCCACCGACCCAGACGCAGCCGGGATGAAATACGCCTTGGCCGACCAGCATTTCCGCAAGGCAAATGCGATGATTCCCAACATCGCCCGCGGGCATCGAGTGGATATCACCCGCCGAAAAATCGCCGCCATCCGAAAAGACGCCGATACAGACGCCAGGGATTTCGACGAACAGATGGCCAGACTCGGCGTGAAGGACATGGCCCCAAAGGCATATAACACCATGATCCTACGCATGATACACCACCTCGACAGCACACGCGAGGATCTCAAGCGTATACTTACATTGGCCAGAGCCTACCCAAAAGAGCTCGTCCTCGAACTTAAATGGGCAGAACTGGACTTGACAAAAATCGAAAACATGAGGAAGATACTTGTTACGGAACTCGATGATCGGAAATAAATACCACATCGTGCTTTTCGCAATACTCGCGGTGGCCGCCTCGGTCGGCGCCGCCGTCCTTGGTTCTCCTTCGTTCTGCCCTACCGCCGACCTTGTCCAGCAGGCCCTGACAAGCCTCGAAAACCGCCAGTATGAAAAGGCGCAACTCGAGGCCCTGGCGGTTACTAACGATACCGAAGGGCCGAACCCAAGGGCATGGGTAATCGTCGCAGCCGCACGCGAACGAAGCAAAGATTACCCCGCCGCAGCAAAGGCGTACCAGCAATTCCTGGCCGAGACCGATTGCCCCGCCGCAAGGCAATTCGCAATCGAGCAAATCCGGGCCTGCAACATGCGAGCTACCCCCCGCCCAGGCAGGCCACAAGCCCCCAGCAAACGGCTCGACGCCAAGGAACTCACCGCACTGGCCGAGGTAAGCGACCGCACCTATGCCGAGTCCAGCGAGCACTTTATCGTCCGGGCCAACAACCCAAAACTCGCGAGAATCGTCGCCGTCGAAGCCGAGGTCGCACTCGACAATATCTGCCGCGTGATCCTCGCCGGCCAGGACTACCCACACAGCGTAACCATCAACGTCTGGCCGGACGCCAAAACCTTCCACGCCAACGCCACCGACGCCCCCGAATGGGCCGGCGGAGGCTTCAGCCACACGGTTTCTAACGGCTTGGTAACACGTAGGATAGACCTCACCCAACGCGACGCAAAGGGCCGGTTCGCCGCCATAATGCTCGACCGCGTCCTGCCACACGAAATGTGCCACCTCGTGCTAAAGGAACTCTTCGGCGATGCACACTGCCCGCTGTTTCTCAACGAAGGCCTGGCAATGATGGCTGAGGCCGAAGTGGAAAACTCCCGCGTACGCCTGGCCGGGCGAACCATCGCCGGAAAGGCGCGCCAGCACCTCGAAAACATCATGTTCGCGCGGCAGTACAACGTCGAAAAGCCCATTGTCTTCTACGCTGAGAGCTATAGTTTCGTCGAATTCCTCCATGGCCGGCTCAGCCAGGACCAGTTCCGAGCCTTCCTGGCCAACGTTCAGGAGGGTTGCACCGTCATCGATGCACTACAACGAAGCCTTTACACACCCGCCAACGACTCCTTCTCCGCGGAACTAGCCAGCGCATGGGAAGACCATGCCATAGCCCAATCACAGTTCCTCGAAGCACTCGCAGCCGCAAATACCGACATCGACTAGCTCGCCAGCCCGCAATCCACACACCCACATGCCGTTTTCACCCAATGTTTGCAGCGTTTCCGTACCATCCGCCCCCCGCCCGCAAGCCATTACACACCCGCGCCAGAGCGCCTGACCACCAGCAAAACCCCATTTCCACGCCGCACCAGCCGCAAAAAACCACATTTCCACCCCGTTCCAGGCACAAAAACCCACACTTCCGAGCCCACCAAATCCGCGAAATCCCGCCTGCCCAATCCCACTTCCGCCAAGACAAAACACTTCACTTCGTCATCTGACGAAGTGACCCGAAACCACCCATCTGCACAATTATTGTG
>CAZMBZ010000327.1:0-5432 GCA_964564285.1 uncultured Planctomycetaceae bacterium | reverse complement strand
AACGCCAACCATTATACCATACGTGTCAAGAGAACTTTCTAAACGGGCTGCTAAGAGTTGTCCGTCGTTTAACAGTCCGGCTGTTCTGCCGCAAACGAGGGACTAAAACCAGAGGATGTTCGAGAGCCTATTCCAGAAGGAGGTAGCACATCATGAAAAGAAGCAAAATAGTATTGGCCCTCGCCGCCGTGGCGATGGTAGCACTCGTGGTCTCGTCGGCCAACGCCGCGGTGATCTACTCGGACGACTTCAGCGGCAGCAACACCGACGGTCTGAACGGCACGACACCGGATGTCACCACCGGCGGCGCGACCTGGGTCGCCGCCTCCAACTACAAGGCAGATGGCTCGTTCACTGTGGGGAATCCGGTCAACATGACCCTGGCCTTCACGCCGGTCGATGGAACTGTTTACACGCTGGATGCCCAAATTGAAAACGTGGGCGGAAGCCAGTGGGTGCAATTTGGTTTTGGCGACGGCCAAGGCACGACCAGCAACTGGACGGGACGTGCCTGGAATCTTTTGAGAGCTGCTGGCGACGCGACCAACGCCCACTCTACATATGGGAGCGCTTTTGCCGGGGCTGGAGCTTGGACCAGCCTAGCTACGTTACGCTATGGTGACGATATGGACGTGAGGATTGTGCTCGACACGACTGCCGCGACCTGGACGGCCAGGTATTACGCCAAAGCGGGTAACGTTGGGACATACACAGAAGTGATAGCTGGCGCAAAGGATATCACGGATGAGACCATCACTGCGGTCGGTTTTGGCACCTACAACTCGGGCGGCAACTTTGGGAAATTCAATAGCTTCTCGCTGACCCAGGTACCCGAGCCGGCCACGATGGGCCTTCTGGCCATCGGCGGCTTGGCGCTGCTGCGACGCCGACGTCACGGCGCCTGAGTCTCGCATCTAAGAGTCGCAGACCCTGAGTCCGCCGAACGAATATCATCGGTGCCCCGGATGATTTCAAGGACGCGGGAATCACGGCAATCCATCACAGGGGCGGCCTGTCCTGCAGGTCGTCCCTGTTTTCGGATGATCGTGAGCAAGGGCAGCTTTCTAAATGGGCTGCTAGAGATTAAATCTGCTTAAACAATCGATTCAAGGGAACTTTTCACTCGTCCGAACGTCGGATAAATAGCATTCAAAGCATGTGACTCAATCAGAAGTCCTTTTTCAGAGGAGACCGCGCAATGTTTCACAAGACAAGTATTCTGTGTCTGACGGCGATCGCCGTCCTGGTTTTGATCGGATCGGCCAGCGCGGCCCAGATCTACTCGGACGACTTCAGCGGCCTCGATGCCGACGTTCTGAACGGCACGACGCCGGATGTCAGCACCACCGGCGAGAGCTGGGTCGCCTCGCCCACTTGCATGGCGGATGGCTCGTTCACCACCCCGGTTGCTTTTACCACCATGACGCTGGCCTTCACGCCGGTGGATGGATTTGTTTACACGCTGGATGCCCAAATTGAAGACATCGGCGGAACTCAATGGGTGCAATTTGGTTTTGGCGACGGCCAACCCGTGGAGGGCGTCTGGACGACACGTGCCTGGGATCTTTTGAGAGCGAATACAGACCCGAGAAACCCGCATTGTACTTCAGCGCAGGCCGGTACTGCCGGCGGTGCTACCGGGCTTGCGAATTGGAGCGACCTGGGGTTGTTGCGATATGACAACGATTTGGACGTTAGAATCGTGCTCGACACGACCGGCGAGGCTGGTAGTTGGACGGCCACGTATTACGCCAAAGCGGGTGACGTTGAGGATTACACAGAAGTGCGAAGCGAAGTGACACTGGCTGATGAGACCATCAGCGCGGTCGGTTTCAGCACCTTCAACTCGGGCAACAACACAGGGAAACTTATCAGCTTCTCGCTGAGTGATAATACCGCCGACGTCCTTAAGGGCGACGCCGACGGCGACGGCGATGTTGACGCGGCTGACTATATCATGATCAAGCGAAACATGGGCACGAGTGGCCACGACGACTACACCAATGGCGACCTGACCGGCGATGGCAATGTAGACTGGGACGATCTGCAGGCTCTGCAGAGCGCCATGACCGTGGATACCAAGGTTGGCACTGTGATTCCCGAGCCGGCCACGATGAGCCTTCTGGCCTTCGGTGCGATGGCGTTGATCCGCCGGCGTCGAAGAGCCTAAGCCCACCCGAAGGGCCGCAGGTCCTGAGCGTAGTCGAAGGGCCGAAAGCGTTGGCGTCCGGCGATTGATTGAGATTCCCGACCGGGCCGGCTGTTACACCCAGGCCGGCCCGGCTGGGCAAGATTGAACAAGGGCGAGATGCCCGCACAGTACCAGCGTGTTTAGAGTCAACCTGCTCCGAGAGATGCCTCCTCTCAACGTGACCTTACACGACGGACTTACTGTGCGGCTCTCGCCCCTTTTTTTTGCCCAACTCCCCGAACATAAAGGACATCACCATACAATTACCGTGGTTTCCGCGTGAGTCAAAGCGGCCCCAAGCCGCTTCTACGAGCTGGACAGTCGCTTGCTGCAACAGTCCCCGCGCTGTAGAATATATTTATGGGCGCTACAGTATATGCAGAGACGACGGTGTTCTCGTTCTACCACGACGAGCGAGAAGGCTCGGCCTACAGACGCCAAATCACCCGGGACTGGTGGCGGACCCAGCGGCGTCACTACGAGGTTTTTGCTTCGTATTTCGTACTCCGCGAGGCCGCTGACGAGGCTTATCCAGGCTGGCAGAAGGTTTCCGACTTGGTGCGCCGCCAGACGATGCTGGACATCCCCGATGAGATCAGCGGCATCATCAGGGTGTATGTTGACAACCATGTGATGCCTGCTGGCGACGCCGGTGACGCGGCACACCTGGCTGTCGCGTCGTACCACGGTATCGACTATTTGCTGACGTGGAACTGCCGCCATCTGGCTAACGCTAATAAGTTCGACCATATCAGAAAGGTCAATCGCAGGCTGGGCCTGCTAACCCCGGAACTCGTAACCCCAGAGCAATTGTTCAGGGAAGTAACATGATCGATCACGAAGTGGAAGAAATCCGAAAACGACGACGACGGATCCTGCGGGATGACTACGGCGGGTCCATCGAGCGGTTCGTGGAAGATGCCAAACGCTGGGGGCGGGAACATCCCGAGAAGGTCGTCGACCTGCAGAAAAGACGCCGGGCCGGCACAACGGTCTGAAGTCAGATCCACGCCTGTCCGTCAGTTTCCGTGGGAACCCCGGAAGGCGAGTGAACGCTCCGCGGGCACTTGAATGACGCCCCCGCCTCCCCTCCGCTACCGCATCAGATTCAACCGGGTTGTGTAGGCGATCCCTCAACTTCCTGGCCTGAGACTTCCTAAGCTCGCCTGCCTCTTGTGACGATACTTATACAGAACTGGAGGATTCGTCATGAGATGCAGTCCAACCACACGCGGAATTCGCATCGCTGGTGCAGCCTTGGGGGTTCTGATCCTGGGTTTTGCCGCATCGGCCGGGACCGCTTACGCAGCTTCCCGCGACTACCATAGCGAAGCTAAACGCATTTCCAAACAGCAGTTGAGCCAGTTCGGCAAGGGCTACACGGCCCGGTACGATAACAATCGACATATCCTCTACATAAGCGCCCTGGACGATGGGCACCTCAAGGAAACGGTCGGGCTTCTGGGAGCCTTTACCGAGGCATACCGGCGGACGCTGCCGAACGGCCGGGTCCAGGGCAACATCACCGTCGTCCTGCCGACGACGGAGGACTACAAGCAACTCAAACTCCCATTCCCTGAGTGTGCCGGGTTTTACAGCTACGCGGGGCGGCGGCTGGTATCAATCGATCGCGGCCGAACGCTGGTTCACGAGTTCACCCACGCCCTGCACCACGCGGACATGATGGCGGCGCGGCAGGTGCATCCGATCTGGATAGCCGAGGGCCTGGCGACTCTGTTCGAGGCCAGCAAGATAACCCCATCGGGCCTGGTGCCCCAACACGACGGACGCCTGCCGATTATCCAGAAGGCCCTCAAGGACAAAGCCAAAGACAAAAAGGCCTTCTCGCTGAAGGAGTTGCTCTCGATGGGCCGCAAGCCGTTCATGAAGGATGCATCCATCGCCTACGCCCAGTCGCGATACGTGATGTTCTACCTCTACGAAAGGGGCCGGCTGGACGACTTCTACCGTCGCTACAAGGCCACCTTCACGCACGACCCGCACGGCATCGCGGCCTTCGAGGCGGCCACGGGCAACAAACTCGCCATCATCGAGCGAGCGTGGACCAAGTGGGTGCTGGACCAGAAGATGCCTTCGTCCGAGCGTCGCGTCCGCCAGGGCAGGCTCGGCCTGGAGATAAAGCGGGCGAACCAGGGGGCCAAGATCGTGGGGCTTCAACCCGGCGGCGCCGCCAAGACAGCGGGACGACTCAAGGTCGGGGACGTCATCCAGCAATTCAACGGCGCGAAGATCCACAACGAGGCCGAACTCGTAGCCGCCATCCGCTCAGCCGGCGCCATGAGAACCGTAAAGGTCCACCTGCTCCGAAACAGCAGGCCAATGACAGTAATGCAGCCACTAGGCAAGCCGTAGCGCGCCGCACAGACAAAGCCCCTATTGCCAAGCCCCCCCTGCCTACGAATAATGTCGTAGTTTTTTCTTGCGTAACTACGAAACTAGTCGTAGCATTGGGCGTCTAAGTTACCAGGAGACGCCTATGTCAAAGCAGTGCAACGTTCGGCCGAGCAACGGGGAACTTGCCATCCTGCGGGTTCTGTGGGATCGCGGACCCAGCACCGTCCGGCAGGTGCATGAAGCGCTGGACCGCGGCGACGTGCGGTATACCACAACGCTCAAGATCATGCAGAACATGACGAAAAAGGGCCTCGTCACCCGAGACGACTCCGGGGGAAAGCACGTCTACGCTCCCGCCGTCAAGGAAGCACCCACAAAGCGCCGCCTGCTGAGCGACTTCGCGGACAAGGCGTTCGGCGGCTCGGCCGGCAAACTGGTGCTGGCCGCTCTGTCCGCCGGCGACCTGTCGGCCGGGGAACTCAGGGAAATCCGCAAGTTGCTCAGAAACAAGGGGACCGGAGATGAACACACTCGCTGAGATTCTGAATCAAGGGCAGCTTGCCGAGGCCCAGCGCGTCGGCTGGGTGTTGGTGCATTTCCTTTGGCAAGGAGCACTGCTGGCCGGCTTGCTGTGGCTGGCGCTTCGTCTGCTAAGCAAGCGCGGGCCGCAGGCGCGATACCTCGCGGCGTGCCTTGCCCTGGTGTTAATGGTGGCCGCACCTGTGGTGACGGTTTTCATGGTTCAGCCGGACTCTCAAGGCCTCGGCAAGCCGGGCCGGGCGACCACGATCATCTATCACGAGGATGATAGTTGGGGCAAAGGCGAGATTTTGAAGGTTCCGCCTGAATTCATCAACGGCACCGCCAGTCTTGAGCAGGCAAAGGC
>CAZMBZ010000326.1:0-5450 GCA_964564285.1 uncultured Planctomycetaceae bacterium | reverse complement strand
AATCCGACATGAAGAGAAATGCGTGTTTTGCTTTTGCAGGCGTACTTGCATTAACTGGCATGATGTTTTGTTCCGTGAGTGCCGGTGAATCTTCGCGATCATCAGCGGCAACTGCGCCAGGTGTCACGGCCCCGGAGAAGTATGACACATCGGGAATTGCCAAGGCCTGCAAGGCAGGCGAATACGACAAGGCGGTTGCACTGGCTGAGGCGATTGCGAAGGCCTATCCCGATCGGACTGAACTGGAGGATGTGCTTCTCGAATCAGCGGGGACTCTTGCTCAGGCGAAGCGGTTTGGTCCTGCCGGGAGTTTTTATCGAATAGTGGTTGAACGGTTTCCCAAGTCCAAAAAGATCGAGGATGTTCACACGGAACTGGCGGCCTGCTACTACTATTCAAGGCAGCTTGAAGAATGTCTTAAGCAAGTGAAAGTCAACTTAAAACTGTACCCCGAGTCGCCTTGGGTGGAATACTGGCGTTTCCAGGTTGCGCAGATTCAATTCCGGACGTGGAAGTATGCGGAGGCAAAGGTCGCACTCAAGAAGTTCCTTGTCGACTACCCCAGCGGCAAATATGCCGAATACGCCACGGCGTACTTGAATCGGATCGACCCGCCGATGCAGATCGATGAGAACGGGATCGTAGCCTATTCCGGCAAGTTCGAGAAAGACATTCGAATGCAGAAGGCCATAAAGGCTTTGCCGGGATATAAGGATGAGGGATTCCGCACGCTCGAGAAGCGCCTGGGCGTGGACCTCAGGCCCTATGCCAACGTTCTCTACAGTTTCAAGGACGCCGGACGAAATACCAAGTCCGGGCTTAAGGCTACGACGCGTATCATCGGAAGGAACAACAAGCCGACGACCATCATCTTCTTCTATGCGGAAAAGGTTGTCACCAATCAGGAAAGCTTTCGCACCACGGCCGTCCACGAGATGAAGCACGCCGGATTCCTCGGGATCATGGGGGACTCCTATCACGATCTCCCCAAATGGATTCGTGAGGGTCTTGCGCTTTGGGGCTCTGAAGATATCGAAAGACGCGTGCAACTGGTTCTGGGCAATGCGATTGTGGGCGGCAAGGACCCCCAGAAGATTCTGGACGGAATTGATGATCCGGACCACAATTATTGGGATTACATGGAAGATGTGCTGGCATTCGAATGGCTGGCATCCAAAGACCCAGCCAACATACCCGCATTCTGTAAACGCCTGGTCAAAGGCGAGCCATACCGCGAGATATGGGCTGACCTCAGCGGCGCCAGCTATGCCGACGCCATGGCCGAGGCAAATGCATATTGTCGTCGTAGAGTCGCCGCCGCACTTGGAAAGGGATACAAGACCTTCGCGCCACTTCGCCGAAAGAGTGATGCTGTAATGAGGCAGGGCGCGGAAGCGACCCGGAAGTGGCTGGGCGAAGGGGGGAAGGCCCAGTTCGAGCAATGGCTGGCCGGCAATGCGGGCCATGCTGCCGAACCGATGGCTCGCGTCTCTTTCGCGCGTTGCCTCATCATTGCAGGCCAGCATGCGGCCGGGCGTGAGATCCTGAAGAAGGTCATCGCCGAAGATGGCCTCCGCAGCACGCTGATTGATGATGCGCAGTTCTGGACGGGCGTCTCGTACAACTATCAGCGAGATCACGTCAGTGCTCGCAAGGCCTTCGGCGAGTTTCTGCGGGATTACCCCAACTCGTCATACGCCAAACAACTGTCCGGGAAGTTCCCCGTTGCCGGTCCGGTAACGCGATAGCGATGTGTCAGCCGGAAAGATTCTGTGGTCTAACTCTGTAATGTGGCGGCCGATCACGCGGCGCGACGGCGGCGCAGGACGACCAGGCCGGCCAGGCCCATAAGCGAAAGCGTGGCGGGTTCAGGAATGGCGGGCGATTCTTCCGGTCCCTGGCCGAAGTACGCCTTGAGAATAGCCAAATCGTCAAGGTCCACGTCGTGGTCGCCGTCGAAGTCGCCATCGTGGTATGTCGCGCCGCTGGCCGCGCCGAAGTTTTGCTTGAGCGCGATGTAGTCCGCGGCGTCGACGACCCCGTCCCAATTGGCATCGCCGGGAATGATCGACGAGATGTATTCGACGAGCCCCGCGATGACCTCCCCTTCGTCGGTGAGGTACGTGAACACCAGATCTTCTGCACCTACGAAGGCATCGTATCCCATTCCCAGGTCGACTGACTGGGCGGCGTCGATTGTGCTGTCGCCCAGCAGGAACGCTTCCGCCAGGGCGTGCGTGCCGGTGCCGCCGGCTTCCTCCCAGCCATCGCCCGTGCCGCTGGGCGGCCCGCTTCCTTCGAAATCCTGATCCATCAGGCTGGACCAATTCTCGGGATCGAGCGAATCGCTCTCGCTGGTGATTTCGTAGTAGGTTACGTCCACGTCTTGGTATTCATCGCCGAGCAGCGTGGTGGCCCCCGTTACCGGGTCCACCCGCAGGGTCAGAACAGGTGGCGGCGGTGGGTTGCCCAGGACATCCTCATAGGTTGCGCCGAAGCGGATTTCGTCCATTACCATGGGGTCGCCATAGTGCCAGGTGATTACATCAAATGTTGACTGATCGACGGTTACCTGCAAGGTGGAGATGGGCGAGTCCGGGAGGACGAGGTCCACATCTGGCTGGTATATATCGATGGTGTCGAGATCGCCCGAAGTTGCGCCCCACACGATCTTGGCGATAAACAGGCCGTGTTCATCATTTGCGAGGGCAGTGCCCGAGAAGTCTCCAAAAACGGCGCCGGCAAAGCCACTCGTGCCGAATGACTGATCGCGGTAAAGCGCGGCCATCGGCTGTCCGTTGCCGTTGGGTTTACCGAGGTTCACGCCAAGGCCCTGCCCGAGTTGTTCGCCTTCGTCCAAGATTTGATAGGCGTAGTTCCCGCCACTGAATTGGTTGTTTGCCAAGGCGAACGCTAAGGTGGCGTTTGAAAGGTTTGCGGGAGTGCCGGCGGAGTTCCGGCCATAACCCATCTCCAGGCTGAACCAGAGGGTGGCACCGTCGTTGAGCAGGCCGTTGCTGGCCAGCGCCGCAGCGTTCACCGTGCGGGTCCCGCCATAGCGATTCGAATAGTAGGCTAGTTGGCCGACTGAGCCACCGCTCGTCGGGAGATCTCCATAGGTGAGGGAGTCGGCGACCACCAAGGACTGTGAATGAGCGTTCCACGTTCCGTCGAGGCCGACTTCGGTGGTTCCCCCCAGGCCGTTAAGTGGAACCGTGTTTGGATCGGGGTCGCCCTCGCCGCTATAAACAGGATAGTTGAACGGTTCGTAGATGGCTGGGGCGGCTTGCGCTGATCCGCTCCATGCTACAACCACACCCAGCACGATGGTGACGGTCAAAACGTTTCTGGCAGGATATCTGGCAGTCATGAAGTCCTCTGGTCGAACATTGTCGAGTGAGTATTTCCAAAATGGTTCGGCAACGGGGGGGGGCTCTGGTGAGAACGTCGTCAAGGGGAGCTATGAACCTGGCGAGCCCGTCTTTTTCGCCTCATTCCAATCGCAGCCGCGCCGGCGGCGAGCAACAACATCGAAGTCGGCTCGGGCACGGTCAATAGCATTGCCTCGAACGCGCCATCCGCCGGATTGGCAATTCCGTAGGCTTTGCGGAACAGGGCGAAGTCGTCTATGTCGTTGTCTCCATCACCGTCCAGGTCGCCGTGCTGATACGCCTCCTGCTCGGTCAGGCCGGATAAATCCGTGTGGTTGGCGCCGATAAAGACCATCCAGTCGAGTTCATCGACCACTTCGTCCAAGTTCAGATCGCCAGGGGGATAGTAATCCGGCGGCTCGTAAGACAGGCCCGCAAGCGCCTCGCCCATGCTGTCGCCGATGAGGTAATACGTTTCCCCGTTGCGGTTCCAGTGGTAATCCGCGTCGGAGGGCGAGACATTCTCCGCGCGCCAGAAGTCCCTGGTGTCGATGGCAGCTACGTTTCCCGCGAATTCCGGATGGGCTTCGGCGTCCGCCATCGCCATTTGCGCCTCCATCAACGCAAGAGCATTGGTATTAGTCTCGCCCGGCCCGGTCATTCCCGTGGTGGCTATGACGAAAGGAAGATCCGCAACATCGAGATCGGTACGGACATCCTTGATGAAGTTTTCCATGTTCTGTTCATACTCGGCGACGTAGTCCCCGTTAACGCGGTCGTTCCAGCCCTGATGCCAGCCGAAACCGACGATCTGGTATCCCTGACCTTCGTAGTCGGGAAACTCCGTGCCGATATTCTCCAGGACATTATTGATGGTGTAGAGCATCTCATTGTAATAATAACCTACGGTTCCGCCTGAACTTGGCGGGCGGAAATCGACGGCCAGGCTCTTGCCTCCCCAGGCAGTTTTGATCAGCAGCACCTGTTCGTCATGGATATCGCCCATGACATTGCCGAAGCCAAGTTCCGGCCCGATCAGGTCACTCGACCCAAAGCCGACCGTGAGGTCTCCCTTTTCGCCGGAGTCAGTTGTGGAAGATATCCAGACGTCGTTACGAGTAACCCAGTCGCCACCGCCGTCCACAAGATGGCCGTAGTTGGCCGGGTCGGTGTTGACCTGGTATCGCAGGCTGCCGATCGCCCCGGCGACCCCGCCGTAGCCGTCTTCCACGCTGCCCTTACCTTCCATGTTCGATTGGCCTGCCAGGATGAATACTTTGACGGGCGTGCCCGCCCTGACATAGCTGCAAACACAGATTATTGCTACTGCTATGATCTGAATTAGTCTGGAAGCGCTGTGCATAAATACCTCCGGCCTTTTGTGGGTTAAGTCTGGAAGAACTCCAAGCTTGAGACGTTGTGATTACAACACTCCGAGCATAGCATCCTCTCTTGCGTCCATCACCTCACGCATCATCAATTATACCCGGAAGACGGGGCTTTGTCAAGATTGCCTGAACGACTGCCTTGACGACATAAGGGGCGGGGCACCTGACACAAGAAGCCATGATGGTGGCCCCAAAGGCCTCGCGGGACAGTCGGTGTCAGCCCTTACAGCTCGGAGAGAGCAAAGGAGCCAGAAACCGTGTGTGAGCGATTTCCCGCGCTTGGACGGGTAGCACGGCCTTGGATTTGACACGCCGTGGCGGCCTGGTTGCGAACGCTCCTATCGCAAGCATGCCGCAGGTGCGACCTGGGCGGCAGGGGACCGCAGTGTACGCCCCGGCCTCGATGGAAGATGCTTCCGCAAAAAGCCGCGAAATTGCGGTACCCCCCGAATCGCCTGCCCCCGCAGACATTCCGCCGGCCAGTATCCCAAGGCGCACCCCGCGAAGGCCCCAGCACCATGGACAGCGACGGCTGCGACACCGCGAACGAACGGGTCGGGAAATACGCTAGCGACCTCATTGCGTGTGGCGGCTTAAGATGCACGCCACCTAATTGTGTATGGCGTTTCCAGATTCTGGTGTCCCGTACGCCGTGACAAGGCGGCGGTCTTCAGTGGGAGTCAGTCCCACC
>CAZMBZ010000325.1:0-5459 GCA_964564285.1 uncultured Planctomycetaceae bacterium | reverse complement strand
AATAGACGGAAGCAATCAAGCGATCCCGTCGGGTGTGGGCTCTTCCCCGCGTGGTCGGTGTTTCCACCTGCGATGCCCCCACAGGTATTGCTCGGGGGCCGTGCGAATTACATCTTCCAGGGCCTTGGTGTATTCCTGCGTGATCCAGCGCATCGCGTCCTTTTTGTCGGCCCATTCGGCCGGGTAGATCACGCGCTGGATGCCCATAGCGAAATGGTACTGCTCGTCCAGACGACGCCCGTAACCCACGAGGACCGGCACGTTATGGGCCATCGCGAGCAGCGCGATCGACTTGTACGTGCTTGCCTTTCGGCCAAAAAAGTCCACGAAGCACCCGCGCCGTCCCGCATCCTGGTCGGCGATAAAGCACACTACGCCTTTGTTTTCCAGCAGGCCTTCAGCACTGCGGGTGGCGCCATCCTTATCGATGATTGTCATGCCTTTGTTCTGCCGAACGCCCAGCAGGTAGCGGTTCAGGTACGGGTTATCCAGTGGCCTGGCCACGGCAGTGTTGGGAAAACCAAGCGCCGCCATCGTGTACCCAACGACCTCCCAATTCCCAAAGTGCCCGGTCAGATAGATCAGGCCCGTCTTCCGCTGAAGCATCAGGCGGAGGTTCTCGCTCTGGTTCTCCACCGTAATGTGCTGCCGCCAACGACCTGGAGTTATCAGTCGGGTGGTGAACAAAACCTCAAGCCCCAGGTAAACGAAGTTCCGCATCGACGCCTTGGCGACCCGCTCTCGCCGCTGGTCGGACCACTCCGGAAAACTCAACTTGAGATGCGCCAGCGCCCGCTTGCGATATCGGCCTATCACCTTGTACAACAGGTCGCCCGCATATCGGGCTATGCGATAGTTGGTCTCCCAACTGTACATATGCACGAACATGGTCAACGTGCGTAAGACCACGTAAGCCAAATAGTCCAATACCTTGTTGCGACGTTTCGCCATGGGGTGTCAGCTTCCGCGGAGCAGTTCAATCGCCTTGGCAACAGCCTCGCCGGCGGGAATGAACGAGGGCTTGTCCTCGGTGCGGCGCTTTATCTCGACGTTGCCTTCCTTGAGCCCGCGCTCGCCGACAACAACCCGCACCGGAATGCCGATCAAGTCGGCGTCCTTGAACTTCACGCCAGGCCGGGCGTCGCGATCATCAAGCAGCACATCCACCCCGGCGGCGGCAAGCTCGTCGTGGATCCGCTTCGCCTCGGCCACGACATCGGGCTTGTCGTTGTTGAGACCCAGCACGATCACCTCGAACGGCGCGATCGCCGCCGGCAGAACGATGCCGTTCTTGTCGTGGTACAATTCAATCGCCGAGGCCAGGATTCGGTTCACGCCAATTCCGTAGCAGCCCATCAGGCATGGCTTGTCGACGCCGGCCTCGTCTGTGAACGTCGCGCCAAGGCAATCGCTCTTACTGTACTTGTCGCCGAGCTTGAAGATGTGCCCAACCTCGATGCCCCGACTGAAAGTCAACGCCTCGCCATCGTGCGTGTCGCCCTCGACGGCATTGCGTATGTCGCCGACAACGACGTTATCGCCCTCCAGCGGGAAGTCCCGCCCGGGCACGACGTTTCGCATGTGGTAGTTGCTCTTGTTAGCGCCGGTAACACCAATCGCCATCGCAGCCACCGCATGGTCGATGACGATCTTGGTCGCCTTGCCCGCCAGACCCACGGGTCCGGCAAAGCCGACGGCTGCGCCGGTAAGCTCGACAATCGTCCGCTCGCCGGCGAGTTGTGTGCCCGGCTCGGCAAAGTGTCGCAGCTTGGCCTCGTTGACGTCATAGTCGCCGCGAACCAAGGCCACGTAAACGTGCTCCTCCTGCTCCCCGGCCGCGTAGATCAGCGTCTTTATCATCTCGGCGGGCTTGGTCTTCAGGAACTCGCAGACCGCCTCGATCGTGCCGACGTCGGGCGTGTGAACTTCCTCCATCGCTGGAGCGTCGGGGATCGGCTCGGCCTTGGGGGGCGCATCCACCTCGGCCTTTTCTATGTTCGCCGCGTAGCTGCCGTCTTCGGTGTGGACGATCACGTCCTCGCCGATCGGCGTGGGGACCATGAACTCCTGGCTGCCCGTGCCGCCGATCTCGCCGGACTCCGCCTGGACGACCACGTACTTCACCCCGCACCGCTCGAAGATGCGACAGTAGGCGTCGTACATCGCCTGGTAACTCTTGTCCAATCCGGGCAGGTCCGCGTCGAAACTGTACGCGTCCTTCATGATGAATTCCCGGCTGCGGAGCACGCCGAACCGCGGGCGGAACTCATCGCGGAACTTCTCGTTGATCTGGTAAAGGTTGATCGGCAGTTGCTTGTAGCTCGACACCTCGGCCGCGACGATGCTGGTGATGACTTCCTCGGCCGTGGGCGCCAGGGCGTTGCGGCGGTCGTGGCGGTCGGTGAACACGCAGAGGTTCGGCCCGTAGTCCACGTCGCGTCCGGTCTGCTGCCACAGTTCGTACGGCTGGAGTATCGGAGCGGACACTTCCTGTGCCCCGGAGGCGTCCATTTCCTGCCGGACGATCTCCATTATCTTGCGGAGGCTCCTCCAGCCCATCAGCAGATAAAGGTACGTGCCGCTGGCTACCTTGCGGATGTAGCCGGCGCGAATCATGAGCTGGTGGGAGGGTATCTCGGCCTCGGCGGGCACTTCCTTGGCCGTCGGAATAAGCAACTGGCTGTATCGCATTTTGTCTGGTCTTTCGTCTGGTTCTCGCGTCTTTCGGACCCGCACTTAGTATTGTGGCCGGCTCGCAATCGAACCGGCAGGCGGGTTCGACGCTTATAGCGTCAAAACACCCGCTTTGCAAGCTCGCCGGAAGGTGGTAGACTCATCAGCCATGGAAACCGAACGCACTTTCATCAAAGATATCAAGGCTAATTCGTCGCTCGATCAGGTCTTCCTGGTGACCGACAAGGAACTCCGCACCACGCGCAAGGGCGATCCGTATGTCACTTGCACGCTGGCCGACAAGACCGGCAGACTGCCCGCGCGAATGTGGCAGGCGAACGAGGCATTCTTCCAGTCGATCCCGGTAGATGGATTCCTCCACGTCAAGGGCCGGGCCGAGGACTACAAGGGCTCGATGCAGGTCATTATCGACGCCTGCCGGCCCTGGCCGAGAGATAAGGTCAACGTTGAGGACTTTCTGGCTGTCACACAGCGGGACGTCGAGGCGATGTGGGCAGAGTTGCTGGACCTGCTCCGACAAATAAAGAACAAGCCCCTGAAGCTGCTGATAAAGAAGTTCGTCGAGGACCGCAAGTTCGTCGAGGCATTCAAGCACAGTCCCGCTGCCATGGTAATGCACCACCCGTTCGTCGGCGGGCTGCTCGAGCACACCCTCGGCGTGACCCGTGCCGCGGCCGCCATTTTACCGCTGTACCCCAAGCTTAATGCCGACCTGTTACTGGCCGGGGCGTTCTTCCACGACATGGGCAAGACTGCCGAACTCCACGGCGGCACGAGCGTCAGCTACACTGATCGAGGCCAACTCGTCGGGCACATCACCATAGCGGCGATATGGCTCCAGGAAAAAGCAAACGCCTTGGCAGCCGAGATCGGCGAGCCGTTCCCGCGGCAAACGCTGGACCTCCTGCAACACATCGTGCTCAGCCATCACGGAGTTTACGAGTACGGATCGCCCAAACTTCCGATGATCCCCGAGGCGTTCGTCCTCCATTACGTCGACAACCTCGACGCGAAAATGTTCATGACCGTCCGCGACATCGAAGCCGACGCCGACCCGGCCGGGAGCTTCACGGCCTACAACCGCCAGCTCGAAACGCGCCTTTACAAATGGTCCGGCGACTTCGATGAAACGCACGCCCCCCGCCAGACCCACACCGCCACCAAAACCCGAAAGCCCGACCCCAAGGAAGACACCCCGCCGCTGTTCGGGCAATGAGAGACGCTGTTACTTTTCCTTCTACTCGATGAGCATGGCGTCGCCGTAGGAGAAGAATCGGAAGCGTTCGGCTGCGGCGCGGGCGTAGGCTGCGCGAATCATATCCACTCCCTCGGTTCTGCCGGGGCAGCAGAACGCGGAAACCAACATGAGTAGTGTGCTTCGCGGCAGGTGAAAATTGGTTATAAGCGCATCGGTGGCGCCGAACGTGGCCGGGGGATAGAGGAAAATGTCGGTCCAACCGCTTCGGGCTTCAAACCGCCCATCGGGTCCTACGACGGACTCCAGTACGCGAACGCTGGTAGTTCCGACGGCGACTATTCTGCGTCGCTGGTCGCGAGCGGCGTTGAGTGCATCAGCCGTGGCGGCGGTCATTTCGTACCACTCGCTGTGCATTGGATGGTCTGCGAGGACTTCGACCTTGACCGGCGCGAACGTGCCAAGCCCAACGTGCAGCGTGACGGTCAGGGGCTGGATGTCCCGTTCAGCCAGGGCGGCGATTACCTCCGGCGTGAAGTGCAGCCCCGCAGTCGGCGCTGCCACGGCACCGTCGGATGCGGCGTAGACGGTCTGGTAGCGGTCCCTGTCGGAGGCGTCGGCGGTTCGGGGCGCCCCGCCTGGCCTGCGGATGTACGGAGGCAGCGGCGTGCGGCCGGCGCTGGCGAGGATTTCCGCGGCCGGGGCAGGCGGATGCACCGCCACAAGCCACTGACCGGCACCGCGGTTCTCTCGCAGTTCAAGCTCGACAGAGTCCTCTGACTCGACTAGCTCAAGCCTTTCACCTATCCGGCAGCGGCCCGCGCCTTTGAGAAGAACCAACCACTCCCCCGGCACTTCATCGCGAGGATCCTGTTTTAGAAAAAGTCCCTCGATGCGCCCGCCCGTACCACGCCGACAGAAGAACCGCGCGGGAATCACGCGTGTGTTGTTAACCACCATCACATCTCCCGGCCTGAGCAGCGACGGCAAGTCGGAGAAGACGCGAAGTTCGGTCAGGCCTGTCTTTCGTCGCAGCACCATCAGCCTGGACTCATCGCGCCTGCGCAGAGGCTGTTGGGCTATAAGGTCCGGGTCGAGAGGGTAGTCAAAATCGCTGGCAAGAGGTTCCATCGGGCCTTTCCGAAGATTCTGGAAACGGGCGTAAAACGCACGCCCATTAAAACATACTAACATATTAAGATATGACAAATCTACATATAACTACCACATACAAAGGGTGTTACCTATACAATCCAAGGGTTTTCCACCGCTTTTGCACATTCGCAGGCCCATGCAATACTCGTGCCGTAGCGTAGCAATCGCAGCAGCGTGAACCAATCTATCGTCCTGGCGGCAGCATTATTGGGAGAATCATTCCGAAACCATTGAATTCATCGCCTCAGCCCGTCGATACCTAATAGGAAGCCGGCCTGAATTGCCGCCAATGAAGCACCAAATTAACTTATCACATGTTGAGTATACACGCCGTGACCGATGACAAACTCGATAAACTGATCACACGCTTGGCCGGGATGGACCGACAAGAACTCAAGTCGATGCTCGATTCGCT
>CAZMBZ010000324.1:0-5468 GCA_964564285.1 uncultured Planctomycetaceae bacterium | reverse complement strand
AAATCGGCAGCCGCTTGGTATTCAAGAGGGCTGAACTCGATCGCGTACTCGAAAAAGGCGACGGGGTCAGGGGGCGAGGCAGGCCGAGAAAAAATGTGAAATGAGCATCATTCTGCGGCGATTCTGCGGCGATTCTGCGGCGATTTAATGATTCGAATTACCTCGAATCATTTCAGCCAAAAAACAAACCCCTTGTTTCCAAGGGGTTATGACTCGGGGCGAGAGGATTTGAACCTCCGGCCTCTGCGTCCCGAACGCAGCGCTCTAGCCAAGCTGAGCTACGCCCCGGCGTATGCGGGTTTTCCAGCGGCCCTGAGGTCGCCGCTTCGCCCTCGGGAACGAGCGAAGACCGAGTAGTTTACCACCTGCCCGGAAAACGTCAAGGGTCAGGCGGGTTATTTTAATGCCCGGCCGGCAGCGCTGTAAGCCGAGTTCTGTCCCTCCGACCCGGCGGGCGTCCGGTTTCGGAGGCGAAGGCCATTTGTCTGGACCCGCCTTCGCAGACGAGCTCTCCCGATTGACCTCGGGAAGCGGCCTACCCGCGGCGATATGGTCTGAGCCTATCCGTCGCCGCTGCTTGGCCTTGCACCCGGTGGGGTTTACCTTGCCGGCGACATCACTGCCGCCGCGGTGCGCTCTTACCGCACCATTTCACCCTTACCGTCGCCGCATGCGTTCCGACCACGAGGGTCGAACCGCAGGCCCATCGGCCTGGAACGGGCCGGCCGGGGGCTTGTGCGGCGTCGGCGGTATATTTTCTGTGGCACTATCCCTGCCCGTCGTCGGCTACCCGTAGCCGACGCCAGGCGGTGGGCGTTACCCACCACCGTGGCTCAGTGGTGCTCGGACTTTCCTCTGCCCGCCGCAAAGAGCGGACAGCGGCCTTCCACGCTACCAGCCACTTTGGATTATACCAGACTGCGGGCAAACGGACCAGCAACGCTTAAAGAAGTCGGCTCACTCAATGCGAATGGTTGCAGTAATTATCTCCCCGGCCGCAACCGTAAAGCTTTTGGACCTTTCGGTCCCTCGTCCAGACCGGTAAACTGTCTGTTTGCCCCCCGAGGGGGTGTCCCGCAGTCGAGGCGCCAAAGGAATGGTCGAACCGGTTCTTCAACCAGAGATTCGCGAGATGGTCGAGCAGAAGCGCTTCTCTGCGCTCAAGGCCGCCATTCGTGACATGGAAGTCCACGATCTGGTGGAACTTCTGACGAATCTCGAGGGCGAAGACCTGGCTGTCCTGTTTCGGTTGTTACCGGCCGACGAAGCGGCGGACATCTTCGGCGATCTTGAGATCGAGCAGCAGGAGGGTCTGCTGGAGACGCTCTCGACGGAAAAGATGGCAGCCATTCTGAATGACATGCCGCCTGATGAGCGTACGGAACTGCTGGAGGAATTGCCCGGCGAACTGGCCCAGCGACTCTTGAACAGTCTTCGCGGCGAACAATTGCAGATTGCCCGCAGTTTGCTGGCCTACCCGGAGGACAGCATCGGGCGGTTGATGACGCCCGAATACGTAGCCGTGCGCGCGGACTGGACGATCGGGGAGGTCCTCGACCACATCCGCAAAGTCGGCCAGGACGTGGAGACGCTGAACGTCCTCTACGTGGTGGACGGCCACGGGCACCTTTTGGACGAGCTGACACTCCAGCAATTGGTGCTGACCGGACCCCAGCAAACCGTTCGCGGCATCATGGACGAACAGGTGGCAAGTCTCCACGCCGCCGACGACCAGGAATCCGCCATCGAGTTGTTCATGAAATACGAGGCCGTCGCCCTGCCGGTGGTGAACAGCCGTGATGTGCTGGTGGGCATCGTGACGGTCGACGATGTCATCGAGGTGGCAGAGGAAGAAGGCACGGAGGACTTCCAGATGATGGCCGGCATGGCCGCCCTGGAAAGCAGCTACTTCGCCACCGGATTCTGGCGGATGCTGGGCAAGCGTCTGCCTTGGCTGGCGATGCTCCTGGCCGCCCAGACACTCACAACTGTGGCGCTGCTTGGATTTGACAAGCTGCCGCTTTTCGCGGTGCTGGTGCTGTTCGTGCCGCTGATCAACTCCCCCGCCGGCAACACGGGCACGCAAATGGCCGGACTCATGATCCGCGGCCTGGCCGTCGCTGAAGTCGAAATGCGAGACTGGTTCCGTGTGCTGATGCGCGAGTTGGTCAACGGCCTGTCCCTGGGAATTGTGCTGGGCGTGCTTGGGTTCATCGCCGCCCGAGTGTTCTCGGGATTCGTCGAAGCGCCATCGGGCGCGGCGCAGGTCAACCCGTTGCACATTGCGACGTCGGTTTCGATCTCGATTGCCATTGCCGTCACGACCGCCAATATCCTGGGATCCATGCTGCCGTTTTTCTTCAAGCGTGTCGGCCTGGACCCGGCCGTGACGAGCGGGCCTTTCATCGCATCGCTGATGGACGTAACTGGCATCCTAGCGTACTTTTCGATCGCCTCGACCGTCCTGGCCGTGATTACCTGACGGTCCGCGGCGGCGGTTTTGCAGGCTAAAAGTAACCTGGCCTTGCGGTTAAGGTTGAACATGTTGCGGCGGCGATTTTGCCGGCCCATCGATGTCGAAGGAGATATGTCCATGAGTGAGGCCCCGAAGCGTCCGGCCGACATGAGGATTATCGAAAATCTCAACAAAGCCAAAGCCAGGATGCTCTCCGAGATGCACAAGGTCATCATCGGCCAGGATGCGGTTATCGAACTACTGATGCAGGCGATGCTGAGTCGCGGCCACTGCCTGCTTGTGGGCGTACCGGGCTTGGCCAAGACACTGATGATCTCGATGCTGGCTAAGGTTCTGAAGCTCAAGTTCAACCGCATCCAGTTCACGCCCGACCTCATGCCCTCGGACATTACCGGCACGGACGTAATTGAGGAGGACCTCACCACGGGCAGGCGGGCGTTCCGCTTCGTAAAAGGGCCGGTCTTTTCGAACATAATCCTGGCCGACGAGATCAACCGCACACCGCCCAAGACCCAGGCCGCCCTGCTCCAGGCGATGCAGGAGTACCATGTAACCGCCGGCGGGAACAGCTATGCCCTGGACCTGCCGTTTTTCGTGCTGGCCACGCAGAACCCCATCGAGCAGGAAGGCACCTACCCCCTGCCCGAGGCCCAACTCGACCGCTTCATGTTCATGGTGCTCGTGGACTATCCGACCCTCGAAGAAGAACGAATGATCGTCAAGTCCACTACGACGGACAACAAAGTCGAGCCGCAGGAAGTGCTCACCGGCGAGGACCTGCTGGCGCTTCAGCGAATCATCCGAAAGATACCCATCAGCCAGCACGTGGTGGACTACGCCGTTAACATCGTCCGCGCCACCAGACCCGCCGACCCCACGGCCCCGGACTTCATAAAGAACTATCTCACATGGGGCGCCGGACCCCGCGCAGCCCAATACCTCACCTTGGGCGCCAAGAGCAGGGCGCTGCTGCACGGGCGATTCAACGTATCGACCGACGATATCCGAGCCGTGGCGCATCCGGTTCTGCGACACCGCGTTTTCACAAACTTCAACGCCGATGCCGAAGGCATCTCCGCCGATCGGGTCGTGGACATGCTGCTCCAAGCCGTTGCGGAACCACGGGTTGAAGACTACCAGAACGTCCCCGCCGGGGACTGACGCGACAAGAGGATTCCCAAAAACCGTGAACAAAATGAAACGCAGTATGATCATCTTTCGCATGTCGGCCTTGCTGGGCCTTCTCGCCGTAACCGCCGCGGCCCATGCCCAGATCGCCGAGCCCCCGCGGACGGCCATGGGATATCTCGACGCCATGCTGAAGGACCCCAAAACCGCCAACTCCACGGTGGCCGCCCTTCGCAGCACAAACGACCCCGCCATGGTGCCGCTGTTCGAGGCGATGACGCGAAGCGACGACAAGGAACGCCGGCTCTTCGGTGTCGCCGCCCTGCACGAAGCCAGGGGAAAGCGTGCGGCCAACGCGCTTATCGAACGCGTCAACAACGACCAGTCGATGCCCATCAAAGCCGAAGCCCTGGCCCGGCTGATCAGCCTGGATGTGCTGACGGCCGAGCATCTGGCCGAGACGATGAAGTGGCGCGACGACAACGTCAAGTCCCTTGCCTGCCGAGCCTTGGTGGCCAAGGGCAAGCCGGAACTCGCCCTACCCGTGCTGACCACGCTGGCAACCAGCAAGGATGAAGTGACGGCGGCACTCTGTCAGGCGTGCCTAGTTGGGCTGGGCAAGACCCAATATCTCGATGGCCTGCGGCGCGTGATGCGCGATCCAGCCACCACGCCGCGCCTGCTTGGGGCGTTGCTCGGGCAGATCCGCCGGCAGAAAATAACCGCGGCGGCTTCGCTGGCGCTGGAGGTAGCCAATAACAAAACCGCCCCGCTGGCGCTACGGGTAATTGCCTACGAGACGGCCGCCGAGGTGTCCTCCAGTGGTGCCGCCGGCCTGAACGAGGCGATGAGCAAGACAACTAACCTTGCCCTTCGCGTCCGCCTGCTGGGCGTCCTGGCAACTCGCGACGACGGCGGACCTTACATAGCCAAGCTCGCCTCCGGCACGGACACGGTTGGTGTGCTGTCAAAGTTCGAGCTGGCCCGCAAGACCGGCGGCCCCACCGCAACCCCGAGCGTGCGGGCTGCAATCGCGCTGGAACATCCCATCGCCCTGGCATACGTTCTGGACCGCGCCGGGCAGGATGCTAACAGCCTCGGTGCCAAGGCAGACTACTACACGCCGGCACTGCTGGAGTTCATCCGTTCCGTCGAGCCCCGGCCTCGAAGGATGGAAAAGGAACACTTCCTGGCCGCCGGAGCGACCGAGCAACTGGTGCTCATCGGCACGCCGGGAGCCATTGGCGGGCTTCAAGCGATACTCGCGGGAAAGTCCTCGGCCATCACACGATCAGTGGCGGCCGGGCTGTTGCGGGTCCGCAAACCCGCCTCCGCCAAGCTTATGAGGCCCCTGCTCGAAAGCCCCTACGGAGAACTTGTCGTCGATGCCGCTCTGGCGCTGGGCCACTTCGGCAACCCCGCCGCCAGGCCTAAGCTCCAGGAGATCATCTCCCAGGCTGAATCCCATCCCCCAGCCTTGGTCATCCTCGCGAGTTGGTACGTCCTGAAGATCGACAAGAAAACCGACCAGGCCGTCGCCAAAATGGCCAAGCTCGTGAAGTAGGGGTTGGTACCCAGTAGCCGGTAGCCAGTAGCCAGTCCCGATGCCTCTCCCGATGCACATCGGGGCACATCGGGATAGCCGGGAAACACGGCAGCGCCGAATCAGCGCCGAATCAGCGCCAAAACCCATCGTCCGGGCGTCTTTGACGCCCCACGGCGCCCCGCCAACACCACGAAACACGCACAACAACCGCTCCAAAAGCATGTTACGGCACGCCATAAGGAGCTCTCCCCCCCCCGCAAGCACCCCAAATCACCCCCAAACCACACCGAAATCACGCCACACCCCACGCAAAAACCA
>CAZMBZ010000323.1:0-5537 GCA_964564285.1 uncultured Planctomycetaceae bacterium | reverse complement strand
ACTTCGGTTCCAGGAAGATGGGCAAGCAAGGCGCGCTGGACGGCGTGGACTACCGGGTGGTGACGTCCGCCAGCGAACTGCCCTGACGCCCTTTGACCCAATGTTTGCGATCAGGACGAGCTTGATCTGGCATCAACTGTCAGGAATTTCCGAACAGTTCAAACCGAGGGAGGGTCGGGTCGTCTTGCCGCTCACGGCTCCTGTTCCGACTGGAAACCGATCGGCTTTCGCGGCCGTATCGGCGGCGGGGCCATCAGTTCGCGGATAGCCTGGATGATGGCCACAATCTTCTGATCGTGGTCGCCGACCTTCCGCTCCAGGTCCGCCAGCTTCGCCGCGAGTTCCTTGTTCTGGCCCAGCACCCGCCGCAGTTGCACGAAAGCCCGCACCACGTACACGCTGACCTGCACCGCGCGCGGCGAGTTCAGCACCGTCGCCGCCATGATCGCCCCGTGCTCCGTGAAGGCGTAGGGCGCGTAACGCCGGCCCCCATAGCCTGAACTTGAGGTCGCAAATTGCGACCTCAAGTTCTCCAGTTCATTCCGGTTCAACTGGAACATGAAATCATCTGGAAAGCGGTCTATGTTCCGTCGCACCTGCTCGTTCAAGCGTTTGGTGGCAACCCCCCCCCCGGCCAAATGCTATCGGCCCGCCGGGCCTGCCGAACCGATCAGTTGGCGTAGCTAAGGAGGGGTAGGGGTCAGAAACTGCCCAGAATGCAGGCCCGTTTTCCCCTTCAGGGCAAGTCGCCGATAGCCTGCCGCGTCCGTCCCGGCCGAGGCGTTCCGCAACCTTCCGTTCTTCCCCCATGCCCTGCCTGTCGGCCGGCGGGCCTTTTTTTCTTCCACGACGGCCTTCCGCTGTCCCCCCGCGGCCTGCCTACCGCCAGGCGGGCCTTCTTTTCTTCCCCGACGGCCTTCCGCTGTCCCCCCGCGGCCTGCCTGCCGCCAGGCAGGCCTTCTTTTCTTCCCAAAAAACCCCTTGCATGCTCGGCGGAGCTTGCTAGAATATGCGGTTCGCAAAGTTGATAAGGACTGCTACTTGTCCCCCGATACTCAGCAAACTTCGGGGGCTACCGTTGGAGATTGATTTCGTGGCCGTGAGACTACGACTAAAGAAGATGGGCCGGAGGCATCGCAGCTTCTTCCGCCTTAGTGCGATGGATGGCCGAAGCCCACGTGATGGGCGAGTGGTTGAGGAACTCGGTTGGTATGACCCCCACGCCAAGACGGCCGAGCAGCAGACGTCCATCAAACGCGAGCGAGTGGAATACTGGCTGACCGTCGGCGCCCAGCCCTCGGAAACCGTGCGTAACATGCTTAAAAAGCAGGGCATTGCGGTAAAGTAGCCGCATACGCCCCCGCCGGGCAAACCGCGAGACCGCAGGCAGCCATGGCTCTTCGTATCGACATACTCACGCTCTTTTGCGAGATGTTCGATGCGTTCGGCTCGACCAGCATCGTCGGGCGGGCCTGCCAAAGAGGACTGGTCGATATCCACCTGACGAACATTCGGGACTTCGCCCCGGATAAGTACGGATCGGTGGATGACTCGCCCTTCGGAGGCGGCCCGGGCATGGTCCTTACATGCCAGCCGATATTCGACGCGGTCGAGAGCGTGCGGAAAGATGATAGCCTGCCAGATGGCAAGGTCCTGCTGATGACGCCGCAGGGAAAACCCCTGACACAGGCGAAAGTCGCTGACCTGGCTGCCCGCGACAGGCTCATTATTATCGCCGGGCACTACGAAGGCTTTGACGAACGCATTCGGCAGGACCTGGTGGATGAAGAAATAAGCGTCGGCGACTTTGTGCTCTCCGGAGGAGAAATCGCCGCAATGGCCCTGGCCGATGCGGTGACGCGACTCCAGCCCGGGGCGCTTGGCAAGGATGAGTCGACGCACGAAGAATCCTTCAGCATGGGATTGTTGGAGTATCCGCAATACACAAGGCCGCGAGAGTTTCGCGGAATGCAGGTGCCGGAGATTCTGCTCAATGGCAACCACGCGAAGATAAACCGCTGGCGGGTCGAGCAAGCCCAAAAGCGAACGCGTGAGCGTCGAGCGGACCTCTGGGATAAGTACGTCAGGGAACATCCGGAAGAGGCCTGAGCATCCGCCGCGAGCGAGCGGCAAGGGCCAGGCCCAATATCGCGGGAGAAGCATCGTGAGTCAGGAATTGCTGAACAAGGCCGTCGCGGGCAGCATCAAGCAGGAGCTGCCCCAGTTCGATATCGGCGACACCGTAGGCGTTCATTGCCACATCGTCGAAGGCGAGAAGCAGCGCGTCCAGATATTCACCGGAACGGTGATTGGGCGGCGCGGCGCTGGCATTAGCGAGACGTTCACGGTTCGCCGCATCGTCAACGGCGAGGGCGTCGAGCGAACGTTCCCCCTGCACAGCCCACGACTCGGCGAGGTGGATGTCATCCGCCACGGCAAGGTCCGAAGGGCCAAGCTCTACTTCCTCCGCGACCGCGTCGGCAAGTCCACGCGACTCAAGGAAGTCAAACGCATCAAGGCCAAGCCCAAGGTCACCAAGACCGTCGCCGCCGACGCACCGGCCGGCGAGTAAGGCAAAGGCCCGGGGCGGTGGCACGGTGGTGGCTATTCGGCGCTGCGAAGCCTCCTGCTTCGCGCGCGTCACGAGGCGCCGCGGAGCCTTCGGCCGGAACCCATAAAATATCTCTCGCAGAGGGCGCGAAGATCGCTGAGAAAGCAGAGAAGAAGAATTTCTTTGGTTTTCTCCGCGGCCTTCGCGCCCTTTTCATTAGCAAGCCCTCCAACGAAGCTGCCACCAAGGCCTTGGGCCGACGCGGTGAGGACCTCGCCTGCCGATTGCTGAAAAAGGCCCGGCTGAAAATCCTCGCACGCAACTACCGCTGCCCCGGCGGCGAAATCGATATCATCGCCCTCGATACCTCCACGCGCCGGAATGGAAAGCCCGAGACGATCGTCTTCGTCGAGGTGAAGACCCGCTCGACCGAAACCCCCGCCGGCCCGGAATCCGCCGTCGACGCCCACAAACGCAAGCAGGTCACCAAGGCCGCCCGATACTACCTCCGCCACCACCCCACCAAAGGCTACAGCACGCGATACGACGTGGTGGCCGTAGTCATCGAGCCCGGCCAGAAACCCGCCATCCGACACATCCCCAACGCCTTCTAAGATTTCTCGCCGACCGGCGACCTACTGACTGCTCATCTGGCCTGCCCCGTCATCGTCGTCGCGCCCGGCCTGATCCTGACCTTCATCCGCGGGGCCGTCGACACCGGCTTGCTGGAACCGAGACTGGAGCCAGTGGGCAGTCACTTTACATAGGATGGCGAAATACAGCGCAAACGCGCCAAGCATTAGCAGAGCGCTTATAAGCGGAATCACCAGACCCGAAGGCTCAAATCGCCAGGCATACCCGTACCGGCCCCCGGAACATTGAGAAACAACCTCCCAGAGCCCCCATAGCAGCGCCAGGAACGACGGCCCGAAGACCAACCACATTCCCAGAACCACAATGCCTTTGGGCTTCTTGTCCGTCGCGGCCAGCCTGTACGCCCGCCCGGCCGAGTAAATCTGGCCCATCGGGTCCATCGACGCTATCGCGGTGACGGGCCCGGCGCACTTTGGGCAGAAATGGTCGAACGGCCCCAGCGGAGCAAGGCAGTGCGGGCATAGGGGCACGGCGTCGGCGAGTTGGGCATCCTCAGCCTGCTTCTCAGCCAAAGCCTTGGCTTCCTCGGCCCTGCCCACCAACTCCCATGCACCCTCGTAGGTAAGACCCTCCTGCTGGAGCCTTCGCGCCGCATGCCGGTTTTTAACCCCAGCCTCCACCATCAGCCTCGCATACTCGCCAGCAGCGGCTTCGCAGAGATCGTCCCATTGATCCACGCCGTCAAGACACTGCTTGAGTTCGGCCCGCGCCGCCGCGATTTGAGCCCATGGGTGTTCCATACGTGAATACCCCGAAACAAGTGCCCGCCCAAGACCGGCGATCGTGCTGGCCCGTGGCCTGGAAATCCCTGGCGCATCAAAAAGGCCGATGGTGGGTGTCGAACCCACGACCCCAGCTTTACGAAAGCTGTGCTCTACCACTGAGCTACATCGGCGGTTAACGGCTATTCGTATGTAAAGTCAATTCTGCAAGCTGTCTATGAAACGCATTCGGCTCTCATCTGCAAGAGCCCGCACCAAGCCAGCCAAGGCCTCGTCAACAGCAGAGTTATTCTATCGGCAGGTAGGTTTTTTGACAAGTACCTCGATTGGGCCGAAAAGTATTTTCTGACCCTCCGAAATGGGCTCGAATCCCCAGAACTGCTTCAGATTAGCCGCATCAGAAAGTTTCTCGGCCAATATGCTGCTTGGCCAGTTGCGGACTTCGGACCGGAAGAACTCCAGGCTGTACAAGAAGCAATGGTCGCCTATCGTTTCTTGCGGCCCACACGCGGCGACAAGGACAGCGACAACAGGCGACTCCATCCGATGATCACACCCGGCGATCAGTACGACACCCACTCCTTTAACAACGCCGTCAAACGGGCCTGCAGACGCGCCGGTGTCGAACGCTTCACCCCCTATGACCTACGACGGACCGCAGCTACCCGCATGCGAAGCCAGCTCTCGAAAGACGCTGCAAGGCTCATGCTCGGCCACGTGAGCAGCGACACGACTGAGATCTACCTGCTCGAAGAGGTCAAGGAGGCGATGAAGGTCGCCAAGCAGCTTGACGCTCACGGCCGACATGAAGGCCACCGGCTAGAAACGTGAGACTACTTTTGACCCAGTGACGACAAGGACTTACAACCGAAAGTCTCAAAATCGGCCGTTTTCGCATTCTGCGCCTCCGCCCATGCCTGCCAAGACCAACAATTCGATCCCGTTGCCCGACGATGCCTCGCGGTGACGAACTACCACGATCTGAGCCGCTATGGGAACGTTCCGAAAATCTGCCTCAGGCGAAAGCTTCCGCCGGTGCGTTATTGGCATCAAGGCTGGGCTGGGGCAGACAGGCGGTAAAGGTGCACCTCGTACGGTTTGAATTCATCCTGAAACCGCCCTTCCATGACCGGCAATGAACGCCTCTCGTCGATCACCTCGATCTGATCGTCCGCCAGCCGCGGCAGTTGCAACGTGGTGATTTCCTACTGCGGGGAACCTGCCGCCATCTTGAGCGTCAAACGAATTGGAACACAGACATGCATGAGGCTATTTCAAGGAGAACGACATGAGATATCGAGCCTTTATGATTATCCTGGCTGCGCTGCTGACGGCGGCGGCGCCGGTCGCTTTGGGGCGGATCAAGCTGGCGGCGCTGCCCGAGCGGGAGCGGGTGGAAATCCAGCTCGACAACGGCAAGTACACGCTCGTCGAGGAAGAGCGGATCGTCCCACTGCTGCGGTCCGGCAAAACCAACAACATGATCGACTTCAGTTGGTCCAACACCGCCATCGATAAGAACTCCATTCTCTTCAGGCCCGTGGCTGTGCGCGAGGGAGGCAAGTTCCGCCCGGTCAAGCTGATCAAGCTGGCCGATGGCACGAAGGTGC
>CAZMBZ010000322.1:0-5575 GCA_964564285.1 uncultured Planctomycetaceae bacterium | reverse complement strand
CGTAGCATGAACGTGGTCGTGCCTCGGTACTTCAGCGGCAACCAGTGCGCAGCCACCAACGCAAGTGTCGCGGCCAACAGAAAGGCAAAGAAGGCCCTGCGCAGCACGCGGCAGAGCAACTTGCGGGACGTGTCGGCCGGGCGGATTTCGATCGGCTGGAGTTCGGTCGGCGGTGTATCGGCGGCGTTCATTGTACTCCCCTTTCCTTTTAGTCCACTTCTTCCGAGAAGCCTGACGTGCAGCCGGGCGTCTGTCCGCCTGCGACGAGTGCCCGCAGAAATGACGAGAGCGAACACTTTGATTCTATCCCCGTTTGGCGATTCGACAAGCCAATTCCCCGCGCCAATCGCCTGCGCCGAAAACCCTTAGCAAGGTGCCTGGCCGTCGAACTGAAGCCGGGCTATCTCGACGCCCCGGCCGGGCGAATCGCTTGAGGCGGCGATTCGGGCGAGGTACAGGCCGCCGGTGGTCTCGAAGACTGATGGAGCTTCGCCGATGTCCGGCAGTTGTGACAGGCAGTTCTTGTCGCCCCAGGCGAAGCGGTCGTGGCGCTGGGAGAAGAACACCTCGGCCGGGGCAAGGTCGGGGCCTTCGCCATCGTGGCGGTCACGGCCCAGCAGCAGGTAGAATCCTCCCGGCCCGCGCACCAGTATCGGCCCGGCCAGGTGTGTCCCTGCCTCGGAAAGATCGGCATCGGCGACGTAAATAACCTTGGGCGGCGACCACTGCGTCAGATGCAGCGAAGTCCGCAGGACAACGCAACTCCGGACCGCGCCGTTGATAGACTGGGTCTGGCAGTAATACATGCACCACAGGTTGCGAACGCGGACGATGCTCGGGCCGACGACTTGCGTATCGGCGAATGCTTCGACAGCGGGCGAGTCCCAGCGGTTCGCATCGCCGGAGCGGGCGTGCAGAACTTGCCCATCGCCGCGGACGAACAGCAGGTGGAACTCCCTGCCGTCGAAGACGACCCGCGGGCAGCGAAGCGCCGCGCCGTCCGGCGTATCGGCGGCAGCGGACGTGGTGATTGTAATGTCTGGGTTGCGCGTCATCCGCTCGCCGATGCCCCGGCCTGTGCAGTGATAGAAGGACGCGCCGGCCTGGGTCTCGTCGGCGTGGTCGCCCGCAGCCGAGAAGGTGCCCGTGCAGTGCCATATCCGCATCGAGTCGCGAAAGACGCAGCAGTCGTGCAGGCAACGGTCGGAGTCTTCGACGATCCGCACCCAGGGCGATGCAATACGAGGTACTGTCATACTGGTACTACCATTTCTTTCGGATTCGGAAGCGTTTGGGATGGCCCTTGGTGGCCTCGACATTTTTGATAAGCCCGGCGGCGATAGCCTTCTTCAATTCGGCTGCCACCCACGCATCGCGTTTGGGCTGGAGGTCGCGATCCTCGGAGGTGGTGAACTTGTACACCAGCTTGTTCGGCAGAGGGACGGTGCCCTTAGCGCGAAAGATGGCGGACCCTTTCGAGCGTATGAACTTGCCGACCAGCTCGCGCAGGGCGCGGTCTTCCTCAAACGTGTAGTCCGGGTCGATGTGCTCGTACATATACAGGATGGTCTTTCGCTCTGCATCAGTGGCGGGCACCTCGAGCGGAAGGTTAAAGCTGGGCCACTTGGCCGGGTCGCTGAGGACCGTGGCCAGGATGAACGAACCCACTCCCAGGGCGCCTCGCACGTGGGGGTCGTTGACGTCGTTCCAGTGCAGCCCCGGCACGCGGATCAGGAAGGTTGCCTTGCGCCCGGACGGGCTGCAATGATACAATGCTGTCATGTCCGCATAGAACTCGTGGATCGACTCGAACAGGATCCGGTACTTGGTGTACAGTTCGTAAAGAGCCCTGATGTTGAAACCCTTGGTAACGTAGTTGTGCCCTAACTCGTGCCAGATAATCGCCTCGGCCAGGTCCCCTTGCCTGATACGGTGGGCCTTGGCGGCGTCGCCTTTGACGGGATCGGGACTGTCAACCCAGTGCGGCTGCCATGACACCACCACGTCAATCCGACCGGTTTCAGGGTCAACATTCCATATCTGCTGCATGCCGAGCATCTCCGAGGGCATGTAATTGGCCTTGAAAGACTTGCCCCAGATCTTCGTGGTGAAAGATACACTGCTGCTGGACTTGGTGCATTTCCACCAGCTCGGGCGATACTCAGTGGCGGCCTTGCGCATGTAGTATATGTCGGCCTTCTGTTTGGTGGTGTAATCCTTCATGAACTTCTTGGATTCCTTGAGCGCCTCGTCCCACTCGGCGCCGCTGAAATGCATGTAGGTGTCCACCAACAACTCGTAGGCCACCTGGGCCTCGTCGGTGGCGGCCCGCTCGGATTCGGCCTCGACGGCGGGACTGGAGGATACAAAGGCGGCAAGCACAGCAGACATGATGATAGCGCGTTTCATCTTGACACTCCTATGACCAAAAATGTCAACGAGACAATTTGGTGTGCAGAACCCCCGCACACCACCCGCCGGGCAAATAACGAAGTGCCACCCGGCACAATTGGGCGATTACCCTTTATCGTATAGCGTTAAAAACGCCAGATGGCAACGATAAACTGCCGAGCGTGGCCGGACGCACCGAGCGAATGGGGTGGCCGGGAAACATCGCACTCCCTTATTATGGGCCGGACACTGTCCATCGCATGGGGACAAGCTTACCTGTCGTAGTGATCCGCCAGAGTTTGTCGCCTTTGCTACTGCTTTTTCTCGTCGCCAGCTTGCCGAGCCTTCTGGATGAGTTCGACAAGTGAGAGAACCTTCGGCCCGGGGGTCGCGAGGATTTGGCGGACCTGCTCATCACTGTAGTGGGCTCGGATGAAAGACTCGACGTCGAAGGTTTCCCACCAGCAATCGCCGATCCTCCCGCAGGGCAGATCTCGCCCGGGCTGGCGGCAGTACGAGAAGTTTAAGTCGTGGCCCAGCATCGGGCATCGCCGGCTGCGATGGTCATTTTCTGTGATGTCATCGGTCATGCGGCTCGCTCGGAGTAAGAGCAAAACGGGCATCTCACCGCCACCGGCAAGACGCCCGTATTATAGCATAGTCAGCTCAAAGATATCACGGCTTGCGACCCTATGACCCATGACCTAAGAGCTATGACCTTCCGTTCTTGGTCGCTCACCACTTGCCGGTCTTGGCGGTCGACGGCTTTGGCAGGTCGCCAAGTCCGGTGATGTTGGACTCGATAACTTCCTGCGGCAGCGAGAAGTCGCTCAGCTTGCCGGAGAGATATGCATCATAGCCCGACAGGTCCATCAGGCCATGTCCTGACCAGCCCATGAGGATGACCTTCTCCTTGCCTTCTTCCCTGGCCTTGATGGCCTCGTCGATCGTCGCGGCGATGGCGTGGCTGGACTCGGGCGCGGAGATGAAGCCTTCGGTCTTAGCCCACAGCATGGCTGACTCGTAGCACTTGATCTGGTGGACCGCACGCGGCGTCACCAAGCCCTCGACGGCAACCTGGCTGACAAGCGGCGCCATGCCGTGATACCGCAGCCCGCCGGCGTGGATGGGCGGCGGGACAAACGAATGACCCAGCGAGTACATCGGCAGCAGAGGGGTCATCTTGGCGGTGTCGCCGTGGTCGTAAATGAATGGCCCGCGCGTCAGAGTCGGGCAGCTCTCGGGCTCGACGGGGATGATCTCGATGTTCGCGCCGTTGATCTTGTCCAGCACGAACGGGAAGCTCAGGCCCGCGAAGTTCGACCCGCCGCCGCAGCAGGCGATGACCACGTCCGGAAGATTCTCGCCGGCCTTGGCAAGCTGTTTCTTGGCCTCCAGGCCGATGATCGTCTGGTGGAGCATCACGTGGTTCAGAACGCTGCCCAGGCTGTAACGCGTCTTGCCGGAGGTGTCCGCAACAGCCTCCTCGATGGCCTCGCTGATGGCGATACCCAGCGAGCCTGGCGTATCGGGCATTTCCGACAGAATAGCCCTGCCCGCGTTGGTCTCGTTGGACGGGCTGGCCACACAGGTGCCGCCCCATGCCTGCATCATCAACTTGCGGAAAGGCTTCTGGTCGAAGCTGATGCGAACCATGTACACCTTGCACTCAAGCCCGATCAGCGCGCAGGCGAAAGCCAGAGCACTGCCCCACTGGCCGGCGCCGGTCTCGGTCGTCAGCTTCTCGATGCCGAACTGCTTATTGTACCAGGCCTGTGGCACGGCCGTGTTGGGCTTGTGGCTTCCGGGCGGGCTGACGCCCTCGTTCTTATAGTAAATCCTCGCGGGCGTGCCGAGGTACTTCTCGAGCCGCCGGGCACGATACAACGGGCTGGGACGCCACAACGACAGTATGCCCAGGATTTCCTCAGGGATGTCGATCCACCGCTCGGTGGAGACCTCCTGCTCGATGATATTCATGGGGAACACCGGCGCGAGCATCTCCGGCGTGATGGGCTTGCCGTCAGGCCCCAGCGGCGGCTGAAGCGGAGTCGGCAAGTCGGCAGCAATGTTGTACCACTGCCGTGGCATCTCGTCTTCGGTCAGTAGAATCTTTGTCTGTTCCATGCGCAATGTTCCTTCTCTAACAAGGACTCGTTGTCTCACGACAATCCATCCGGACCTGCCGCGTATGTTCGCACCCGCGCGTCAGTCTTTCCTCGACCGACCCCTGGTCTTTCCAGAAAACACGGGGCGCTACGAAGGACAAAAGCTTCTAGATGTGACAGCTAACCAACGGCCAATATTCTAAACGACAAACCGTGTTATGGCAAGAGCATCTATGGGAACAACCTGACAACGTCTGCATGCGCAACCGCTGTCGCGCATGGGGATTCCGCCCTGAAGGTTTTCCAGCGGGCAGAATCCATGCCGGTGCTGCTCAGTTCGACGGTGCGAGAAACGTTTGCCCAACTTGCGCCATGCCTCGCCAACCGCGGCCAGCAGCTTGGGTGAGCAGTCATCGCCGAGTTTGCCCAGGGCCTTATCTTCTCCGCCTCGCGTTGGCGGATCTTCGGGCCAACCCGCCCGAGGGGGTGTGGGTAAAAAAGAACCCCGGCCAGTGACCGGGGTTCGGTAAACTTGAACTGTCAGCTTTATCAGGCTTTGCGACGTCGTCGCCTGAGCATGATCAGGCCACCAATACCCAAAAGGGCCATTGAGGCCGGCTCGGGAGTCAAGCTAACGTCGTCATAGTACATGATGGAAGCATCCGCCGTGGCGGGAAAAATATCCATGACGTCAATGCCTTTTACTCCATAGGTCCCCTTAGACCACGTCGTTGCACCAAGCGAGGCACCACCGTAAAAAATTTCAGCGGTGTCGTTATCCAAGTCAATATCAGCACTGATTTCAACCCACGTGTCATACTGGATTGGCAGTTTGCCTGCTTCCATGGTGTCCACGAAGACCATATCAACACTGGCATGAGTCGGGTCCATCATCCAGGTGACCTCGACATTACTCCACTGGTAGTCGTTATTGACCTGGTCAAAGTGGTTCTGCAGGTTAAAGTACTGGCGACCGGCCTTGCCATCGGCGGGGACGTAAGTCCATACCGAGAAATCCCAGTTACCCGTTTTCGCTTCATAGCCGAACTCAGCGCACTGGTCAGTTCCAGCGCCAC
>CAZMBZ010000321.1:0-5627 GCA_964564285.1 uncultured Planctomycetaceae bacterium | reverse complement strand
CAGCCCGACTCGCGAGTCGCAGTCCGCCTGCGGCAGCGCTGACGGCTGAGGTGCAAATGTAAACGGGAGGATTCCACCACAATGTCGCCTTGATGGCAAGGCGAGAAAGGCGACAAAATGCCCTTTTTGTCCCCTTTCCTCGGTAGACGACAATGCCTATGATGGTTCCATCCCGGCTTGGCGCATACCGCCGCCCAGGCCGTAGCTTGTTGGAGAGCCAGTGCCCCAGCCGGGCATCAATACCGCATACTGCCTAACGGAGTAGCCAATGACTGACGCGACTGAGAAACTCGATACGAATCCCCTGCTGGACTGGACGGACTTCCCAAACTTCGGCTGCATCGAACCCGTGCACGTCGAGCCGGCCGTTGACGCCGTGATGAAAAAGGCCAATGCGGAACTCGCCGAACTGGAACAGGCAAGCCCCACCGGATGGGACGAACTGATGGTCCCGCTGGAAAAACTGGGCAATCGCATCGAGCGAGTCTGGGGCGTGACGGGGCATCTCCATGCGGTGCGAAACAGCGCGCCGCTGCGAGAGGCCTACCAGAAAGCCCAGCCGCACGTGGTGCAGTTCCTCCATAACCTCGGCCAGAGTCGCGGACTCTTCGACGGCTACGTGGGCCTGCAGGCCGGCGAGGAATACGCCAACTACGACGGCGCCCGCCGACGCGTGCTGGACTCCGCCGTGCGCGACGCACGCCTGTCTGGCGTTGAACTCGACGGTCCCCAGAGCGAGCGATTCCTGGCCATCGGCAAGGAACTCGCCGACCTCGGCACGCGATTCCAGAACAATGTCCTGGACGCCACGAAGGCGTTCTCGCTCACGCTGACCGACCCGGACGAAATCGACGGCCTGCCGAGCACGGCCAGACAACTCGCCGCCGATGCCGCCAAAGCCGCCGGTAAGGAAGGCGCCACCGCCCAGGCCGGGCCGTGGGTGATAACGCTCGATGCGCCCAGCTTCATTCCGTTCATGCAGCACGTCAAAAGACGCGACCTGCGAGAACAACTCTACCGCGCCTACATAACCCGCGCCTCGGCCGAAGCGTTGGACAACCAACCGATCATCCGTCGCACGCTCGAACTCGCCCGCGAGCAGGCACGCATGCTGGGCTACGAAACCTACGCCGATATGAGCCTCACTCGACGGATGGCGACCGACGTCGCCGCCGTCGAAAAACTGCTCGTGCAACTGCGAGACGCCGCCCGCCCCGCGGCACAGCGAGACCTCGACGACCTGCGCGACCTGGCCAGAGATGCCTCCGCCCCCGAGGCCGACAACCTGATGAACTGGGACGTCGCGTTCTGGGCTGAACGCCTGCGGGAGAAAAAGTTCAGCCTCAACGACGAGCAACTCCGACCCTACTTCCCCCTGCCGGGCGTGCTGGATGGCCTGTTCAAACTGGCCGAGCGACTCTTCGACATCACCGTCACCATCGCCGATGGCCAGGCGCCGGTATGGCACGATAATGTGCGATTCTTCCAGGTCGCCAACGGATCCGGCGAGAACATCGCGGCGTTCTATATCGACCCCTACAGTCGCCCCGCCGAGAAACGCGGCGGCGCATGGATGAACTCCCTCCACGGCCGAAGCAAGGCCTGCGCCGCGCCCGGCGAGCCCATCCGCCTGCCCGTGGCCTACATCTGCTGCAACCAGACCCCGCCGTCTTCGGACAAGCCGTCGCTGATGAGCTTCGACGAAGTCCAGACGCTCTTCCACGAGTTCGGCCACGCCCTGCAGCACATGCTGACCACCGTGGATTGCGGCCTGGCCTCGGGCATCAATAACATCGAGTGGGACGCCGTCGAGCTCGCCAGCCAGTTCATGGAAAACTGGTGCTACGACCGCCCGACGCTTCGCGGCCTGGCCAAACACTGGCAGACCGGCGAGCCGCTGCCCGACGAGATGATCGACAGCCTGATCGCCGCCCGAACCTTCCGCGAGGGCTCGACCACACTTCGACAGGTAAACTTCAGCCTGATCGACATGGAGCTCTACCACGGCTACGACCCCGCCGGCGACGAGTCCCCGCTGGATGTGCAGCGACGCATCGGGGCAGAAACGCTCGTAATGCCCCCCCTGCCGGAAGACCGATTCCTGTGCAGCTTCTCGCACATATTCGCTGGCGGATACTCAGCCGGGTACTACAGCTACAAGTGGGCGGCAGTTCTCAGCGCCGACGCGTTCGGTGCCTTCGAGGAGGCCGGCCTGCAGGATGAGGACGCCGTCCGCAAACTAGGCCGGCGATTCCGCGACACCGTCCTCGCCCTGGGCGGCAGTCGGGCACCCATGGAAGTATTCAAAGACTTCCGAGGCCGAGAACCCAAACCCGAAGCCCTGCTGCGACATTCGGGATTGGCCTGAAAAGTGGAAGAAAGAGAAGAGAAATAGGATCTAGCCGGGCGTTGCGAGAATCCTGTTCTCGGACTATACTTTACTCAACCAACACAGGGGAGCATACGATGGCATATACCAAGTACAGTTTCGCTGGCGGACACGTCTTGGTCAGCGTCTTTGCCGTAATTGTAGCTCTGGCATGCGGCGTGATGATAGGCTATTTGATCCCTCGCCCCGCAGGACCAGGCGGGGTGGTCCCTCTCTCTGGACGAAGGCCGTCCGCCCAGGCAGTGATCGCCTTTCTTTCCAAGCCTTTGCCCGTCCCGGAAGGCGCTAAGCTCTTGCCGCTTCCCGGCGGTTCTGGAAGGGGCAGCGTCCACAATGGGCGGGGCGGCTTGAACACACGAATCCTGCTCGATGTGACCGACATGGCTCCGGAGGACGTCGAGGCCATACCAGATGAATACGAATCCCTGTTCCACATCGCATTCAATATGGGGGGGCATTCGATGGGAATGGTTATGGAGTTGGTGAAGCATCCTCCGGACCAGTTCAGCATGTTCCACGGTGTCGGAACGTGGCATCGGAAGGACTGGTCCGGGGATAGCCGGGGGCATTTTGATCTCGAGTTGGAAACTCAGATAATGGATTTCGACCCAAACGTCCAGAACAAGATGCGTTTCATCCCACTCGAAGTCGAACACTACAGAAGCCCCGTGCGAGGCCAGCGTGTCATGTTGATTCGTCTCTGCTTCAAAGCCAGAGACCTGGAGGGGGACGAGCACTGGCCGAAGCCGCGGTGACCCTTTAGATATCCCCTAATCCTCAGATGAGATATCTTTTGAAAGAACAACTCTGCAGGACATCACGCGTCTCCGACGGCGGGCGAATCGTAATCCCAGCCAAGATCCGCAAGCGTCTGGGGCTTGAAGTAGGCACAGAGATTGTGGTGACCGTCGAGGACGACCAGGTAACCATCATCGGCGCCAAGGCCGCGTGCCGCCGAGCTCAACAGCGAGTCCGGCAATACGTGGACAAAGGCGTTAACCTCAGCAAGGAGTTGATGGCCGAACGTAAGAAGATGGCCGCACGTGAGTAGCGTCAGCATCCTCGACGCCTCGGCGGTACTGGCCTGCCTCCAGCAGGAGAAGGGACAGGACCAAGTCGAAGTGGCCCTTCAAGGTTGTGGTCATTCGATAGCTCGCCTCGACACGCGGCGGCAGAATCCTGCGCGGTCACGGTCGGGGTCGCTGGCCACCGCGTAGGACGCGGCCAGTTGCGGCCAGCCGCGATCGGCCGCGGCCGACGGGTGAAGAGTCGTCCAACGCACGATCGCACGGCCTTGCCCCCTTGGCACGCGTCATCCGCGTTTTCTCCGGCAAGCCTTGCCGGCCTTGCCGCGCTTGCCGGACTTGCCACAACGGCGAGCGACACCCGTCATCGCCCAGGCCTATGGAAGCTGAGATCTATTCCTTCCCCAAATGCTGGTCCGCGAAGTCGAGGTATTGGGCCCAGTCGAAGTCCGTGACATTGTGAGCGCCCGGTCGGATATGGTAGCCGATCGTTCCCACGGCCGTCTTGCCGACGCCGGGCATGGTCTCGGTGGGCAGGCCGGTCTTGCCGAACAGGCGGTAAACCGGCGTGGCGTACAGGGCGGACAGGAACTCGCCGCGCGGGTCCGCCCAGCGGTCTCCTTCGGCGCTGGCGACGTACACCGGACGCGGCGCCATCAGAGCGATGAGCATGTGCTGGTCGATCGGCAGGTCGCCCTCGTGGCCGCCGTACTTGTGGAAGTTCCCGCAGAACCAGTGCGGGAAGACCGTATTGATCCGCGTGACGGTCTCGCCGAAGCACCGACGACTAAGGGCAGCCCCGCCGCAGCCGCTGTTGTTGGAGATCGCAATCGCGAATCGCTCGTCGGACGCCCCGGCCCAGAGGCTGGTCTTGCCGAGCCGCGAGTGACCCATCACCGCCACGCGGGCGGCGTCGATATCCTTGTCCGTCTCGAAGTAGTCCATCGCCCGGCTGAGCCCCCACGCCCAGGCGCCGATCGCGCCCCAGTCGTCCGGGGCCGGCGTCTTTTGGCCGGCCTTCAAATACAGCGCCCGCACGCTCTCGGCCAGGGCGTCCTTGCGGTCCGGCTCGATGTCGCCGTAGTAGATCGTCGCCAACCCGTAGCCGCGCGAGAGGATCGTCTCGACAGGCCAGCGACTCGCAGCCGTGCCGCGAGCGGCGTCGGTTGCGCGATCCTTCACAACGCCCTCGTACCTGCCATTAATCCACCGTCGCAACAGCCTGATGCCCGGATCCTTGTTTATCGCGTGGTTGCCGCGGAAGTTCAGCCCCACGAACAGCGGGACGGGGCCTTTTGCATCCTTCGGCAGATAGATCAGAATGTCCATCGTCGGCGAGCCGGCGCCCTCGGCAAATCGCACGGTCACCTGCTTACGCAAGGCCTTGCCGCCGAGCGCGCCGTCGGCGCGGTCGAAAACGTCAAAGGACGTTTTTTCAGGCTTGCCAGGCGCCCGGCCGAACATGTGCGTGCAAAACAGTTCGAACACTTCCGGCCGACGGACGTCGCGCCACGCCTTGGCGTCGGCGACCTTCTCGCCGCTCAGCGTCACCAGTGGGTTCGGCAGCGTGTACTGTGGCACTTTGGCCTCGTCGTAATTCGTGCCCGCCCGGGCCGCGTGCGATTTCGACGCGATCAGCCATAGGCATCCGAAGGCCGCCAGTATCATCAAAACTTTCATCATCATATTTCGCTCACCTTAGGTCAGGAACTTCGGCCGACTATATATAGGTACAACAATATACCCGTTATCACCTGGAGGACCAGTCCAGTCAGCCACCATCCCAATAGTTGGCTGGCCTTTCTTAACTTGCCCTGTCTCTTGAAAGTCAACCACGTGGGAAATACCCAGACGATGGCGGGAAGCCCCCCTAATGCATGGTAGAGCTTGAATTGCTCCACAGAAGCATTCGCGTCGGCGATTCTCTTGGCCTCGCAGGCAGCGATCTCCTCTTCGGCCTCGCGCAATTGCGATGTCGAAAGATGCCGGGTGTCGGCTTCCTGCCTGGCAAAAGCAATGGCCTCAGGCAGATAGGTTCCGGCCGGCGCTTCCAAGTACTGGAGCAGATCCGCATTGGAAAGCGAACGTATGTGCTGCTCAATGTCCCTGTCCATATACCCGTTCCCCTAATCAAATCTGATTCGGTCGCCATCGCTATCCCGACGGATTCTCGATCCATGGCAGGTAGCACGATCTGCACATGTGTATGGTCA
>CAZMBZ010000320.1:3973-5674 GCA_964564285.1 uncultured Planctomycetaceae bacterium | reverse complement strand
CACTCGAACGGGTCGTCATCACCCTACCGCACGCAAGCGACAACCGTCGGCGGATGTGGCAGTGGACAGACCGCACGCTGAACAACATACGCAAACAGTTCGGCACGGACCTGGTGGAAATCGAAGAAAATAGGGACGCTAACCATTTTTCGGCTTCTGGTTCTCGAAAAATGGTTAGCGTCCCTATTTTTCGGGGGGTTTGGGACAGTGTTTTTGATATTGACGCGGTGTGCGAGTTGCCGGGTGGGCTTTCGGTAATTGCGTCTGCGGGCATGGACAGCGAGGTGGCCGCGGTCGCCCGGCGGGTCAAGCGTTTGCTTGTCGGCGGCGCGGGCGTCGGGCGAATCGCCGTGCTTGCGCGCAGCATGAGCGCCTACGGTGCGACAGTTCGGCGCGTGTTCGCCGAGCATGACATTCCGCTTGCCCCGGCGGCGGAGACGCTGACGGAAACGCCTGTCGTGCGCTTCGCGATGGATGTGACATCACTGGCGCCGGCGTTTGCGTGGCACGATGTGTTGCGCGTGATCCGCAACAGCTACTTCCGCCCGGCGGCGCTGGGCGAGTTCGACGGGCGAACGGTCGCCGCGGCCGAGATGCTCATCCGCGCCGGCAACGTCCAGGCCGGACGAAAGTCCTACGAGGACGCCGCCGAACGCCTGGCAGCCCGCGACGAAATCGCCCGCGACAGCGACACCGACGAGCCCGATGAGTCGCCCTCCCGCAAGCCGACCGCCGATGAGTACCGTCAGGCGAAGGCGATGCTGGGTGAGTTGTTCGACCTGTCCGCCCGCGCCTCCGCCCCGGCAGGGCTTGCAGAGGTCGCCGCTACGCTGCAACTGGCCCGCGCGGCCTGCGAGTTGGGCGAGCCGGAACTGGTCGCCCGCGACCTGCGAGCCCTCGCGACTCTTGAAGACCATCTCGCCGGTCTGCCCGATCCGCCACCCCCGGCCGGCCACGTGCGGAACGCCCTCTCTGCCGTAACGTGCCCTGGTGCTCGCGGCGAATCGCTGGTGGATGTGCTGGATGTATTGGACGCCCGGGCGATCCGCTACGACCACGTGTTCGTGCTGGGTGTCAGCGAACGAATGTTTCCCAGTCAGCACAGCGAGAGCTCGCTGGTCGGCGAATCGGACCGCGCGAACTGGCTCCGCCGGGGCGTCGTACTGGACAACCGAAGCGACCTGACCGCACGCGAGATGCTGCTGTTCTACCTGGCGATAACCCGGGCCGACAGCACGCTGACCTTGAGCTACCTGGAGTCCGACGCCAACGGCGCGGCAGGTTCGCCGAGCAGTTTCCTGCTGGCGCTGGCAGGCGCGGTCGGCGGGCTGGACGCCATACCGACCGAGCGGATCGCGCCCGGTCCTTACATCCCGCCGGAGGATGAACTCGCAAGCCGGCGTGACGCCCTGTGCGCAGCCCTTGGCGGACTTCTCGGCAGCGAGTTGCCCCCGTCGCCCAAGGCCCTTGCCTGGTCGACCGCCTTCGAGCCCCAGGCCGTGCGGCGAGCGGCGATGGGCATCTACGCAACCCATAAGCGATGGGAAACCGCCGAGTGCAGCGAGTATGATGGGCGAATCACCGACAAGTCGCTGCTGGCGGAACTGCACCGCCACTACACCAGCCGACCGTACTTCTCAGCCGCACGGTTCAACTCGTATGGCCAGTGCCCGTGGCAGTACTTCGCCAAGTACATCCTGA
>CAZMBZ010000320.1:0-3873 GCA_964564285.1 uncultured Planctomycetaceae bacterium | reverse complement strand
CGGTTCAACTCGTATGGCCAGTGCCCGTGGCAGTACTTCGCCAAGTACATCCTGAAGCTCGCCGAGCCTGTCGAACCCGAGCGGCACCTCGAACCCGCCGAGCGAGGCACCTTCTGCCACAACGTGCTCTTTAACATGATGCGGTCGCTGGCGGGCGAGGCCATGGAGCCCGTGCAACTTCCCCTGGTGCCGAAGGAAAAACTGGACGCCGCGCTTGCCGAGGCAATCAAGGCTGAGGCGGAGTCCGTCGAAGCTCGCCGCCCACCCTATCCCGTGCTCTGGCAGATCCAACTCGACCAGATGCGCCGCGATCTGTCGGCCTATCTCCAGGCAGCCGCGAGCCCGGAGGTGCTGGACACCACGGCATTGCGGTTCGAACTATCGTTCGGGATCGAGTTGGACCCCGACCAGCCGCACGATGATCGCAGCACGCCCGAGCCGGTAGTCGTCGCAACCCCGGCCGGCGAGATCCGCCTTCGCGGCCGGCTTGATCGAATCGACTACGTCTCGATGGACGATGTCGAGGGCCTGCTGATAGTGGACTACAAGACGGGCCGCCTGCCGAGCGAAAAGGACGTGCTCGCCGGTCGAAATCTCCAGATGCCGCTCTACGCCGCCGCGGCCGAGACGATACTGGGAGACAAGTGCGTCGGAGGCGCATTCCATAGAATCGGCGGCGACAATAAGAGGTTCGAGCGCTTCTTCGCGGGCGTGACGACATCACGCGGGAAAAAGCTCTACAAAGTGGATGAGGGCTACGACGTCAAGCTCGAAGCCGCGATGGAAACCGTCGGGCACTTCGTGCGGCAGATGGCCCGGGGACGCTTCGACACCCTGCCGACACACGACTGCCCGAGCTATTGCCCGCTGCGGCAGATATGCCAGTACTCGCCCATCCGCGCCGAGCGTAAGGCCCCGCCGGACGAGGCGGATGACAGCCCCGCCGGCAAGGAGGAAAGCTGATGCCCGCCGACGCCCAACTGACCGAAGCTCAGCGATCCGCCGCCATTGAAAGCGTCGGCGAGAACGTCGCGCTGCGCTCGGGGGCCGGCTGCGGCAAGACGTTCGTGCTGGCCAGGCGATTCCTCCAACTGCTCCAGGGCGCCGATGGTGCCCAGCAGCACGCCCAGCCCGACGAGGTGATGTCGCGACTTGTAGCGCTGACGTTCACCAACAAGGCCGCGATGGAAATGTCATCCCGCGTGCGGTCGATGCTCGATGAGCAAGCCCGCCAAGCCGAGGGTCCCCAGCGACGGAAGCTCCTGGCTTGGCTGGACCAGATGCCCGAGGCGCGAATAAACACCATCGACGGCTTCTGCGCGTCGCTGCTGCGGGCCCACGCCGTCGAGGCCGGCGTCGATCCCAGCTTCGCCGTATGCGCCGATAATCTACTCACGTCGCGAATGCTCGCCGACGCCGCCGAGCAGGCCGTTCTCGCAGCCGTCGAGCGCCAGCACAAAGGCCTGGCCGAACTGCTCACCGAGATGAGCTTCGAGCAGGTCGTCGATCTGGTTAAGGAACTCATGGACAACCGCCTCGCCTGCGACCTGGGCGCGCTGAGCGACTCCGAGGCGATCATGCGGCGGTGGCGGGAGGCGGCCGACGCCAGCCGGAAGGCCGGCCTGGCGGCGCTGGCCAAAGACTCCCGGCTGCGCGCGGAAGTGGAAGAAATAGCATCCATTCGATGCGAAAACCCCTCAGACAAGCTCGCAGTGTTCCGAAAAGAGCAGTTGGAAGTGGTCCAAACGATACTGGAAGACCCCTCGGAAGTGACCGCAAAGGTGTTCGAATGGCTGGCAAAGAGCGCAGGGAACGTCGGTTCGGCCAAGGCATGGGGGTCCAAAGAGGTGCTAATGGACCTTCGCGGGCGTCTAAAAGGCGTGCTGGCGACGGTTCGAGACTACGCGGAATACTTCGAAGAGCTTGGTTCGTATGACATTAGAGCCGCCGACGGGCTTGCAACGCTGGCCAAACTGGCGATTGAAGCGGGTTCATTGTACGCAGCCGAGAAGCGAACGCGCGGTCTGCTGGACTTTACAGACCTGCTGGACCATGCCAATAGGCTGCTTTCGGGCAATGCGGAGCTACGGAAGACCCTCGGCGAAGGCATCGATCAGTTGCTAATCGACGAGTGCCAGGACACCAATCGCTTCCAATTGGAGACGCTGGCGATGCTAATCGGCGGCGGAACGCCCGAGAAAGCACCGCCAGAGGGCAAGCTATTCGCCGTCGGGGACGCCAAACAAAGCATCTACCGCTTCCGCGGCGCCCAGGTGGAAGTGTTCGGCCGCATGTGCAAACGGCTCGGAAACGACCGCCAGAAGTACCTGGAGACATCATTTCGCACCCACCAGGCAGGTGTGGAGTTCATAAACGCGCTGTTTGAACCGCTAATGGGCGCTGATTTCGCGCCAACTGACGCGTTCCGAAAGACATGCCCGCCGCATGCGTCGGTGGAATTCCTCCTGGCCGGCGGAAACGAGGACCTCCCGATCGACAGTGCCGCGGAATCCGCCGCTGCCCAAGCAGAGGTCTGCGCCGGACGGATCGAGGAAATTCTTCGCGGTAAGGAAAAAATCGTCTGGGACGGCGAGGCGGAATCCTGGCGAGCGGCCAGGCCGGGCGATATCGCAATCCTTTTCGCACGCATGACTAACAGCCTTACCTACGAACGCGCCCTCCAACAGCGGGACATTCCGTATTACGTTGTGGGCGGGACGGGCTTCTTCCAGCGTCAGGAGGTCTTCAACATCATGACGGCCCTTGCGGCCGTGGACAACCCCCGCGACGACATCGCCCTGATGGGCACGCTTCGCGGCGGGCTCATCGGCCTGAGCGACAACGCCCTGATGCACATCGCCCAGGCGTGCGAACCGCCTTACTATATGTCGCTATTGGAACGCGACTTATCCCAGCGGCTGAGTCCCGTCGAGGCCGAAGCCCTCTCTGCCGCAATCGGCCTGCTCGGCAGGCTGCACGCGATCAAGGACGCCCTGCCCATCAACGAAGTCCTCCAGCGCCTGCTGGATGCCACCGGCTACGAAGCTACACTTTTGTCGCGTTTTCAGGGCAGGCGAATGCTCAGCAACATCCGCCAAGTCGCCCAGCGAGCCGAGACGGCGGCCGGCGACCATATCGGCCTGGCGGATTTCCTTTCCGAAATGCGCCGACACGTCGCCGAGCAGAGCCGCTACGAGCAGGCCGCCGTTGCCGGCGAGCACGAAAACGTCGTCCGGCTGATGACCATCCACAAAGCTAAAGGCTTGGAATTTCCAGTAGTTGTGATACCAGACCTCAACGCGGGCCGTCGCGGGCGAACCGGCAAATTGCTGATCCGCGACGACTGGGGACCAACCTTCAATCGCCCGGCCTCGCCGGATGATGACGACAACGCGGTCAAGCCCCTGAGCTACCGCCTCGCAAACCGCATGGAGGACTCCGACGACCAGGCCGAGGATATCCGCCGGCTCTACGTGGCGGCAACACGTCACGAAGATCACCTCATTTTCGTCGGCGCCGACTGGCGGAACAAAGAAGGCTTGATCCGCGACAAGCACAGCTATCTCGCCCAGATGGACGAAGTACTTGGCCTGACGGCCGCGATCGAAAAGTCTGGCGGAGAAATACCTTACGGCGATGGACGCTTCCGTGCGGTGGCGCGGAATGCTACGCCTGCGCCGCCAGTCCAGCAGGCTCGCCCCGACTCGACCGGGCATAAGATACTCAACTCCGCCCCCAGCCCGGCCGAGCTTGGCCAGCGGATTATCCAGGCCTCCCAAGGCCCGCCCGAGTTGCCGCTTGTCGGCCCGCTCCCGCCAGCCATGGGACAAATCGAAATCGCCGTTACGGCCCTGAATGATTTCGAAACCTGCC
>CAZMBZ010000319.1:0-5681 GCA_964564285.1 uncultured Planctomycetaceae bacterium | reverse complement strand
AGCCGGAAGCACGGAAGGCTTCCCTTTCAGACCATTCCAGCCCTCCTGACCGCCTGACCCGTGGGATGGAAAGGGCCACAGACCTCCCAAATCGCGGCCAGCGGGTCCTGGCCGGATGGGCCGTCGCGGACGGTGCGAAGGGCGCCAAAACCGGCCCGACGCGGCCTAGGCCCCTTGGCCAGCGCCAGCCGCCCCCGAGCCCGCCGGGGACAGCTCAAAGGCATGCGCGGTTTGGCGGCTTCATCGACGCTTGCGCCATCTGGCCAGCTTCGAGTTAACATCCTTCAGGTCGAAGGCATCCGAATCGAAGTCATCGCCGAGCCAATCGACCATATCCTCGTGTTGCTCGTTTTTGGGATCGGCGATGGCCTCCAGCATGCTGTAGTAGCCCCATACACCGCCGCAGTCCTCGGGCGGGCAGGCCCCCTCGCCGCCGAGGCAGACCGGGTATTCCGCATCCGGTTCGGGGTTCCCGGCGCGCTTTACCTTGATTACGTGACGCCAACTGTCGCCGAAGTCGTATTCGTAAGTCAGGTTGCTGCCGGCGTTGGGGTAGACATCCGCCAGCAGAACGGCGGCCTCGTCCGTGCCCTCCATGTCAATAGGGGTTCCGTCAGGCGCCCACTTCGGCGCAAAAAACTTTCTTCCCTGAACTCTGGCCTGGAAATCATCGTCCCATTTGCCCGAGTGGTGGCAGGCGTCAATCTCTTCCTGGCTGGGCCTTGTGCTTCTCTTGAGTTTCTGAATGAACTGGTGCAGATGCCCATCATTCCAGCCCATGACGATCTGGATCACGTCGTGCAATGCGCCGAGCTTAATATCCTGCCAGACAAGCACTTCCCGCCAGATAGGAGGCTTGCTGTCCTCGAGCGTGATCCCAACCCTCAGTAGTTTCTGGCCTGCGTTGTTCTTCGTTGCCATTCCGTTCGCTCCCTATTATCGTTTCCAGCCCGCCGAACCATTCTAACCTTCCGGCCTGCCGAGACAAGGCCCGCCGCGAGGATATGCTTCTTTTGGCTGCGGCGTGCCTTTTTGTCCTGCTGAATCTTCGCCTGGAAAGCCGATTCATTGTAAGCGAGGCGTCTAAATACAGTGGATCGAGGAGAAGTCATGGTTTCCGGACGTATGAACAAAATGGCATGTGTGATGTTGGCGACGGGATTGCTTGCGGCGATGGCCGGGCAGGCGGCGGAGCCGGAGCTCGGGCCGCGACACATAGACCCGGTCAACGGTTTCTCTCTCTGCCCGCCGGCGGGCGTGGAGCGTGACCGATCCACGGCAACAACCAGACTGGCCAAGTGGGTCATGCGCGACGCCAGAACCGGGGCGATTGCATGGCAGTTAATCGTTCGCAAGGAGGCCGGTCCGGCCGCCGGCGTGAGCCTCAATGCCTTCGCCAGGCAGGTCCATGCCGGGCTGAAAAAGCTCCCAGCCGTGAGAGTCGAGAAGGCGGCCGTGACCGAAGTGCTGGGCAAGCCCGGCATCGAGACGATCGTAATACAGGGCACGCGTGGCCAGCGGTGGCAGCGCGACCTTTGGGCGAAGACCCCATCGGGGCATCTGCTGGTGCTGTCGATCAGCGGGGCGCTCGGCCTGCGGGGGCAGATGGACAAGCTGCTCGGGCAGGTGGCCCGGACGTGGCAGCTCTCGGACCCGCGCGAGCAGGCCGAGGTGCGAAAGGCGAACCTCCAGCGAGGCAGCGAGCTGCTGGCGGGCCTCACCCGGGCCAAGCTGACCGCCGCCCTGGCCGGCAAGGACCAGTGGTTCCTGTACCGCCGCGGCGAAAATGACATGGGCTACATGCGCGTGCAGGAGAAAACCGCCCGTCGCGGCACGGCCCAGGGCGTGGAGATCAGCACCAAGGCTGGACTCAGCCTGCCTGGAAATCAGTCAATGGTGATTCACCGCGTAATGTTCGCAGCCGCCGACCGTTCGAAGGAGTATTGGACCGAGACTGCCGAGGTCCTTCGTGCCGGCAAGGTGGTCCGTCGGATGAGCGAGGAAGGCACGTGCTCGGGTTCGCTGATAGTGTGCAAGGTCACCTCTGACGGCAAGTCAGCCACGCGGAAGAAGCCGCTCGAGCCGGTTATGGCGGCGACATATCTTCCGCGGGCATTCGCGCTGCTGCTGGGCAAGCTGACGGACCTTTCGTCGCCCGGGTCGTACGGTTTCGCCACGTACACGACGGCTGAGAACGACTTCGACTTGCGGACGTTCACCATCGTCGGCAAGGCGAAGGTCACGCTGGGTTCCAAGAGCACCCAGGTCGTCCAGGCGAGCGACCAACTCGCCGCCGACGCCGCGCCCGCGATGCTGGAATTGGGGACCAACGGCTCGTTGTTGCGAATGCGGACCGATGGGGGTATCGTCATGAAACAGAGCACGCGCAGTGCCGTGCTGAGACGATACCCGGACGCGGAAAAGTAAAATGACCGACGAAAGCTTGTGGGATGTGGTGATTGTGGGCGGCGGGCCGGCGGGGCTTGCAGCGGCGCTTTATGCCGCCCGCGACCGCTACCGGACGCTGGTGCTGGAGAAGAACGGCCTGCCTGGCGGGCAGATAATGCTGACCGACCGGGTGGAGAACTACCCGGGCATCGTCAAGATCGGCGGCTTCGAGCTTGTCGAGGAGCAGAAGAAGCAGGCCATCAACTTCGGTGCCGAGATCGCCGCCAATCAGGCATGCACGTCGATCTCGCGGCGCGACGATGGTGTGCTGGAGATCCAGGTCAACGGCGGGGAGAAAACCCACCAGGCGCGGGCGGTTATCCTGGCACCGGGCAGCGAGTACCGCCGTCTCGGCGTTCCCGGCGAGGACGAAATGCGACAGGCGACGCGCGTAAGTTACTGCGCCACCTGTGATGGGGCGTTCTATCGCGACAAGCATGTGCTGTGCGTTGGCGGGGGCAACACCGCCATCGAGGACACGATCTACCTCGCGACGAGATTCTGCAAAAAGGTGACGATAATCCACCGGCGCACGGAGTTCCGCGCTCAGGAGGTGCTGGTCGAGGAACTGCACAAGGCGGCTGGGGAACACGACATCGACATCAAGCTGCCTTACGTCGTCGATGAGATCGTGGGCAATGCCGACAAGACGGACCTGGACCACGTTTCGATCAAGAACGTCGAGACCGGGCAAGTCGAGCAGTTGAAGGTGGATGGCGTGTTCATTTTCGTCGGAATGAACCCCAACACCGGCTTCCTCAAGGGTGCGGTGGAAACCGACGACGTCGGCTACATCGCCTGCGACCCGGTGACGCTTAAGACGTCCATGCCGGGCGTGTTCGTCGCCGGCGACTGCCGGCAGCTCGCGGCCATGCAATTGGCGACTGCCTGTGCCGACGGTGTGGTAGCTGCGATGGGGCTGAAGGCCCACTTCCGCAACCCGTCCGGTTGGGGCAAAAACGCCGGCGGCGACGCCAGTCCGTCCCAGGGCTGGTAATCCGGGCGGGGCCTGTCAGCCTGCCTTGCGCAACGGTGGAGGTTTGGGCTTACCTTGCCTGAGCGACCCGGACACAATAAACGGCACCACAAACTCCTGCGCGCAATTGCCGCACCTGGCGGACTGGCCCCGCATGGACGCGGGAATCGACAACATCGCCCTGCACTTGGGGTTGGGGCATCGGTGCGAAAACGACTTCATGAACATCCTCCAGGCCGCAACATCGCGGCCACGATATTCATCGGCGGGTAGCGCGCGGGAGTCCAGTTGCGCAGGGTGTTGCGGGGAGTATTTTTCCGTTATTCCGGCACGCGGGTGATCTCGGCGCCGATGGCGCGAAGTTTGGTCTCGATTCCCTCGTAGCCTCGGTCGATGTGATAGACTCGCTGCACGGTCGTCGTGCCGCGTGCGACAAGCCCCGCCAGCACCAAAGCAGCCGAGGCTCGCAGGTCGCTCGCCATCACGGGCGCGCCGATGAGTTTCTTGACGCCCGTGACGATGGTTGTGGGGCCTTCCTTCCGAATGTTGGCGCCCATTCGCATCAGTTCAGCCACGTGCATGAAGCGGTCCGGGAAGACCTTGTCGGTGATCGCACTATTGCCGTCAGCAAGGCACAGCAGGGTCATGATCTGGGCCTGCACATCCGTCGGAAAGCCCGGGTAGGGTTGCGTGGTGACGTCGGTCGGTTCCAGTCGCCGGGCGCTGGTCACCACGGCTGCGTCGTCGCCGCTTGGATCGATAATCACGCCGATGTCGCGAAGTTTGTCGATCACGGCCATCATGTGATCGAGGCGGACGTTATTGAGCGTAACCTCGCCGTTTGTCAGGGCCGACGCTATCATGTACGTGCCGACTTCGATGCGGTCCGGCACGACGGTGTGCTCGACGCCTCGCAACTCTTCGACGCCTTCGATGGTTATCCTCGGCGTGCCAGCGCCCTGGATCTGCGCTCCCATGGCGTTGAGGTAGTCGGCCAGGTTCGTGATTTCCGGCTCGCACGCAGCGGACTCTATCACCGTCCGCCCCTGGGCCAGCGTCGCAGCCATCATAACATTGGCCGTGCCAAGCACTGTCGAACCGAAGGGTCCGCCCAGGAATATGTTGGTGCCGGTAAGCTTTTTTGCGCTGGCGATGATGTCGCCGCCCTCGAGTTCGATCTCCGCGCCGAGCGCCCTGAGCCCGCGAAGGTGCAGGTCGACTGGGCGCGAGCCGATAGCGCATCCGCCGGGCATGGACACGCGGGCGCTCTTGCGCTTGGCCAGCAGCGGACCCAGCACGCAGATGCTCGCCCGCATCTTGCGAACGCGATCATACTGGGCGTGGCAGCAAGCCTCGTCCTCGACGTTCATGTGCATCGTGCCGTCGCCGCCCCGCTTGACCGAAACGCCGAGATCGCTGAGCAGCTCCATCATGCTGCGGATGTCGGCGAGGTCTGGAACCTGGCGAATCGTACTAGGCCCGTCGGCCAGCAGGGCAGCCGCCATTATAGGCAGGGCCGCGTTCTTGGAACCGCTGATCTCAACCGAGCCCTTGAGCCGGTTTCCGCCGTTGATGACAAACTTGTCCATAGGTCTCTTGCTCGGGCCTTCCCTGGCCGGTGGTGTCTGACGGGTGTCTTCACGTCGCGGCATACAAGTCGCGACAAGCCTCCACCATACCACGCAAGGCCCGCCGCGGCAACGGAAGTTCATGCCCCGGATGCCGGGCAACCGCCGCGCCATTTTGCTCTTGTCGCGTGCACGAACACTGGGATACTATTACAGAAGATAAAGGAATGCACTATGCGGATGAAACTCGGGAAATACCTGGTCATTCTGGAACGAGCTGAAGGTTCGAACTTCAGCGCCTATGTGCCCGATCTGTCCGGCTGCGTCGCGACCGGCGAGACCCGCCAGGAATGCTTGCGTAACATACAGGAGGCAATATCCATGCATATCGACGGCATGCGCGAAGATGGCCTGTCCATCCCCGAGCCTTCCAGTGAGGCCAATTACGTGGAGGCCGTCGCGATCAGGCGGCGAGGCTTAGCCCGTAGTAAGCTCCTGGTGATCGTAGGTTGCATTTTCCTGTTGATATGTGCCGCCGATATGGTCATAAAGATAGTCAGTAACACCATTCGGGAGAGATCTCATACCAGCATGAAACTGCTTGTGAGGGTTCAGTCCATAGACATCGGGGCTATGACATACAAGATGTCGGCCACCGGCAACCGGTACTATCCCGGGCAGGATACTGA
>CAZMBZ010000318.1:3461-5692 GCA_964564285.1 uncultured Planctomycetaceae bacterium | reverse complement strand
CAGGGGAAAGGAGGACAGAAACCCGGTCGGCCGGAGGGACCTATTGAGGGGGAGGCCCCTCTCGCTCGCTCTATTATATCATACGACAATGTCCTGTGAGTAGTTTGATGTTTTTCCCAGTTTTACGAGGTTTATTGCGCCTCCCACTGACCGATGGTAGATCAAAAATCCTTTTAGACAAGTAGTTAGCCACGAAGTCCCATCGCCTAATTTTCAGGGCATTTTTCCGATAATGGTAAAACAAGAAGTACTTTCCTAGTATTTGGGATTCCAGGGAAGTCGCCGGCAATGGTTTGGCGAGACCTTTGTACTGGTATTGCCCTCTGGCGATCATGCGAGTAATCGCAAGGCGTGGGACTGGCGGGGGTAGGGAAACAGCGTAACAAGGAGCCAAGATAGCCAATATCGTGAAGATTTCGAGGCCAAGGTCAGGGTTATTGGCGGGCGATTAGCTTTCGTCGGCCGTGCGGGACAGGCTGGGCAGGAAATACTCCTTCACGACGTGCTGCCAGCTCATTTTCTGGGCCAGCTTGTAGCCTGATGCGATTCGTGCTTTCACGACGTCAGGGTCATCAATCAACCTGTCGGCGACGAGTTCGGCCAGTCGGGTTGCCTCGACTGTTTCCACGGTGTCGCGGTCGGAAATCGTCAGGTTCATCAGGCGGTCGATTTCCATCTCCGGCGGGACGTTCAGGAAGCTGGCCTCGATGATGTTGTCGGGGTTGACCTCGTCGCCGGAGGCCTTGCGGGCAAATCCCATGCATCCGCAGACGTTCGAGACCAGGCAGATGGCACCGAAGCAAAGCGGCTCGAGCTGGCTTATGCCGAACGGTTCGTAGATGCTCAGGCCGAACTCCAGGTCCGCGCCTCGGCGCAGGTCGGCGAAGGTCATCTCCTCCGGCATTCGGTCGCCGCATACCTGGTGGTTCCAGTCCCACTGGTTTACTAACACTGCACTACAGGCCTCGTGGCCGCGGTTGAAGTTGGCAAACAAGTCGCCGACGACTTCCTCGCCTTGGCAGAGGTCGGGGTAGCCCGTTTCGTGCGTGACGGGCCAGCCATATACGCGTTCCATCTGGCGTATGTCAGGACGGCGCCGCTGGCCTGCAAGCGTGCCCAGCATGTAGTAAACCGCACGCTGGCCCCGCTGACGCAGTATCGGTTCGAGGTGGTGAAGCACCGCCAGGTCGCGCCACAGACCCTTGCTGCGAACCGGGCGAGCCACGTGCGAGAATACCCAGTCAGGCCGATAGCCCAGGAGGTTCTGGGAGTACTGCTGCAAGAGGGCCTTGCTGGCGGTTTTTTGCTCGATCGTGATTTTCTCGGCCGGGACGCCGTTGTAGACGAGGTCGAGGTCCATCGTCTCAAAGTGTCGGTCCAGGAACTTGAGCTCATCCACCACATAGTCGCCCACCGCGAAGACGTGGTCGCAGTACCGCGCCGCCTTGACCAGCGGATGCTTGAAGTTTTCGTGGACCCACGGGAATATGTCATCGCAGGTTTGTCCGGCGGCGCTGGCTCGGGCCATGACGTTGTAGAACATCGTGTCGTGGCCCGGGGAGTCCTCGACGATCGGGCGGACTGTCGCCACCTCGTGAGCGTAGAAGACTGTTCTGGTTTTCGGCGAGCCGTCGAGGATTGCCCGAAGGGCCGTCGGCATGCCCATGTACTCGTGCGAGAGAATGACCATCTGCTTGCCATTGTTGCAGCCGATGGCCTTGAGGGCCTCGAAGCCAGGCTCAGCCAGGCGGACGTATTCCTCGTATTCCCAGATGTTCTCGAAGTGATGGCTGGGGATGCAGAACTTCTTGTAAAGTTCAGCCTTGAACAGGTTCAATCGGTCGCGGTTGGCGTGGAAGACGTCGATCACCAGCACCTCGGCCTCGACGCTCTTGCCCGTGCATGCGTCATCGACCTCCCTCGTGCCGTAGATGATTCCGACATCGTAGGTTTTCTCGATCGGCAGGAATTTCTCGCGCCATTGTGGCGGGCATATGCCGTCCAGCGAGCTGTATATGACGTGCCCGCCCTCGCCCAGACGGTGGTTCACCGGCCTGTCAGTCGAAAGCAGCGGCCCGAGCAGAACCGTGCGCTCGACCGCCTCGTTGTAGGCGTCCGTCGTCATCAAACCGCCGACGACCGTGCCAATGCCGCCGATTTTTTCCACCGCCTCGTGCGTCACGTGAACAACTATCATTCATGATTCCCTTACTAACGTGGCATTAATGCGT
>CAZMBZ010000318.1:2111-3361 GCA_964564285.1 uncultured Planctomycetaceae bacterium | reverse complement strand
TATCAGGCACAGGACGAGTTGACGGAGCACTTTCCGACGAGCAGGTCGCCAGCATCGTTGCTGATGTCGCCGCGAAAATCGCCCCGGCCGGCAAGAGAATCCTCGTCATTATCCCCGACCATACCCGCACCTGCCCGCTGGGACAGGTTACCCGCCTGCTCCACAAGATGATCGCTCCACAGGCCGCGAAACTCGATTTCCTGATCGCACTCGGTACGCACCCGGCGATGACCGATGCGATGATCGACAAGCTCCTGGATATCGAGCCGGGCCGGCGGGCGGAGGTTCTGCCCGGCAGCGATGTCTTCAACCACGAGTGGCAGAACCCTGATGTCCTGGCCTGCGTGGGGCGGCTTGCCCGCGACGATATCGCCGCGGAGATTCCGCCCGACTGCCGCAAGTTCGCCCGCGATATCGACGTGACGGTCAACAAGAGAATCTTCGATTACGACCACGTGATGATCTGCGGACCCGTGTTTCCTCACGAGGTCGTCGGATTCTCCGGCGGGGCGAAGTATTTCTTCCCGGGCATATGCGGGCAGGAGCTGCTGGACTTCTTCCATTGGCTCGGAGCGCTGATTACCTGCCCGAAGATCATCGGCACGAAATGGACGCCCGTTCGCAAGGTGCTCCACATGGCGCTGGAAAAGATAACGGTGGAAAACTCCGCCCTGTGCATGGTCGTCAAGGGCGATGATCTGGCGGGCCTTTACCACGGCTCGGTTGTCGATGCCTGGTCCGCGGCCGTGGATTTGTCAGACAAAACTCACGTCACCTACGTGGACAAGCCGTTCGAGTCCGTGCTGTCCCGCGCGCCGCGGATGTACGATGAACTTTGGGTCGGCGCCAAGTGCATGTACAAGATGGAGTCCGTCGTCGCCGACGGGGGCGAGCTGATAATCTACGCTCCGCACATTGCGGAAATATCCGTCGTGCATGGGAAGATCATCCGCGAGATCGGCTATCACTGCCTGCCGTACTTCCTGAGCCAGTGGGAGCGGTTCGAGCATTACCCATGGGGCGTGCTGGCGCATTCGACGCACGTCCGCGGCATCGGCGAATATGCCGGCGGAGTCGAGAGCCCGCGAATCAAGGTGACGCTCGCCACGGCCATTCCCGAGGAAGAATGCCTCGCCGTAAACCTCGGCTATCGCGACCCGGCCTCGATCGACATCGCCCAATGGCAGGGCCATGAGGCTGAGGGAAAACTCTACGTTCCCAAGGCCGGCGAGATGCTCTACAAGCTCCGC
>CAZMBZ010000318.1:0-2011 GCA_964564285.1 uncultured Planctomycetaceae bacterium | reverse complement strand
CGGCCGAAGCTGGCGCTGGCGTGCCGCCTTTTCGGCGCGCCTCGGCCTCATCAGCCTTCTCGGCCTCGGATTCCGCCTGGGTCCTGAGGGTCTGTATCCGGTCGCGGAGTCGAGCGGCTTTTTCGAATTCCAATTCCTCCGCAGCCTTGTACATCTCCTCCTCCAACTTCGCTATGAACTCGAGCAGGTCGAACTCGCTTTCGCTTGCGTGGATGGCCTCGCGGGCGACCTTGCGTGCCCGCAATTGGTCGGCCAGGACCGTGCGAATTTCTTTGCGGATCGTCTCCGGCGTTATGCCGTGCTCGGTGTTGTAAGCGATCTGCGTCTCGCGTCTTCGGTTGGTCTCGTCGATGGCCTGCTTCATGGATTTGGTCACGCGGTCGCCGTAGAGAAACACCTGGGCATTGACGTTTCGCGCGCATCGCCCGATCGTCTGAATGAGGCTCGTCGCCGAGCGGAGGAAGCCCTCCTTGTCCGCATCGAGAATCGCCACCAGCGAGACCTCCGGCAGGTCCAGACCTTCGCGAAGCAGGTTCACCCCGATCAGCACGTCGAACTTGCCCTCGCGCAGCTCGCGGAGGATATCCACGCGGTCCAGTGTGTCCACCTCGCTGTGGAGGTACTGGCAGGCGAAGCCCTCGTTGCGGACGTATTCCGACAGGTCCTCCGCCAGACGCTTGGTCAGCGTGGTTACCAGCGTCCGCTCGCCGGCGGCGGTGCGTTTGCTAATCTCCTCCAGCAGGTCCGCAACCTGACCCCTGGCTGGACGAACCTCGATCTGCGGATCCACCAGGCCCGTCGGGCGGATGATCTGCTCGACAATCTCCCCGCCGGCTCGCTGAAGCTCGTAATCCGCGGGCGTCGCCGAAAGGAAGACCACCTGCTTCCACATATCCTCGAACTCATCGAACTTCAGCGGGCGGTTGTCCATCGCGCTGGGCAGGCGAAAACCGTGCTCGACCAGTACCGACTTCCGGCTGCGATCGCCGTTGTACATCGCGCGAACCTGCGGGATGGTGACGTGGCTTTCGTCGATAACCAGCAGGAAGTCATCGCCGAAGTAGTCCATCAGCGTGTAAGGCCTGTCGCCCGGCGCCCTGCCGTCGAGGTGCCTGGAATAGTTCTCGATTCCCTGGCAGAAACCAACCTCCAGCAGCATCTCGATGTCGTACTTCGTCCGGGCCGCCAGACGCTGGGCCTCCAGAAGCTTGCCCGCGTTGCGAAGCTCGATCAGTCGCTGGTCGAGCTCCTTGCGGATGCACAGGGCGGCCGACTCGATGACGCTTTCGTCGGCCACATAATGCACAGCCGGGAATATGAACACCTGCTCCACGGCCGACAGGGCATCGCCGGTCGTCGGGTTCATCAGGTGTATCGCCTCGATCTCATCGCCGAAGAACTCGATCTGATAGCCGAACTCCTCGTAGGCCGGGTAAATGTCCAGCGTGTCGCCCCGGACGCGAAACGTGCCGCGTTTGAAGTTCACATCATTGCGGTCGTACCGAAGGCCGACGAGCTTTCGCAGCAGTTCGTCGCGGTTCAGGACCTCGCCGACTCGCAGGGCGACGACCATCTTCTTGTACTCGCTCGGCGAGCCCAGGCCGAAGATGCACGATACGCTGGAGACGATCACCACGTCGCGACGGCTCGATAGACTCGTCGTGGCCGAGAGGCGCAGGCGGTCGAGTTCATCATTTCGGCTGGCATCCTTCTCGATGTAAATATCTCGCTGCGGGATGTACGCCTCCGGCTGGTAGTAGTCGTAATAGCTCACGAAGTATTCGACGGCGTTCTCGGGAAAAAGCTCCTTGAACTCCTCGTAAAGCTGCGCCGCCAGCGTCTTGTTGTGGCTGATGACGAGCGTGGGCTTGTTGATCCGCTCGATGACGTTGGCCATCGTGAACGTCTTGCCCGTACCGGTCGCCCCGAGCAGGACATTGAACTTCTGCCCGCGACGGACGTTATCCGTCAAACGCTCGATCGCCTGGGGCTGATCGCCCCGAGGGGTCAT
>CAZMBZ010000317.1:0-5701 GCA_964564285.1 uncultured Planctomycetaceae bacterium | reverse complement strand
GCTGGCTCGCAAGTTGCTGCTGGAAATTGCGTCGAAAAATCCGAAAGTGCTCCACAACCCCCAGCCATCAGCGTATTTCCTGGGCTTCGGCGATAGCTCGCTCAATTTCGAGTTGCGGGTGTTCATAGGTTCCATCGAGCACCTGATGCAGGTCCGCAACGATCTGCACATGGCCGTCGACGAGGCCTTCCGCGGTGCCGGCATAGAAATCGCCTTCCCCCAGCAGGATATCCATATCCGCTCCATCGACGCAGCTATCCCCATCGAGAACCGCTCGAAGACGCCGCCGCAGGATCTTGAGATTTAAGTTTAATGCTATCAGGTACTTGTATTATGTTGATAGCGATAGCTCAGGTGACGCGAACGCTGCGGCAGCTTTCTGATAATGGTTATCGGTAGATTTGGAATTAATGACAACAGGAAACGCTATAATCAGCAAAACCTCAAAAGTAACACCAGATAGCTTATCGCATCCTGGCCAGGCTTGGTTGATTGGCGAGTGAGGCCGAGCGTATAATCTCACCGGTGAGAATCCTTTGGTCGATATGGAGCCATAGCATGCGGGTTCAGATTAACGGGCAGTGGCAGGAGTTTGAGAAGGCCCCGACGGTGGCGGAGCTTCTGGAGGTCCGCAAACTGCCCGCCAAGAGAGTGGCCATCGAACTTAACCGCCAGATTCTGCCACGAGCTCTGCACGCCGAAACGCGACTCAGCGACAACGACGCGATAGAGATCGTCACGTTGGTCGGGGGCGGTTGATCGCGCGGATTGGCGGCGAATCGGGTTGTGCCCTTAGGCGGTATTGGGTATACCAATGCTTGGCAGTGATTGGGTTTTTTCCATGAGGCCGCGCCCCCAAGTGCGGCGGAGCACCAATAGAAAGATGTTAAAATGAACGACAAGCCCCTGGCTATTGGCAAGTTTGAGATCAAAAACCGCCTTTTCGTAGGCACTGGGAAGTATTCTACATACGAGTTGATGCGCGACGCCTTGGCCGAGACCGGCTGCGAGGTCGTAACGGTGGCTGTGCGGCGGGAGCGGATGGTCGATTCCACTGGTCGGAACATCTTGGACTTCCTCGATCCCGACAAGTACACGCTTTTGCCCAACACGGCCGGTTGCTTCAACGCCGACGATGCCGTCCGCACCGCTCGCTTGGGCAGGGAACTGCTCGAAGGCCTTGAGAACCCCGGTTCGGCGTGGGTCAAGTTGGAGGTCCTGGGTGACCGCAAGACGTTGCTGCCGGATCCGATCGGCACGTTGGAGGCCCTTGAGACTCTCAAGTCCGAGGGCTTCACAGTTCTTTGCTACACGTCGGACGATCCCATCATGGCCCAGCGGTTAAAGGCCGCCGGCGCCGACGCCGTCATGCCGGCAGGAAGCCCGATCGGCTCGGGTCAGGGTGTGCTTAACCCCTGGAACATTCGGATCATTCTGGAACAGCTCAAGGAAGGTGATGCGGACTACCCCGTCATCGTGGATGCGGGTGTCGGCACGGCCAGCGACGTTTCTATCGCGATGGAGATCGGTGCCGACGGTGTGCTGCTGAACACCGGCATTGCCGGCGCTGCCGACCCGGTCATGATGGCTCGTGCGATGCGTCTGGCCGTCGAATCCGGCTATCTTGCCTGCCGGGCGGGGCGGATCCCTCGCAAGCTTTACGCCACTGCCTCCAGTCCCATCGAGGGTGTAATCGGCGCGAATAAGTAGAGCCCGACAAAGGCGAAATACATGGACTTCCGCACGCGAGTGTGCATCTGGGTCATCATGGTCGGTCTGGCCAACTTCATGGCCTATACGGTCCTGTACGTCTTCATCGGCGGCGAGGCCGTCAACGGCTATGTAATCAGTTCCGCTGATGGGACGCTGCGATACCAGCTTCAGTCCGGTGAGCTTGTCAGCAGGGCTGTGTTCATATACAGCGGAATCCATTCGATCACGATCTGGCCGACCGTCGGGGCTATCCTCTTGGCCATGCTGACGTTGGCAAAGGAGCGCATTGTCTCATCCATGCGATCGTCAATCGTCCGAGGCCGGACGATGATTACCATTCTGGCCACCATCATCACGCTGACAATCCTGGTGATGATGTTCTGGTTCATTCTCCACTTCGCGGGTCGGATGACACACCCCAAGCCGCAGGAGACGACCGCCACAGCCGCGGTCCTGCCGGCGATATGAAGCTGAACCCCGACGATATTTTCACTCCCGGCGGCCTGGTCAGCACGCACATGCCGAACTTCGAGCCCCGGCCCCAGCAGGTGGATATGGCTCGCGCCGTTGCCGAGGCCTTCGAGGCCGAAGGACACCTGATAGTCGAGGCTGGCACCGGAGTTGGCAAGAGCTTCGCCTACCTTGTCCCTGCCATAGTCGGCGCCGTAGATCACGAGCCCAAACGTCGCGTCGTGGTCTCCACATACACCATCGCCCTCCAGGAACAACTCATCCACAAGGACTTGCCCTTCCTGCACGATCTGCTGCCGGTCGAGTTCTCGGCCGTGCTGGGCAAGGGCAGACAGAACTACATCTGCTTCCGCCGACTCGGCATGGCGATCAAGGGTCGCGACAAGCTCTTCGCAAAGTGGGACCAGCAGGCCCAACTCATGGACCTCTCCGAGTGGGCGATGGAGACTGCGGGCGGCTCGCTTCAGGATATTGACTTTCCGCTGGACCGCGGCGTGTGGGAGAAAGTCCGCAGCGATCCGGGCAGTTGCCTCGGCAGCAAGTGTCCGCATTACGCCAAGTGCCACCTCCAGGCCGCCCGAAAGCGGATGCTCGGGGCGGACATACTGGTGGTCAATCACGCGCTGTTTTTCTCGGACCTGGCGCTGAAGTCCGACCAGGCCGGGCAGGCTAAGCTGCTGGGCGACTACGATATGGCAATTCTGGACGAAGCGCACACCGTCGAGCAGGTCGCCGGCGATCACTTCGGCTGCTCGGTGAGCAATTCGAACGTCGATTACCTGCTTCGCGACCTCTACAACGCCCAAAACGACCGCGGTATCCTGGCAATTATGGGCGAAACCGACGCCATTGAAGCTGTTAACCGCGCCGCAAACGCCTGTGAGGGCTTCTTCGCTGCCTTGGCTGATTACGGCGGACCTGGCATCGCGAGAAACGGAAGAATCCGCCAGGGCGGGGTGATTTCCAACGAACTCTCGCCGGCACTGAAGGAGGTGGCCGGGCAACTTAAAGATGCTCGAAAACGAGCCGAAGACGAGGACCGGCGATTCGAACTGGTAAGCGCTGAACAGCGGGCCTTGGAGATGGCTGAGCAGGTCGAACGCCTCATCGGCCAGGCCGAGGAATCCCACGCTTACTGGCGATCCGTTCGCAAGCGGGGCAGGCGGGCGATTGTCACGCTGGCTTCGGCGCCGATAGACGTCTCGCCGATTCTCCGCAAGCTGCTGTTTGATACCGTCGGCTCGGCAGTGCTTACAAGCGCCACCCTCGCCACCAGCCGGGGAGGCCGACACGGATTCGACTATTTCCGCCAGCGGCTTGGCATTGATGAGTGCAGCGAACTCTTGCTGGACAGCCCGTTCAACTACCGCGAGCAGGCCCGCCTTCATGTCGAGACTCGCCTGGGCGAGCCAAACGATCTCCAGGGATTTACCCCGGCTGCGTGCAAGGCGATCGCCTACTACGTCGAAAAGACCCAGGGCCGATGCTTCGTACTGTTCACCAGCTATCGCATGATGGAAGCCGCCGCTGAATTGCTAGGGCCATGGTGCGAGGAGGGCGACTACAAAATGTTCGTCCAGGGCTGGAGCCTTTCGCGCGGCGTGATGCTCGATCAGTTTCGCAACCATCCGCGGGCGGTACTGCTGGGCACGACGAGTTTCTGGCAGGGCGTGGACGTCGCCGGCGAGGCGCTGAGCAACGTGATCATCGCCAAGCTCCCCTTCGCCGTGCCTGACGATCCGATCACCGAGGCCCGGATCGAACTGATCCGCCAGGGAGGCGGCAACCCGTTCGGCGAATACCAGTTGCCCGAGGCCATCATCCGCTTCAAGCAAGGCTTCGGCCGACTGATACGCTCGACCAGCGACCGTGGAATCGTCGTCGTGCTGGATCACCGCATCGTGACAAAGTCCTACGGCCGACAGTTCATCAAATCCCTGCCGGATATGGAGGTCGTTCGCGATGAGTTCTCGGGGCAAGGGGTGGGAAGTTCCTAACCCCTTCTATTTCGAGAAGGCTGCCACTTTATCTCTGGCCAAGATCAACGATCTCTTTCATCACCTTGATGGCCATGACCGTTCGCCCCCTGGCGACGGCACCGCCACCTATGTGGCCGGGAATGGCATCCAAGAATCGCTGATCCGCGAGCAACTGAGCGAAGGACTCTGCCAAGAAAGTCTGCACCTCTTGGCTGCTTCGCTTGATGTCATCGAGAAGTTCGATCCTGCCATCGATGACCGCAATGATATCCTCCATGTCCTGTGCGTAGTAGTCGCCTTTGGCCCGATCTCGCCAGGCATTGAACTTGGTGGCCAAGAACAGTGGAGACCAAACTACCCTAATCTCCAGACCGTTGGGCAGCTTCGTCAACTCGGCTGTCGCGAAGGCTTCGGGATACCATTGGTCAGAGAACCCCATCGCTTCGGGGCTTGTGGTCATCACATCCACCAGAACATCTTCGAATTCATAGCGACAGATGGGTGGTGCTGCAATCTGGAAGCCTCTGCCGCGCAACTTCTCTTCGAAGCTCGCGTGTCTGCTATGGGTTCCGCTATCAACGACAATATCGACGTCTTTGGTGGGCCGAATAGGAGGTGCTGCGGGGTCGGTGACGAGCAAGGCAGAAATCGTTCCTCCAACAAATACCACTTCGTTGACCAGTGGCCCGAGAGCCTGGGCTACCTTCTGCAGCATTTCAATGGGTTCAGCCACGGCTATGCCCCCAACCATTGCGATAGGATTTCTATGGCTTTGCCCCTCTCGCGGGCGCGGCCACTTCGAATCGCATCTACCAGCACCAAGTATTCGTATAGCCTCTTGTCTCTCTTGGCTGCCATTGGAGCCGACTTGTACAGCGGTTGAACGACAATTCCGCGTACCGTGCCTTCAGGGTCAGGCCATACAGGAACCAGATCATCTTTAGACGACAGGAATTGATCGCGAAGGGGGTCTGCTGCGTAACCAGTTGGCATGCCTCGCGATACATCTCCTTGTCTCAACGGAAAGACGTATTTAAGGCCGTGAACCAAGAACTCGAGTAAGGCTGTGCCAACGGTTCTACGGTCCCCGGGAGCCAAGAGGCCGACACACTCCAATCGCCGGCACGAAAGGCTCACCTGCGAGGGACTCACGCCCGTCTCGGCGGCCAAGCCGCGTACCGTCACATTCTGAGCTTGGTCCAAGAGGCTCTGGATCTTGAGTGCAATCAGAATGTCTTGAGCTTTCATGCGTTCACCTGCCGTAAGAAACCGCGTCTAAGTTACGCCTTTTTACGGCTGTTGTCAATGTAGTGTTCTCTGTTCTAGAACCGAGAACGACATTACTGGTAAAAGGGTTATGATATTATCAGTTATTCTGTTTCAAATTCTAGAACGGCTCGGGCTCTGATTTGATCCATGTCCCTTTCCACTACTTACTGCCTCTTCTCACATGCACAACTGCACTACCAGTTCCTGCATTGCCGCCGTCGGTTCGGTGCCGGATTTCATGGCGAGGTCGGCTCGGATGAGTTTTCTGA
>CAZMBZ010000316.1:0-5713 GCA_964564285.1 uncultured Planctomycetaceae bacterium | reverse complement strand
CGGCGAAGGCGGAGACCAAAGCATCTGATCCCATGTCGCTCATCCTGAAGCGATACACCGGCATGCTCAATCAACTGCGTGCCGAACTGACCGCCCAGGCGGCGAAGATCGACCTGGAGAAGGCAAAGACAGCCGGCAGCGCGGAAGAGAAGAAGCTGATCAAGCTCCTGGCCAGCGACAAGCTGGACAAAACACTCGTGAAATACGTTGTCCTGAAAACTGCCACGCCGAAAGGCCTGGCGGCATTCGAGGCGCAGGGCAAGGAGCAGGCGGCGCTGATCAAACGGCTGCTGGCTGACGACGAGCTGATGAAGCAGATGGTGGTGGCGGACGGTGCCCGCGGCTACGGAAGAGGCGCGCCGGCAGCGTACGGCGAGGCGGTGTGTATTTACACGAGAATTCAGAAGGCGAGCGAGAAGGCCAAGGACGGCGTGCTGCAGCGGCTGGCGATGGCTGCTGGCTTGCACCAGGCGGGTGGGCGTGCGGGCGCAATCGTGGGATTAAAGAACCAAGCGCAGAATAAGGCAAGGAAGGAAGCACAGGAGAAAGCAAAGAAGGAAGGAGACGAGAAGTGGCGCCATGCAAAGGTACCCGAAGTAACGGTACCCGAAGCAGCGTTGGCGGAAGCTGCGGAGAAGCACTACCAGCAAGTGGTGCAATTCTACATGCAATTCGAAAAAGCGTACTTGGGCGGCGAGCTGGACCCGGCGTTCGGGACGTTCACGACATGGGAACTTACATTCTTGTTTGGCCATGGCGATCCGCCCGGGCACCTGGCCTGGGGTCGCGAAATGCTGCGGAACCTCCGGCCGGACCACATCTACAACGCGCCCGATGGGGTGCGTTACTCGGTGATCGTCAATACCTGCGTGAAGTATGGTTCGGGGCATGTCTGCTTAGACAGGGGCGAGCAGTTTGCCGGTCAGAACATCATCATGAACGGCGGGGTCTGCGGCCGTCGCGCGGGCATGGGCCGTTACGCTGTGCGCTGCTTCGGCATCCCGGCCACGGCCCGTCCCAGCCCCAGGCATGGCGCACTGGTACGCTGGTCGCGGAACGGCTGGTGCCCCAACCTGGGCCCGGGCTGGGGTAGCGGTTACGTGTGGGGAGGCAAGGACCTTTGGTTCCGCGCGTATACGCAGGCTCGCGAGAACAGGGAGGGGTTCCTGCAGGTCAAGCGGGCCTACTGGATCGGCGACGTCCTGGGAGAGAAACGGACCTATCGGACCTACCACAAAGATCCTCCCGAAGGCTGGAATGGCGTAGCCCTCCGTCATCAGCGGGCGATCATAGAAGAGGCCAAAGCCGCGCCGCCCGAAAAAGAGAGCTTTGAAGACATTGACGAAGCCATAGGCCCCACGTTGACGCAGAAGGTCATGGCCACTCCGATCACGCCCGCGGACAGGGAGATCACCTACGGCGAGGATGGTACCATATCCATACCGGCCGCCGCATGCACCCCGCGCGACGCCACACCATGCGTCACTGCGATGAAGAGCTTTGCCGGTGGTCTGCAGATCTTTATGGGGCGTTTTGCCACACCAAGTGGCGGCGGCAAAACGATCGTGCGTGGGGGCGGGGTGGGACAGGAGGCCAAATTCTGCAAGTCCGGGTGGCGCATGAAAGACGGCAACAAGAACCCCGCCCACTTCTCCTACGGTAACTGGGGTTTCCGTGCGGCGATGACGCCCCAATCCGATCAGACCGGGCCCGAACTCACGCTCGAACTCGGCGATGGCGTGAAGCTGGAGCTGGTCTACATCAAGCCGGGCACGTTTGTGATGGGCGGTGAAAACACGTGGGATAACAGGTTCGGGTGCTATGAGTTGCCGAAACACGAGGTCACCATCACCAAGGGCTTCTACCTTGGTAAGTACGAAGTGACGCAGGCGCAATACGATGCGATGATGGGAGCCAACCCCAGCAAACAACCCAGGGGTCCGAACTACCCGGCAACTACCCCCAACGGCATCACCGCGGGTAAGGCCAAGAAGTTCTGTCAGAAGGTCTGTGATATTACCGGGCGGGATGTACGACTTCCGACCGAGGCCGAATGGGAATACGCCTGCCGTGCGGGCAGCACAACGGCTTGGTTCTTCGGCGACGACCCCTCGAAGCTCGGCGACTATGCCTGGTACAAGGACAATGATGGCGGAAAGGCGCATCCGGTGGGGCAGAAGAAGCCGAATCCGTGGGGCCTCTACGACATCTGCGGCAACGTCTTTGAGCGAGTAGCGGACGTGTACGTCAAAGATTACTATGCGAATAGCCCGAAGGAGGACCCGACGGGGCCGGCACAGTTCGACGGGGGCGGGAGCCGTTTAAGATACCGTATCACCGTCCCGGAAGCGGGTAAATACACATTGTCTGCGCGGGTGGTAACGGTCAATTACAATCAGAACCTCCATGTCTCCGTCAATGGCGGGGAATCCGAGGCCAAGGTGATGTCACCCTACACGGCCGGGAAGTGGCAGGACACCGACCCGGTCACGCTCACCCTCAAGAAGGGGCAGAACACGTTGCTGTTCAAGCGCAGCAATCCGAGTGAGGCGCAGCCGCACCCGGACGGCGGGCCCAAAACATTGCACTTCCAGCGTGCGATGGCTGTCAAGTCGTTCACGTTGAAGCCGCGATTCGCAAGGGCCAAGTGAAAAGACCGATGACCATCATTCCGACCCCAAAATCAATCAGAGGCGAGACCGGGAGGGTCCGGCTGTCGGAGTTCGCTTCACGGCAGGTGTCCGCATTGCCTGCAGAAACGCTTGATCTGCTGCGGCGGGAGTTTCCCGGCGAGTGGCGCAGCACGGACACAGGCGGCTTCAGGGCCCGTTTTCTGAAGGGAAGCCCCTTGGAAGCCGTTGAACCTGTCGGGGTCCACGACGGGCCTGACGCCTACGTGCTGTCAGCTTTGGCAGGACGGATGAGGGAGCCCTAATGACACAAGCAATCAGCTGGACGACGAAAACCACCCCGCTCGAACTGCGTCCGATGCTAAAGGAGCTGGGCGGGCATTATGCGGTTGAGAAGGACGGACCCGGCCTGGCAGTGTCCTTTGAGCCGGTTGGCGGCGACGGCGGCTGTGAGGTGTCGATCAAGGGCACCACGGCGCGGATCCGCTACACGGGGCAGGCACAGGCCGGCCGGGCGCTCGGTGCGATCCTGTCCGGGCTGGTCTCCGCGCACAGACCCTACGTCGAGCGTACACCGTTCGAGACACTGGGTATCATGCTGGACTGTTCGCGTAACGCTGTGATGACGGTCGAGCATATCAAGCAGTGGCTCAGGCAGTTGGCTTTGCTCGGCTACAACATGGTGATGCTCTACACCGAGGACACCTACGAACTGCCGGGCGAGCCCTGGTTCGGCTACCGGCGCGGCGCATACTCCGCGGCCGAGTTGAAAGCGATCGACCGCTACGGGGCGAAGCTGGGTATCGAGATCGTTCCGTGTATCCAGACGTTGGGGCATCTGGAGAAGGTTCTTCGCCACGGTGCTTACAGCAAGGTGCGCGACACACGCAGCGTCATGATGGTGGGGGAAAAGGAGACTTACGCCCTGATCGAGAAGATGGTTTCGCACTGGAGACAGGTCTGTCGCACCAGGCGGATTCATCTGGGTATGGACGAAACCCACGACCTTGGCCGTGGTCGCTATATGGACAAACACGGCTATCGCAGTGGGGTCGAGCTGTTCAATGAGCATCTCGCCAGGGTCGTGAAGATCTGTAGCAAGCAGGGCCTGAAGCCGATGATCTGGTCGGACATGTACTTCCGGCTCGGGTGCGAGAGCGGCGATTACTACGATAAGGCGACGGTGATTCCCGATGCCGTGGCCAGGAAGATCCCGAACGCCGTGGATTTGGTCTACTGGGACTATTATCACGCCGACAAGGCCTTCTACCTGGACTGGATCGATCGGCATCGCCAGTTGGGCAAAGAGCCGTTGATGGGCTCTGGCATCTGGACCTGGAACAAGTACTGGTACGACCACCGGGTTACAGAGAGGCATGCAGGTCCCTGCATCGATGCCTGTTACGAGAGCAAGTTGAAGGAGCTGTTCTTCACCATGTGGGGCGATAACGGCGCGTACTGTGACCACGACTCCGCTTTCGCAGGCATGGTGTTCTGCGCTGACAAGGCCTATGGCCACACCGCGCCGTCGGCAACCCTACTCGAAAAACGGTTTGCGGCAGTTTGCGGCGGCAGCTATGCGGCACACATCCTGGCCAGTGACATACACGCCGGTGGCGCCCTGCCTCAGCCCGACATGTGGGCCGACCCGCTCTTTGAAAAGGGCTTCCGTGGGTGGGCAGGGGACAAGACGACACGAATGGCCGAGGGCGCAGCCGCGTTTGCGCTCCTTGCGCGCAAGCTCAGGCGGCATATCGGCAGCCGCGAGACCGGCAATTTTAATTATGCCTACACGACGGCCAGAGCGTGTGCGGATCGGTACCGTTTGATCGCGGACCTCCTGCGCGCGTACCGGCGACGTGACCGCAAAGCCCTGCAGTCTGCCAAGCGTCGTATCGGAAGGGTCGTTGCGTCAATCCAGTCGATGGAAGCGGCGTTTCGAGAGATGTGGATGAGCCACAACAAGCCCGAAGGGATCGAGACTATCCAGGCACGCTTCGGCATGCTCGAGGTCCGTTACCGGGAGTTGGATCGCAGGCTCGGTGAATACCTGCGCGGCCAGGTGAGCCGGATTCCCGAGCTGGACTACAAGTGCCCGCCGTCAGGCTGATGCCTGCGTAATTGATTTGATCGTAATTCTCACTGTGGGGCTGATCATCGCGGGCATACCCACATTGCTGATCTTCGTGTTCTGCCAGAGAATCATCATGCGGGGCATCGTTGTGCCCGTGGAGAAATAGTCGCCCAGCGAATTGGGAGTCGGCCATGGCCGAAGTGGCATTGCAGAAAGTCAACAAGACCTTTCCCGGCGGCGTGCGGGCGGTGATCGACCTGGGCCTGACGGTGGCCGACTCGGAGTTCGTCGTGCTGGAACTCGGCGATGCAGGGCGGGCTCTGGTTTGACACTGGACATTCCTCTTGGCACAGGCGCAGAGGAATAGTGGAAGGAACGAACGCTGTGAACGCAGACGTTCAGCGATTGTGGAGGCTGTGACCTTGACAGAACAACGTGGATCTTTTCAGACACACCCGCACCTGCAGGAACGCTGGGCAAGGCTTGACAGAAAGCTGGCGTTCTCGTGCGACACGCGGAGAGACCTGGCCGGATGGCGCTCCAGGACGGTTCGCAAACTCAAGGAGTTGATCGGCTACAATTCCTTTCAAACGGCAGACCCGGCACCCAAGATTACCGAAGAGAAGGTGTGCGACGGGTATGTGCGACAGCGGGTCGAGATACAGACCGAGCCGGGGGTGATAATGCCCATGTATGTCCTCATCCCCAGCGATCCTGCCGGACCCTATCCGGTGGTTCTGGCTCCGCATGGCCATGCCAGCGGAGGAAAGCTCGCCGTTGCCGGTTGCCGGGAGGTGCCGGGGATCGCCGAGTCCATCGCTCAATATAATTACGACTATGGTGTCCAGTTCGTGCGAGCCGGTTTCATAACGTTCTGTCCGGATGGTCGCGGTTCCGGTGAACGCCGGGAGCAAGCGGAGAAGGACCGCCCTCTGAGCTCGTCGTGCCAATGGCTCAACAACATGGCGCTGCCGTTGGGGCAAACCGTGACCGGGATGTGGGCATGGGA
>CAZMBZ010000315.1:0-5715 GCA_964564285.1 uncultured Planctomycetaceae bacterium | reverse complement strand
TAGGCAATATCATGGAAAGGCCGCTGCTGGATTTGGTGGCCGATCCGCTGATTGAGGAGTTCGCCCAGCTAAAGTGCCAGCTGCCCGCCGCTTGCGTCGATTGCGAGTACCTGAAGTACTGTCGTGGCGGCTGCCCCAAGCACCACGTGCCCATCGGCACGGATCCCGACCGCGTCAACTGGTTCTGTGAAGGCTACAAGCGTTTCTTCCGCGAGGCCCTGCCGGAACTCGAGCGAATGGCCGAGTACATCCGCCATGGGCATCTGCCGCCGCTGAAGAATGCGCCCAAACCCGCCGCGGACGCTACCAATCGCGAAGCCGCCTTCGAGGCTGGCCCAGGACCGGACGCCGCCATACCGTATAAACAGGAAGTGCTCGCTGCCCAGGCCGCCGCCGCAGCCCCTGCCGCAGGAGCCATGCCCGCGCCAACGCCGCCACGATCCCAGCCTGGGAAAACCCCAGGCCGCAACGACCCCTGCCCCTGCGGGTCCGGTCTGAAGTACAAACGGTGCTGTGGGCGAGGCTGAAGACTACCCCCGGTACACGCAGCGGCTGGATTCCGACTCCCACACCGTGATGGCTGACAGCAGCGGCAGTACGGGTCGCAGCCGCTCCCAAAAAAACCGGGCGATCTGCTCACTCGTGGAATTCTCCAGGCCAGGAATGTCGCTGAGCATGTGATGATCCAGCTCGTCCAGAAGAGGCTCGGCGGCCAACTTGATGTCGCCAAAGTCCATAACCCACCCGGCCTCGGGATCGACCGGGCCGGTTACGTGAACGTCGATGCGATAACTGTGCCCGTGAACGCGCCGACACTTGTGGTCAGCCGGAACATTAGGCAAGGCGTGAGCGGCATCGAAACGAAATGTCTTAATCAGTTCAGCTTCCATTGATTGTTTCTAAACAGAAGGTAGTAGGTAGTAGGGAAAAGCAGGACCGCTTTGTCTTTTCTCTCTGCGTCTTGCTTTCTCATCATCTGCTTCGTTTTACTCTCCGCGCTTCCGCGTTCCCGATGTTCATCTGGCCCTTCGGTCCTATGATAATCCGCTTCTTCTCTGAAACACCCAACTGCAGCTATAGCCGTGAGAGGAAATATGGCCAGAGGTAGCCAAAGTGGCCACCTGGTACTGAGCGATACGAAAGGCTGTGCCTGGACAGGAACGGCGGACCAGTCAACATCGTATACCACATCGCCGTCGGCAGTCACGAAACTGTACAGGTACAAAGCGGCGACGATCAGAGCAAAGAGGCAATACGTGGCATTCACCCAACCGAGAACTCGCCATGCATATGCTTGGCAGATCCTCGTATTGGGAGCCGGGGCGTTGCTTGGTTGTATCCGCGTCATGAGCTCAGACTTTCCAATGGCGCAAGGTAACAGACTCATGGGCACCGCACAAGGCAGACCAGCCGGCCGACAACCCGTAATCCACAATAAAGTGTGCTGCCATGCTCCGCATGAAGACCGTCAGCCTTGAGATATTCTTCGACACCGATCGCGTCAAGCGGGCGGGCGGCGCGGCCGCGCGCAGGAACCTGTCCAAAGCCGGAGCGTTTGTTCGGACGGCAGCACGCAGTAGCATCCGCAAACGAAGGGCCGGCTTTTCGCGGCGTGACAGGGGCATGGTCGGGTGGGTATCATCGGGACCGGTCGATCGGACTGACAATCAGAGGCCGGGGCTTTGGTGCCCGGAAAAGATAGGACGCGACATCATGGACAAGCACACGAGCGGCGATTTGGTTGGGTGGTGGGCTTTTGACGGTGACGGCGAGGCTACGGTTCTCGACAGTGTTACCGGCAAGGCCGACCGGATCGAGGGCAATTTCAAGCGGGTGGCTGGGGTTGCCGGCAGGGCGCTGAAGCTCGACGGGTTCACCACGGCGGTGGTCCGCGCGGGCGCCACCGCGCCGAAGCTTGCGGGCGGGTTCACTATCGAGGCGTGGGTAGCGCTTGGCGCGTACCCGTGGAACTTCTGCGCCGTCGCGGCCCAGGGCGACGACGGGCAGACGGGCTACAACTTTTCCATCGGTTCGCGCGGCGAGGTCCGTCTGGGCGTCCAGGCCGGGAGCCAGTGGGTCTCGTGCTGCTCGGAAGACTTCGCCATCGAGCTTCGCAAGTGGACCCACGTTGCATGCACGTGCGGCGCTGATGGGGCGCTGGCGGTTTACGTGGATGGCAAACTCGCGGGCGATGCAGCCGCGACCGGCACGCCGAGCTTTGCACCCGAGGCCGACCTGTGCATCGGCGCCAACGCCCATGCGGTCAGGCCGTCGCACCATCGCGGCGAGGGCGGCACGCGCCCGTCGTGGTTCTGCCTGGATGGCATGCTCGATGAGTTGAAGATCTACCGCCAGGCCATGTCGGCCGAGGAAGTCGCGGCCGCGTTCGCAGCCGTCACGCCCGGTCCTCAACAGGAGCTCAAACCCCGGCGCATGCCATCGGGTCCCGAGGGTCCCGGGCGATTCGGCGCGTACTACTGCAACCTGAAATACTACGACGAGTGGGATGCACTCTGGCCGGTCGGGGATCACCCGGACGTGCTGGTTCGCTTCGACGGCTCGCCGGTGCGGGCGGTGTTCTGGCGTGGCACGCGGTTTTCGCCGGCGTGGGTTTCCGAGAATGGCCTGTGGATGGCCGACCAGAGCATCGAGGCCTGGAACGACACCGAGGGCTGCTACGAGCACATGCAGGACCGCCACTGTCACTACTCCCACGTGCGGATCATCGAGAGCAACGAGGCCCGGGCCATCGTACACTGGCGGTACGCCCCGACCAGCTCGCACGACCACCACTGGCGCGTCGATCCCAAGACCGGCTGGGGCTGCTGGGTCGATGAGTACTACTACTTCTACCCGGATGCGACGGGCATCCGCAAAGTCACCTGGAAGACCGGCTCGCTGGGCCAGCCCAGGCAGTTCCAGGAATCGCTGCCGTTCACCCAGCCGGGGCAGGTCCAGGGCGATGTCGTCGAGACGGAGTTCGCCACCGTCGCCAACCTGGCCGGCGAAACCGGCGCGATGCGATTCGTCGAGAACCCGCCCCCAAAGCCCATCGAGAACATGCCCGCCGACGCATTGATTCAGCGGTACAATTTCCGCTCCCAGGCCAAACCGTTCATCCTGTTCGAGGTCGGCAACGAGATGGAATTCGGCAGGCAGCGGAATATCGATCGGCTCGACAAGCCAGGCACCTGCAACCACTGGCCCGTCTGCCAGATGCGAAGCGACGGCAGGGACAGCCAGGCCACCGACCGCCCGACCCACTTCCTCAGCCATCCGATCTCCTACGCCCCGATCCACCAGGCCGATGGGCGAAACTGGTGGCATGGTCTGTACGGCATGACCGACAAGCCGATGGACCATCTCGTCCGCGTCGCGAAGGCCTGGAACTTCCCGGCCAGGCTGGAACTTGCCGCCGGGCCGTTCGTTGGCGGCGACTACGACATGAGCCAGCGAGCCTACGTGCTGACCCGCTCGAGCGCCGGCGAGGCCCCGCTGAAGTGCTCGCTGGCCGGCTCGGAAGATAACCCGATCTACAATCCCGTCCTGGTGGTAAACGACTGGGGCGAGGCGGATGTGACCGTCACCATCAACGGCCGGGAAGTCAGCCGGGGCGAAGGCTTCCGCGCCGGACTCTGCCAGGGCCTGGACCGAACAAACCTGGTGATCTACCTGCCGATGGAAACGAACGAGCCGGTGGCACTGACCGTTACGCCAAGCGAAAAGTGACGTTGCGCCGGGTGTGGCGGGTCCAGTTCCGGGCATAATCCAGCCCGGATGGGAAATTGTCGCCCGCGCCCAGGGTGATGTAACTCATGCGAATTTTATTACCTGCGTAAATGCCATCAGAGCATTTAGAAAAAATATTCATATTTGACATATATGGCTTGAAAATCCCCCGGGTGGATGCCTAATGTATATTGGTAATAAAAATATCTCAAACCCGCTTGGCTCCCCCCCGGCCGAGCGGAGCTGTACAAGGCTTGGTCCCCCCCCGCCAAGCCTTGTCTTTTGCGCTGATGGCATTGGCGGGCATCTTTCAATTGCTCTTCTTGGGGGCGTTGAATAGAAATTGCGTTACTTATCGATAAGTAACGAGGATTTCGCCGCGGTGGTCGCGGACATCGCATCCTTTCTCCGCCCAGTGCTATTGCATCTGGATGGTGGCTCGGCAATGCCTGGGCGATGGCAAGGTCCGGGACCATGGCGAACATGACGATCTGCGACTAATGGCACCTTCCGGGCAGACCTGAACGATCCTGAGCGCCTCCATATCCTGGCCAGCATTGAGCCCACCGGCCCTGTCGCGGCCGCGTGCCTGATTGCAGGTAAGACTGCGAGCATCAACGAAGAAACCGCAAGTCCCGAAGAACTTTGGCGTCGGGGTCGGGGACTATTGACGCTGACGCGGAAGCGCAGGAATCCAAATCGTTCGCGGCAGAGAAAGCTTTCTAAACTGCCGGTCAACTGGCGAACAGCCACGGATAACGGGAGGGAAAATGGTTCCGGCGGCGAAACCGTGGGATTGTCGCGGTGTTATGTTGACTTGTGCATGCACATATCGCGGCGGGCAACCGCGGGCAAAAGGCAGCGACGACGAGTTGGACATTAACCCCCCGGGCAGTCCGGGCCGCGCGTGCTACCGGGCGCCACGGTTTTGGCCCGCCCCACGCTGTGGTTCAACTTTGTCCTTTACAGATAGCGGGAGAAGGAAATGGACATCAGAGTCAAGAAGGTATTGGCCATCACAGCCCTGGCGCTGGCTGGTTTCGTTCTCACTGCCGTTGCGAAGGACATTCCGGCCGAGCTGCCCGATCCGGATGGCAAGCCGGGCGACTCCACCAAGCCGATCAAGGTCTATATCCTGTCAGGCCAGTCCAATATGGTCGGGATGGGCAGCCCCGCAAAGCTCGAACCGCTTGCCAAGAGCGACAAGAAGTTCCACTACCTTATGGACGATGACGGCAAATGGACCGTGAGGAAAGACGTATTCTTCGTGGGCCTTACCAACAGAAGAATCGCGAGATGGCTGACCGTCGGCGTGATGGGCAGGACCATGGGACCCGAGGTGGGGGTCGGTCACGTCGTCGGGTATTACCATGACGAAGTGGTCCTGATCATCAAGGCCGCCCAGGGCAACCGTTCCATCGGCTTTGACGTCATGCCGCCATCGAGCAGGGTCGGCGCCTCGAAGGAGGGGAAGTACTACAAGGGTTGGCAGTATGACGGCTTTGTGGCGAACATTCACAAGATCCTCGACAATCTCGGCGAATACTTCCCGGACTACAAGGGCCAGGGCTACGAGATTGCGGGTTTCTGCTGGTGGCAGGGCCATAAGGACAGGGGCATGTCCCAGCGGTTCTACGAGAAGCACCTGGAAAATCTGATCAACGATTTCCGAGCCGAGTTCAAGGCGCCCAAGGCCCCGTTTGTGCTGGCGACCGTCGGATTCGACGGATACAACCTCGGACCGTGGAAGGGGGTTTTCGACGCACAAATGGCCATCAGCGATGCCAAGCGGCATCCCGAGCTGGCGGGCAATGTGGCATCCATAGATATCCGCGGCTTGGGCGGCGGAGGCTATCACTACGGTAGCAACGGCGCGACCTATGCGAAGGTCGGCGACGCGATGGGCCGGGCAATGGTCAAGCTTCTCGAAGAAGCACGCACGAAAGGAAAGAAGTAATGAGTGACACCAAGGACGACGTACAGGCC
>CAZMBZ010000314.1:0-5741 GCA_964564285.1 uncultured Planctomycetaceae bacterium | reverse complement strand
GCCAGGCGAGGGCGAGGGCGACGTGGTGAGAATCGTACGCGACCTTTTAGCGAGCGGCTACGATGGCGGAATCTCCATGGAGCCTCACCTCAGCGTGGTCTTTCACGAAGAAGGAGGCGAGACCGAGTCCGAAGTTCGCCTGCAAACGTATGTCGAGTACGGCAAGCGATTCGAGAAGCTTCTCGCCGACTGCGGCATGGATCCGGCCAAGGCGCGGTAAGGTCGCCCCGTGCCTGCCCGGGAGGGTATGGCCGGTGGCAGGAGAACGCAGCGATGACTCAACCGACGCCTGCTGCGGCGCAAGGTTCGCCTTCGCTGAGGGCTGTGGCGGACCTGCTTGATATTGCCGGGGTACTTCCGCCCAAGTCGGTTGTTATCCCCGGCGGCGACCGGGATGACGACCTTCGCCTTGTGGAGTCGGCCAGGGATCATGGCATAGTCGATCGTTGCGTGCTTATCGGAGATGGCCCGGAGATTCGCGCCGCGGCCGGTCGGGTTGGCATCGACGTAAGCGAGTCGGACATAGTTTTCTCCGTCATCAGCGCCTGACGCTGGCTCGGCGGCCAACCGGCGCCATGTCGTCTCTGCCCCATCCTGCAAGAAGGAAACTATCTTCCTTCGGTACGTTTGCTGCGCCAAAGCGTTACAAATGCAGGCATCCAGACACTTACCACTGTCGGCCCGCGGGAGGCGTATGCTACCCCAGGCCATTGAGGAGACTTGTCAATGACTCCACTTTCCAGCGTTGCGTTTTTCTGCCTTATCTCAGCCGGCGCGACCGGGGCTGCACAGGCCGCGACTGCGACGGGCGGCATGGCCGTTCGGTACGAAAAACTCACCGGTCGGGTCGAAGTGTCTCGCGGCGGCGAGCCGTTGCTTCGGTACAACTTCGCAACCGTCCCAGTGCCCCCAGCCCTCAAGGGCAGGAAGTATGCCGAGCCCCGCAGCGATTACATCCATCCGCTTTACGGTCCCGGCGGGGAGGTCCTGACGGTGGATTACGCAAACGACCATCCCCATCATCGCGGCGTCTACTGGGCCTGGCCGGAAGTGTACTACAAGGGCCAGCTACGGGACTTGCACGCGCTTCAAAAACTCTTCGCCCGCCCATCGAAGCTGATCTCGACCGGCGTTTCCGGTGGAGTGGCGACGATCGAGGCCGAGAACATCTGGAAGTGGGACGACGCCGAGCCGATCGTCCGTGAGCGCGCGACGATCCGCGTCCGCGATGCTGGCGGGGGCGGGTACTTCGTCGATTTCGAGTTCAGTTTCACCGCCCTGGCTGACGGCGTACAAGTCGCCCGGCGCGGGCAGAGGGCATACGGCGGGCTGAACATCAGGACCGCACTTCAAGACGAGCAGAAGATATTGGAGCACACCGATCCCGCGGGGGCTGGGCCCAGGCGCAGCTATGCCCAGATCGCCGGCATTCCGGCCGGCGGAGAGCAGGCCTCGGCGCTGGCGATTATCCAGCACGCGGGCAACCCGGAATACCCGGGCGACTGGGTGAAGTATCCGAAACTTGCCTGGCTTCAGCCGACGTTCCCCGCCTCGGGCAAGAAGTTTCCGCTCGCCAAGGACAAGCCCCTGGTGCTGAAATACCGCCTGTGGGTCCAGCCCGGCAGCGGCGCCGACGATGCGGACCTGGTCAAGGCATGGGACGCTTACAATACCCCGGCCAGCGGCGTGAAGACCGCCAAGGTGGAGGACAAGCCATGAAACCCAACACTCGCAGGCCTCGCCGGCTGAGCCGGAGGCGGTTTCTCTCTGCCGCCGCCTCGGCGGTAGCGGCTCCCTATTTCGTTCGACCGTCGGCGATGGGTCTTTGCGGCACGGTCGCCGCCAGCGAGCGGATAACCGTGGGCCTCATCGGTTGCGGCGGGCGGATGGGTGGCGTCTCGGGCGGGTTGGCCGCCTGCAAAGACGCTCAGCGAGTGGCCGTGTGCGATGTGTACGCCCCGGCGAGGGAAAAGTATCGCGCAGCCCTGAAGCTCCCCCCCCAGGCGGCGTATCGCGACTTCCGCGAAATGCTCGCCCGTAGCGACGTCGACGCTGTTGCCATCGCGACGCCGGACCACTGGCACGTTCTTACTGCAATCGCGGCCGTGCGGGCGGGCAAGGACGTCTACTGCGAGAAGCCCCTGAGCAATACCATCGCCGAAGGCCGGGCCTTGGTGGATGTGGTGGATCGTTACGGGGCGGTCTTCCAGCACGGCACGCAGTTGCATTCGTTGTGGGAGGTCCGCCACGCCTGTGAGTTGGTCCGCAACGGGCGGATCGGCAAGTTGCACACGATCCGCATCGGCTCGCCGCCGGGTCGGGCCACGGGCGTTCACACATCCCAGCCCGTGCCGGCGGGTCTGGATTGGGACCTCTGGCAGGGCCCTGCGCCTCAAGCGCCGTTCACGCCGGCCCGCGTGTTCCGCCACGGGGGGTTGCCCGGCTGGTACTTCGTGTCGGATTACAGCCTCTCCGGGTGGATCGCCGGCTACGGCGTGCATGACCTGGACATCGCGCATTGGGGCATGGATACGGCCATGACCGGGCCGGTGGCAATCGAAGGACGCGGCGTATTCCCCAAAGAGGGGCTCTACGACACGGTCCTGACATACGACATCGAGTTCACTTACGCCAACGGCGTGAAGATCATCATGACCGACACTTCCAAGGCCCGCCACGGCGTGCGATTCGAGGGCGACGAGGGATGGGTCTTCACCCGCTCGAGCATCGACGCCGAGCCCAAGAGCCTGCTGAAGGAGAAGTTCGGCCCGCGCGACATCAGCCTCCAGCAGAGCCCCGGTCACGTGCGCAACTTCGTCGATTGCGTCAAGACGCGCGAGCAGACCATCACGCCGGCGGAAGTCGCTCACCGCGCCACGTCGGTAGCGCTGCTGGGCGGAATCGCCATCAAGCTCGCCAGGCCCCTGCGATGGGACCCAGCCGCGGAGCGATTCATCAATGACGACCAGGCGAACCGCATGCTGCATTATTCCATGCGAGAGCCTTGGTGCCTGTAATCTGAGGCGGTTCTATCGCGGTGCCCGCAGATCACACCGTATGGTTCAGAACCTGCGGCTTCCGTCTTCGCTACGCTACGCCGTGACAAGTCGCCTACGCTTCAACAAAGCAGGAAGGCCTGCGGCCAGCATGATTATCGTGGCCGGCTCGGGGATCGTGACGGAGCCCTCGCTGGGCTCGCCATAGTGGGTTCTCAGCAGTTGCAGGTCGTTCCAATCAACGTCTCCGTCGAGGTCGAAGTCGCCGTTCTGGAATCTCGCGCCGCTGGTCGTGCCAATATTTGCCTTCAGCAAAACGTAGTCCGCCGCGTCCACGACCCCATCCAGGTTGGCGTCGCCGGTAAGAGCCGATGTGACGTATTCGACGAGCCCTTCGACGATCGCCCCAGAGTCGGTGCGGTACGTGAACACCAAGTCCTCCTCGCCAACGCCGGCATCGTATCCCATTCCCATGTCGATCGACTGAGAGGCACCAATTGTGCTGTCATCCAGCAGAAAGGCTTCCGCCAGGGCATGCGAGCCGACGCCGCCAGCTTCCTCCCAGCCTTCGCCCGTGCCATTGGCAGGCCCGCTTCCCTCAAAGTCCTGATCGGCCAGGCTGGACCAATTAACGTCATCGAGCGAATCACCCTCGCTGGTGATTTCATAGTAGTTGATGGTGATATCCCGGGTCGGATCGCCAAGTAGCGTTGTGTCGCCCGTGACCGGGTCGACCCGCAAGGTCAAGTTGCGCGGGGGCGCGCCAGGCAAGAATTCCGCGACGATGAGATGCGCGCCGGTTCTGCCGTCCGCGCCGGGGGCGGTGGTGTCCGTGACAGAGTACACCGCGTTCCCGGCGGTGACTCCATTTGCGTACCCCGTCACGTGACCATCCCACCAACGACCACCACCGTTGTTTTGTTTGCTAACAAAAGTAAGCGGATCATCCACAGTGACGTTATTAATATAGGCAGTGTTGCCGGTGCCGCCCATGCCGTACGAAGCAATGACAATCGAATCGGCGGACGTTGTCAGCTCTGCGGAACTCGTGTCTCGATCCCCGATGACAGTGTTGCCAGCGCCATCGGCGGTACCCGACAGGCCAAGGACCGTCATGCTGCCGCGGGACGATACCGTGGCCGAGATCAATCCTGCCGTATAAGCAGAGCCGGGATTGTCCAAGTAATAAATGGCATTCCAAGTGTCATCGACGAGAACGAGGGGATCTGCGCTCGCTTTGATGGTGGTGCGGTTTATTAATTCAACCATCGCAACACCGTCATAAGTGACACCGCTGATAGAACCGCCCCCAGTCTGGTTGAACCCATGCTCACCGGTCACAAGCACGACCAGCTTGTCCGACCCGCTGGCATCGAAGGTGCCGGCTACGGGACTGGCGCCGCCGGTCCAATTATCGAAACCATCGATGACGATCTCCGCGCTCGCCGAACCGGCCGTGATTGCCAGGGCCGCTACAACCACGATGGCCAGGGCGGAAAGGCTTCTTGATGTATATCTGGTAGTCATTTGTTTCTCCTCCGGTCGGATTTGTCCGATTAAATTTCGCAAACGCGGCTTACGCCCAAAATTACCTTTTCGTCGTCGCATTCCCAATCCTGCTGCGCCGGCGGCAAGCAACAACAGCGAAGTCGGCTCTGGAATCGGGTGGCTGGCAACCATTGCCGCGAACGCGCCCTCCGCCGGGTTCGCAAGTTCGTAGGCTTGTCGAAACAGGGCGAAGTCGTGTATGTCATTTTTGCCATCGTTATTGAGATCGCCCATCTGGTATGCCTTGGCTGGCGACAGAGCGGACAAATCCCCCTGGTTGCCGGCCAGGAAGTGCGGCCAGTCGAGTCCATCTACCGTTCCGTCGAAGTTCATGTCGGCCATCTTGATGGATGTGCCGATATACCGCACCGAAAGCACCTTCGCCACCCCGTTCGCATCGGTGTAGGTGAACTGCAGGTCCTTGGCGGGGTTCTGGACCCACGCACCGACGCCCAGGCTCACCTCGTTGGCGACCGCAATCAGCCCGTTGCCACCGCCGGCCTGGGCCGCTTCGCTCAACTCGCCGGCAGTGGCGGTCGTGATGGTCCAGTTGCCGTCATCATCGACTGAACGGTTACCGGCCAGGTCGTAATTGCCGGTGATGGCGGTCCAGTTCGCGGGATTCAAGCCCTCCATCTCGGAGGTGATCGACAGGTCTTTGAACGCCATGTCGATATCGCCGTCGGCGGGATTGACGATCTTGATTTCACCGGTCTGCTGATCGACCGTCGCGTATGGCAGCGTGCGCAGCAGGGAAGCCATCGCCTGGCCCATGGCCTCGCCGACGTTCATGTAGGTCTCGGCGTTGTTGTTGTAGTGGCCGTTGGAAGCGCCGCCCTGGCTGAGGGGGTTGGAGTACACGGTGGCGACGTTGTCTTCGAACTGCGCGTACTGTTCCGCATCGCTGACGGCGAGCTGCGCATCGAGGATCAGCCCGTCGTTGCCCCCGTCGCCGATTTGGGTCTGGCCGAGCGTGGCGCAGACGAAGTTGGCGTTGGGCGCATTAAACTCGACGCGCAGTTGCTCGATCAATCGAACCAGGTTCTGCTCGTAGCGTTCGGAATAAACTTCGCTATAGCGATCCTTGTCGCCCTGCCAGAAGAAGAATCCGGCGACCTCGTATTCCGTCGCGCCGGGGAAGTACGTGTCGAGATCGGCCAGCACCGTCTTGGCGTTCCTGACGTCGCCGTCGTACTG
>CAZMBZ010000313.1:0-5783 GCA_964564285.1 uncultured Planctomycetaceae bacterium | reverse complement strand
GGCGTCCAGCAACCTCGCTCGATACGACAGCGCACACTACGGGCATCGCACGGCCAAGCAATGTGATGGCATCGTCGAGATGTACTCCCGCAGCCGGGCCGAGGGATTCGGCGAGGAAGTCAAACGTCGCATCATGCTGGGCACGTATACGCTCTCGGCGGGCTACTACGATGCTTATTACAACAAGGCCTTGAAGGTTCGTCGGTTGATCAAGAACGATTTCGACGCCGCCTTCGAGCGTTGCGACGTGCTTCTTTGCCCGGCCTCGGCGACAACGGCGTTCAAGTTCGGCGAGAAGACTGATGATCCGCTGACGATGTACCTTGCCGACATATACACCGTAAGCGTGAATCTCGCGGGCCTGCCGGGGCTGTCGATTCCGGCGGGGCTCAGCGAAGCCGGCCTACCCATCGGCATGCAGTTGATAGGCCCGGTCTTCAGCGAACCGAAGCTCTTTGCGGCAGGGCGAATGTACGAAAAGGCCTCCGCCACAAGCCGACTGACCCCTCCAATGGTGAAACAGGCGTGATTTTTCTGCTGGCAGGCAGTTTGGTCAATCTGATCGTGATCTGGTGGGCGCGTCGCCTGCCGGTGATTTTGCTCTGGCTGGTCTACCATGCGGTGCTGGTTTCGGCTTTTGTCTGGCCGACGCTGATTACGCCGGGTATTGCCTACCGGCGAGGGCACCTGCTGCCGGGGCCCGTGTTGGTGGGCATGCTGGCGGTGTTGGCTATCGAGGTCGGCTTGCTTGCGTCCATACGGATGGGCGAGCATCGCGACGACGAGGTTGTCGGTACGATGAAAACCGCGATTGCCTGCTTCTGCGGCTTTGCGGTCGTTTGTGTGCTGGCGATAATATTGATGGTGGCGCTTGAAATAGGGATGTACTGAGAGGATGCCCAATGGTGGAGTCTTCGGATAAGGATAAGGTCAAGGCCGTCATCGGTCTGGAAATTCACGTGGAACTCGCGACGGCGACGAAGATGTTCTGTCGCTGTCGCAACCACTTCGGCGACGAGCCGAACACGAACGTATGCCCGGTTTGCCTGGGCATGCCGGGGGCGCTTCCGGTGATGAACGCCTTGGCGGTCGAACTGGCCATGAAGGTCGGCCTGGCTCTTGGATGCGAGGTGGACCCGCTGACCAAGTGGGACCGCAAGAGCTACTACTACCCGGACCTGCCGAAGAACTACCAGATAACCCAGTACGACATGCCTCTGTGCCGCGACGGCGAGATGGAAATCGCCCTCGCTGACGGCGCGACCCGCAAGATTCGCATCTTGCGGGCCCACCTCGAAGAGGACGCCGGAAAGAACGTTCACGATAATCTGTCGCATACCGGCGTGGACCTCAATCGCGCCGGCGTGCCTCTTCTGGAAATAGTCTCCCAGCCGGACATGAACACCGTCGAGGAAGTGATGGCATACTGCCGGGGCATGCACAGGCTTATCCGCTGGCTGGGCGTCAGCGAAGCCAACATGCAGATGGGGCACATGCGCTTCGAGCCCAATATCAACCTGCACATCGAACGTGATGGAAGGCTCTACAAGACGCCGATCGTCGAGGTGAAGAACCTCAACAGTTTCCGGGCACTCGAACGGACGGTTACCTATGAGATCGCCCGCCAGTACGAGCAGTGGCAAGCCGATCGGGAAGGCTATGCCTTCGGCAAGAAGAACAAGCAGAATCGCGGCTACGACGACGCTCGCGGGATTACGGTCTTCCAGCGCGAGAAGGAGGAAAGCCACGATTACCGCTACTTCCCCGATCCAGACCTTGCCGCGGTGGCTGTGGACGACGCCTGGCGAGAGTCCGTGGCCGGGCAGATCGGCGAGCTTCCGCTGGCTCGCTGCAAGCGGTTCATGAGCGAGTACGGGTTGACCGACAAGGAAGCCGACGCGCTGACGCTGGACTCCCCGACGGGCGACCTGCTCGATCAGGCCGTCTCTGCCGGCGCCGACGCCAAGCGATGCACAAACCTGCTCCTCGGACGTGGTGCCGCCCTTGCCAACGAGCGTGGCTGCGCCATCGCGGAAATTGGCATCAAGGCGTGTCAACTCGCCGAGTTGGCGATAATGCTTTCCGATGGTCGGGTCAATGCCACCTCAGCAGCAAAGATATTTGATCGCATTATAGAGACCGGCGACTCTCCTGCGGCGATAGCCGAGGCCGAGGGCCTGCTGGTCGTGACGGACACTGGCGCTATAGATGCGTGGGTTGAAGAGGCCGTTGCCGCTAACCAGCAGGCGGTGCAAGATGTTATGGACGGCGGCAAGAAAGCCAAGCGAGCTTTTGGCTTCCTGATGGGCCAGGTAATGCAGCGTTCAGGTGGCACGGCCAGACCGTCAGAGGTCCATCAATTGCTGAATCAGAAACTCGGCAAGTGACCGGCTTTGGCGCTATTAAGCGCTTTCGCGATAAAAAGGGGTTGAGAACTTTGCGAGAGTTGTTCATACTTGCGCTGCAGGGAGTCGCCTAGCTTCTTGGGGCGGCGCTATGCAGCGTGGCTGTTGACTGCGGCGCGGCGGGTTGTCCGGCCGCACCTTTGGCGAATCTGGTTTCGTCGGCAAATGGTGGATGCTCTCTAGGATAGGAGTTGACGCATGGCACGCGTAGTGCAACGTCGCACGCCCCCGTATCTTCTGATCGTTTTTGTAATCCTTTTTATCTTCGCGACCGTGATGGCTGTGTTGTTCTTTAATAAGTTCAACGGAGCCGAGGAGAAGCGCAGAGTCTCCAGTGGAATCAGAGCGAAGATCATCAGCGGTGAGCAGGAAGGCCGTGCTCAAATCCGCGACATGATGAGGAAGTACGATCAGTCACAGAGTAGCGCGACCAAAACCGTGGTGGGGCAGTTGAGCGCGCAGGTCGCTTCGCTGGCTCACGATATTACCGGCTCGCCCAATACCTCGTTCGAGGCGGCCAAGGAAAAAATCAAGCAGACTTTCCAGGCTGTTAACCCGCCGACGCGGCACGGGCTGTTGGCGCACATGGGTGAGTTCAACGCCCAACTCGATGTCAAGCAGGCTGAGATCGGCAAGCTCAAGGACGACGCCGGGCAGTTCGCGACCGAACTTGCCGGGGCGAAGAAGCAACTCGAGGGTGCCAAGGCCGATTTCGAGGCCAAGCTTGTCGAGAAGGACAAGCAGATATCTGCGCTGGACACGAAGTTCGCCAACGCCGAGGCTAAGCAATCCACAGAACTCGACGGGGCCAAGAGTACCTTTAATGACGCGATCGGCGAGTACCGCAAGCAGGTCGAAGCCCAGGCCGCCGAGGCAAAGGGTCTCCAGGACAAGGTTCTCAAGCTCGAGCGTGAGGTGTCGCGGCTCAATAAATTGCTGACGCCAGGCCATATGGATACCAAGACGGTTGTCTACCGACCTGACGGCAAGGTCCGTTCTGTGGATCAGGCTGAAGGGATGGTCTACTTGGGCATCGGCGCCAAGGACCGAGTCTCCGAGGGCCTGCGGTTTACCGTATTCCCGTATACCGGCGTCGATCCGACAGGCAAGGGCAAGGGCATTGTGGAAGTTTACAATGTCAGCGAAAACGTCTGCGAGGCCCGGATCATCCAGCAGAGCAAGGTATCCCCGATTATCTCCGGCGACCTTGTGGCCAATCTGGTCTTCGACGCGCTGCGAGACTATAAGTTCTTGGTCGAGGGTGACTTCGACCTCAACGATACCGGCGAGGCGACCCGGGCCGGCAATAAGGCTGTCAAGGAAATCGTCCGTCGTTACGGCGGCACCGTGGTAGATGAGTTGAACGTCAGCACCGCGTTTGTGGTCCTCGGCGATCAGCCAGGCAGGCCGAGAAAGCCCGACGAAAACGACCCCCAAGATGCTTGGGATCTCTACCAGGAGAGGCTTAAGGGGTTCAACCGCTATCAGGAAATAAAGACCCGGGCCGCGGACCTGAAGGTCCCGCTCATCAGCAGCGACCGGTTCCTGGACCTGGTCGGTTATGTCCCGAGCAAAGGCGAGGCCGACTGAGTCGCGGCGGCCAATACCAACAGACCACAGCGGGTGGCCGGTGCCGAATAGGGCCGGGCGCCCGTTGTTTTATGAAGAACAGGAGCATCGCGTGAAATTCTCCGATCGCATAAGCTGCGTGCCCGCCAGCGCGACAATAGCAATCACCGCGCGCGCCGGGCAGATGAAGGCCGACGGAATCGACGTGGTCAGTTTCGGCGCAGGTGAACCGGATTTCGATACCCCGCAGTTCATCAAAGACGCCGCCAAGGCCGCCCTGGACGCCGGTGATACCAAGTACAATCCCCGCCAGCTCAGGGCGCTCAAGCAAGCTATCTGCGATAAACTTGCCCGTGATAACCAGGTGACCGCTTCGCCGGAACAGGTGGCCGTCACGTTCGGCGGAAAACACGCGCTCTATGACGCCTTCCAGGTGCTGATTAACCCGGGTGACAAGGTGTTGATTCCCGCGCCTTACTGGGTGAGCTATCCCGAGCAGGTCAAACTCGCCGGGGGCGAGCCGGTCGCGATGCCCACCAGTCCCGAGGGCGGTTTCAAGATCACGCCCGAGCAGGTCCTCGACATGGGCGGCGATGCGAAAATCATCGTGCTTAACTCGCCCAGCAACCCAACGGGAGTTACGTACACTCGTCAGGAATTGGCCGCCCTGGGCGAGGCGATTCTCAAGACCAACCTGATAGTCTTCTCCGACGAGATATATGAAAACCTTATCTACGGCCAGACGAAGTTTCATTCCATGGCGACCGTCGAGCCGAAACTGGCGGACCGTATGGTGATCTTCAACGGCCTGGCCAAGACATTCGCGATGACCGGGTGGCGACTCGGATGGGTCTTCGGACCCAAGGACTTAATCGGGGCTATCGGCAGACTGATGAGCCACGAGACGACCAACCCCGTGAGTTTCGCCCTGGCTGGGGCGTATGAAGCCTACACAAACCCCAAGGCTTCCGAGACCGTCGAGGCCATGCGAGTGCAGTTCGAGGCGAGAGGCAAGCATCTTTACGAGCGGCTGGTCGCGCTGCCTGATGTCACCTGCGTGATGCCCACCGGCGCGTTTTACTGCTTCCCGGACGTGCGTCGACACTATGGGCGTCGTATCGCGGGCGTGGAGGTCACCAACTCCATGACTTTCGCCAAGGCCTGCCTGGAAGGCGCCAACGTGGCTCTCGTGCCAGGCAACGCCTTCGGCGAGGACCGCTGCGTTCGCCTCAGCTTCGCCACGAGTCTGCAAGAAATAGACAAGGGCCTCGACCGACTTGGGAAACTGCTTGGTTAATACGCACCCAGACTGGACGTGTGGGAGCGGATGAGAAGCAATGGGGAACTCACTAAACCTGACAGGGATGCCTATAATGCTCAAGCAATAATTGCGTGGGCTGTCCGCGCGGGAACGAGATCTAACTGGAATCCGTATAAGAATATCTCTGGCGGCAGGCAGTAGATAATAGGTAGTAGGGGGGCAGCGTTGCGGATTGGCTCTTTGTCCCACTCGGCGTGTCTGTGTTTCAGTCCTTTTGTAGTTGCAGCGTTTTTATTGCCCCAGCATTTTGCGGACGGTGTCGACGATCGTCTGGGCACCCGGCCGGTAAAGATTGCTCGCGGCATCGCTCATTTTCGCCAGTTTGTCACGGTCGGCCAGAAGGCTCGCGACCAGGTCGGCGACCTCGCTGTCGTTGCGGGCTATCACGGCGGCGCCGTGTCGGGCGAAGTGTTCGCCGTTACCGGCCTCCTGACCTGGCACGGGCTTGAGCAGGACCATCGGCGTGCCCTTCGCCAGGCACTCCGCCG
>CAZMBZ010000312.1:0-5813 GCA_964564285.1 uncultured Planctomycetaceae bacterium | reverse complement strand
TATCCGTTCATTTGTCACATCGTCTTGGGCCGGTCCGCGGCCCGCACAAAGCCATGTTTTATCGGTGCCTCCAAGCGTCAAATATACTTCTACGACAACCGCTCCTTCTTTGGAAGAAACAAGGTCCAGAAACTTGCGACCATGTCTTAAGAAGCCGGGCGAAAGTGGCCCGGGCGGGCAGGGCGCGGGCGATAACCGCCAGGCGGCATGTTGCTTGCCGGGCGTCATCACCTTGACCCGGGCCGGGCGGGATGCGATACTCAGCAGGCTGCCGGCTTGGTCTGCGCGGCCTGTGGGTCGGCTTATAGTTAATTTTACTGGTAACGTACATGCTGAAATTGCTTAGGAAGATCTTTCTGTTCATGATCGGTGGCAGCCGAAACGATCGCATCGTTCGCGGCAGGTTGCGTTTCGTGCGGGAACATATAAACCCGCTCTCCGACGAGATCGGCAGGCTGACCGACGAACAGTTGCGGATCCGCAGCGACGAACTGAAGGCTCGCATCGCCGATGGCCTCAGCCGCAACGAGGCCCGGGCCGAGGCATTCGCGCTTGTTCGCGAGGCATCGCGGCGAGCGCGCGACCACCGGCAGTTCGACGTGCAGCTCGTGGCGGGGTCGGTGCTGGACGACGGCTGGGTCGCCGAGGAGGCGACCGGCGAGGGCAAGACCATTGCCTGCTACCCGTCGATCTACATGGCCTATCTTGAAGGCATGAAGACTCACGTCGTGACGGTTAACGACTACCTCGTGCAGCGCGATGCCGAGTTCGCCATGCCGATCTTCGAGTTGCTCGGCGTGTCGGTCGGTTTTATATCCTCCGCGATGGCCACTTCGGGTCCGGAAGGCGAGCCGCGCCGCCAGGCCTACGCCTGCGATGTTACTTATGGCACGAACAGCGAGTTTGGTTTCGATTACCTTCGCGACAACATGAAGACGGCCGTGGCGGACCAAATGCAGGGCTCGCTGGACTTCGCGATTATCGACGAAGTGGACAGCATCCTCATCGACGAGGCCCGCACGCCGCTGATCATTTCCGGTCCGGCCTACGGGCAGACGGATCGCTTTCGCAAGGCGGACACCGTGGCTCGGGAGGTCATCTCCCGCAACCGCTCGTGGGACCAGGTCAACAAGCGCGTCGAGGCTATCAAGCGAGAGATCAAGTCCCTCGACGGCGAGAAGGGCAAGGCCAAGGGCGATAAGCTCAAGCAGGTCGAAGAGAAGACCGCCCAGGCCGAGCAGCGGCTCGATCAGGCGGAGGAAGAACTCTTCGAGCAGACCAAGTACTACGAGGTCGAACTGGACAAGAAGTCCGTCCACATGACCCACGAGGGCGTCGGGGCCGCCCAGGAAATCGCGGGCGTCGGCAGCTTCTACGTCGGCTCGAACATGGAATGGCCTCACCTGATGGACAACGCCTTGCGGGCGCACCTTGTCTACGAGAGGGACAAGGACTACGTCGTCCAGCAGGGGCTGGTGATTATCGTAGACGAGTTCACCGGGCGTCTCATGGAGGGACGCGAGTGGTCCGACGGCCTGCACCAGGCAGTGGACGCCAAGGAACGCGTGACGATCAAGGAGGAGAACCAGACCCTCGCGACGATCACGCTGCAGAATTACTTCAAGCTCTACAAGAAGCTCGCCGGCATGACGGGAACCGCCATGACCGAAGCCGGCGAGTTCATGAAGATATACAAGCTCGACGTCGCGTCGATTCCCACGCACCGCCCGGTCAATCGCGTCGATCACGAAGACCGCATCTACGGCACGGTCGAGGCAAAGTACGATGCCATCGTCGAGGAGATAAACACCGCCAGCAAGGCAGGCAGGCCCGTGCTTGTGGGCACCACGAGCATCGAGAAATCCGAATTGCTCTCGGATATGCTCAAACGTCGGTACGGTATCGAGCATTCCGTGCTCAACGCCAGGCCGGAAAACGCCGGGCGCGAGGCCGACATCGTTACTTCCGCCGGCGAGCAGCGCCCGCTGAAAAAAGACTCGAAGGAGATGGTCGGCAACGTGACCATCGCCACCAACATGGCGGGCCGAGGCACGGACATCAAGCTCGGGCCGGGCGTGGTATACGAAAAGTGTCGAGTCCCGCCGATCGAGAAACTCAAGGAACTTGGCGTCGAGCCCGATCCTCTGTACCCATCAGGCACCAACAAGTGCTGCATCCATTGCGAGCAGTACGACGCCGCCACCAACTGCGCCCACTGCTTCAAGCCGAAGCTGGATCCTGACTTCCCGGCCCGCGGTCGCAAGGAATGTACCCAGGCCGTGCCTTGCGGGCTGCATATTGTCGGCACGGAACGCCACGAGGCGCGGCGCATCGACAATCAGCTTCGAGGTCGGGCCGGGCGACAGGGCGACCCGGGCTCCAGCCGGTTCTTCCTGTCGCTCCGTGACGATCTGATGTCGATCTTCGCCAGCGAGTGGACGCTGAAGGTGCTCGGATGGCTGGGCCTGCAGGGCGACATGGCCATCGAGGACCGCCGCGTCTCAAAGGGCGTCGAACGCGCCCAGAAGAAGGTCGAGGAACGTAACTTCGAGATACGCAAGAATCTCCTCGAATACGACGAGGTGATGGACCACCAGAGGCACACGTTCTACTCACGCCGCCAGAAGATACTCGAAGGAGTCGAGCTGCGCGAGCAGGCCTGGGAAATGATAACCAGCTCCGTCGACGAGGCCGTCGAAAACTACCTCGACGGGCAGTACCCCAAGCGATGCATTGCCGAGTGGGCCAGCAAGATTCTCCAGATGAATGTCCGCCCCGAGCGGGTCAACGCCCAGATACCCGAGGACCTGTCGAGCCTGGAAGCCGACCTTAAGCAGCGGGCCAAGGAAGAAGCCGACGGCGTCATAGACGTTACCCTCGGCGAGTACATGGACGACGAAGCCGAGCCCGGTGACTGGGACCTCAGGGGGCTCAGCAGTTGGGCGATGAGCCGCTTCAACGTCCAGCTCTCGCAGAACCAGCTCCGTAAGATGACGCCCCATGACGTGGCGATCCAACTCCTGGACGCCGCGGCGGAGAAAATCGACCAGATCAACCTCGCCCCGCTTGGTCAGTTCCTCGGCGAGGACTTCGCCAGGGTTTCCCTGGCCGAGTGGGCCAAGGGACGGTTCCTGATAGCCGCCACGCCGGATGAACTCGTGGGCGACCAGGCTACCGTGCGGCAGGTGCTGATGGACAAGGTCAGCGCTCAGTACCTCCGCCGCGAGATCGAATACCCCGTCGAGCACGTAATGGACATAACGATCGGCCAGGCTGGGACGGACAATGTCTACGCCCTGCAATTCCTCGTCGACTGGGCCAATGCCAAGTATCGCTGCGGGATGACCATCGACCAACTGCGAGACCGCAAGCCGGCAGAAATCTACGCCCAGCTTGTCGAGATCGCCGAGTCCTTCCTCGCCGGAGGCAAGCTCGAAGAGGAAATCCGGCAGGCCCTCGGTAGCGATCCCACCGGCGAGGCCGTCGAGAAATACGCAGCCGAGCGGTTCGATACCGAGCTCCCTGCCGAGACGCTCAACGGCGACGCTATGGGCCGACTGATCGAGGCCGGGCGGGCATTTCTTCGCCGCGAGATGACCGCGCTCGAGAGGTTCGTCCTGCTTCAGATTTACGACAGTTGCTGGAAGGACCATCTGCTGACGATGGACCACCTCAAGGCCGGCATCGGGCTGAGAAGCTACGCCGAGCAGGACCCGCGAGTGGCGTTCAAACGCGAGGGCGCGGCACTGTTCGAAGAAATGCTCACGGGCGTCCAGGAAAAGGTTACGGATATGATCTTCAAGGTCCGCCTGACGGCCGGGCAGGAGATGACGAACGTTTACCAGGTATCCGACACGGTTCACGAGCAGTTGCAGGGCTACGACCACCTTGCCCAGGACATGGCCGACCAAGCCTCCGCGACCCAGGCGCAGAAGGTCCAGACCATCGTCCGCAACATTCCACGCGTCGGTCGAAACGACCCCTGCCCGTGCGGATCGGGCAAGAAATACAAGAAGTGCTGCGGGCGCGAGCAGGGCTAGCTTTCTAGACGGGCTGCTCACTAAACGAAATACGAAAGGCATATAAAAAATGGCACGTGATTGGCTCGGCGAACGTTTCGACAAGAAAAAGAAAGACAAGACGCTCGAAGACCTCGCGCTCAAGGGCAAGACCGCCGACGAGATCGAGGCTGAGAAAAAGCTCATCAAGGAAACCAAGAAGGTGGACCCGCTTCACGCCAAGGGCGAGCCCGGGCGAAACGACCCGTGCCCGTGCGGCTCAGGCAAGAAGTACAAAAAGTGCTGCGGGGCTGCCAAATGAAGCCGTTCCGTCCAGCCGCGCCTGTCAGTCGGGATTTCGGCCGGACCGTGCGACCGAACGGGCCGAATGGGCCGGAGAGAGTTGTATGATCGGGTTTGCCGATTTCGTTCCCGCCAAGACCGGCGAGGGCGGATTCTTCGTCTCACCGGAATTCGCTCCCGTCCAGGAGGCCGTCGATCGCGCCAACAAGTGGATAACCGAGAACAACGTCCAGGTGCTCAACGTCGAAACGGTCGCCCTGCCGAACATGCGCGACGCCGGAGAGACCGGGCCGCAGGACGCCCATTTGCATGTATCCGGCGAGATGCGCCATGAGGTCTACCAGTTCGTTCGCGTCTGGTACAAGTACGGGCAGTGACACAAAACACAGGAACCGACATGCAGAATACCAGGACATGCAAGCTGGCCCTGGCCGACGGGCTGGTGTTCACGGGCGTGAGCTTCGGCGCAGGCGGAGACTCGGGCGGCGAGGTCGTCTTCAATACCTCCATGAGCGGCTACCAGGAGGTGCTGACCGATCCGTCCTACGCCGGGCAGATAGTCACCATGACCTACCCGCTGATAGGCAACTACGGCATCAACGACGAGGACGTCGAGAGCAACAACCGCAGGATTCAGGTGGCCGGGCTCATCATCAAGGAACTCAGCCCCGTGGTGAGCAACTTCCGGGCGTCGCGGTCGCTCTCGGAATACCTCGCGTCCGAGGGAATCATGGGCATTGCGGGCATCGACACTCGCGCGCTGACGCGGCACATCCGCGTCGCCGGAGCGGTCGCCGGCGTGCTGAGCACCGAGGTGCTCGACGACACCGAGCTTGTCCGCCGGGCGATGGCTGTGCCTCCGATGACCGGCGCGGACTTCGTGAAGACAGTCATGCCCGAGCATGCATATCACTGGACCGACGGCTACGGGAGCGACTTCGCCCAGGCCCATCGCGATCATGGCGAGCGGGTGTTCCGCGTGGTGGCCGTGGACTGCGGGGCGAAGATGAACATCCTGCGGAACCTCGTCGAGTGCGGCTGTGATGTGCAGGTCGTGCCGGCTTCGGCGACCGCGGAAGAAATCCTCGCCCACAAACCCGAGGGCGTGTTCGTATCCAACGGCCCAGGCGACCCGGCGGCTGTGACGTATGCCGTCGATTCGCTCAAGGGTCTGGTTGGCAAGGTGCCGATCTTCGGCATCTGCCTTGGTCACCAACTTCTCTGCCGGGCACTGGGCGGCAAGACGTACAAGCTGAAGTTCGGCCATCGCGGCGGGAACCAGCCCGTCCGAAACCAAGCCACCGGCAAGGTGGAGATAACCAGCCAGAACCACGGTTTCGCCGCCGATGAGGAATCACTCGCCGCCACCGGCGCCGTCGTGACGCATGTGAACCTCAACGACATGACAGTCGAAGGCTTCACCCACACCGACAAGGCCATCTTCAGCGTCCAGTACCACCCCGAGGCCTCGCCGGGTCCGCATGATGCGACATACCTGTTCGACTGCTTCCG
>CAZMBZ010000311.1:0-5822 GCA_964564285.1 uncultured Planctomycetaceae bacterium | reverse complement strand
CGAGTGCGCAGACGATCAAAGCCGCGATTCTGCATTGCTGTTGGATTCTGATCCCCTTCATAGCCTGACTCCTTCGCTTCCCTTGTGGGCACCCAGGCTTGCAAGGCGCAAGCGCAGTGCCACAGCTTCCTTCGGGGGGCTGAAGAACCCGAGCGTGGTCATTGGTCCCCGTTGACCACCGCGAGCATCGCGGTCTGCTCCTCACGAGCGCAAACAAAGCAATCTCGGCCGGGCGGCCATCAGGTAGGTGCGAGTGAGCGAGAAACGCCCTTGCCCTCACAAACAGAGCCGGCAGGCTCATGCCGGTTTTGGCTCCGCCAGCCTATCGAGCCTGGCGGAGTGAGTGAACTACATTACTGCCTTAAGCCTACCCCAGAAGGCCGGGGCGTCAAGGGAAATTCGGAGGCTTTTCTTTTTTTCCCGGCGGCCGGGCGTCGGCCTTTCCGAACCATGTCTTGACATTTCGGAGGGCCGGGCCATCTTCTTTCGTCATGCTGCCCGGCGCGTCGGCTACGGTTCGAGCGGGATCTCGAACCGCGGCGTGCGTATGTGGCAGGCGGGCCGCTCGGGATGTTTGACCAGGTAGTCCTGGTGGTATTGCTCGGCCGGGTAGAACTCCGTTGCCTTCTTGACCTCTGTCGCCACCTTGTAGCCCTTCTTGGCAAGCTGTCCGATGAGCTTCTCGGCTGTCTTCTTCTGCTGATCGTCTTTATAAAAGACGGCAGAGCGATACTGCGTGCCGACGTCGGGACCCTGGCGGTTGACGGTGGTAGGGTCGTGAATCTCGAAGAAAAGTTTCGCCAGTACCTCGTAGGAGGTCTTGGCTGGGTCGAAGACCACTCGCACGGCTTCGGCGTGGCCGGTCCGACCTGTGCATATCTGCTCGTACGTCGGGTTCTTTGCCTGGCCGCCAATGTAGCCGGACTCGGCGCTGATCACGCCGGGCGCCTTTTCGAACAAGTGCTCGACGCCCCAGAAGCACCCGCCGGCGAAGATGGCCTCGCCGGTTACCTTGGCCGCCGGTTTGGTCGTCGCCGAGGCGGCGGCCTTGGCGGCGGCTTTCTTCATTTCCTCGGCCGTGCGAAAAACCAGCGACATCGAGTTCACGCAGTGACGCGTGTTCTTCTCCGTGTAGCCCTCGTCGAGAAAGACGTGGCCGAGATGCCCGTTGCACTTGGCGCAGATTATTTCCGTCCGCCTGCCGTCGGCGTCTGGTTTGCGGATGACGGCGCCGTCGATCTCGTCGTCGAAGCTGGGCCAGCCGCACTCGCTACGAAACTTGCTCTTGGACGTGTACAGCGGCGCGCCGCACTGCCGACACAGATACACGCCCTCGCCCGAGAACTTCCAGTACTTGCCCGTGTAAGGGCGTTCCGTGCCCTTGTCCCGGATGATGTGGGCCTCTGCCTTGGTCAGTGCGGGCATCGACGTCGCAATGGTCTTGCCCTGGGAAACCTTGGCGGGCTTGTCGGTGTTCTTCTGATCCATACTGTTGCATCCTGTAATAGCCGAAAAAGCCATAACGGCCGAGACCGTCGCGAGAAATATACTCGTAACCATGATACATACCTTTCGGTTGTGTCCGCCACATTATAGGCACCCCACCACAACCGAACGAAACGCAACTGGCTGAAACATCACCTTCTCATGCGGGCGCACAGGAAACCAGGCCGCTCACGGCAGAGACAGCTTTCCAAAAGATCTGATAGCGTATGGGGACGCGTGGCGACGTCGAGCAAGCCGACGTCGCCACGATGTATCAATACTGACCGGGGGCAGACTCCGAGCCTGCCAACATGGCCCGCCGGATCGCCCAGCCACCTCGGCCCGGACCCGCGGGCGGATGTTGAAGCGTGCCCCTACCCGAGCATCTCGCAATATTCGGTAAGGCAGCCGTCAACATAGAAAAAGGCGAGCTTGACGCCCTCGGGCAGCGTCGTCGGGCCGTAGACGCATTCCTTGCCAGCGATTTCCTTGTCGAGGTCGTCCACGCGAAACGCCACGTGCGAATCCCTCAGGACAGGCTCAGCCATGGGCGAACCCTCCTCGAAGAACAGATACTCGACGCGTCCGTGCGTAACCTCCGGGTCTGTCGCCCAGCACTTGAGGCTCTCGAAATAGCCCATCTCGGGCATCTTCTCTTTGACCGGAATGCCAAGGTGATGAAACTCTCTCACGGCGGACTCCTTTCGCCCTTTGGGCCCCGACCAAATGCGCCCGGGCCTGCCTTGCCCAGGTTCACGCTCCAGTCTCGGGCCGTCGCGGGCCTTTGCCAATATTCTAACCGGTTTGCACGCGCGGGCAAGGCTATTCGAGAGACCGCTTCTTCCGGGTAAGGGGGCTTGGCGACTTTCTTGTCTGACCTCGCCCGCGAGGGTATTCTTGCCCAGCGGCGTAAGCGTCTTCGTCACCGACATGGAAATCACACATGGAAATATACATATACCCGACCAAGCAGGAAATGGCCGCTGCGGCTGCGGAGATGACGGCTGGACGCCTGCGAGACGCCATCGCCGCTCGCGGATCGGCCAACCTGATACTTTCCGCCGGCGCCAGCCAGTTCGAAATGCTCGCCGCCCTGGTGGACCTGCCTGTGGACTGGTCGCGAGTGACGGGCTTCCACCTCGCAGAATACGCCGGCCTGGACGCCAGCCATCCCGCCAGCTTCCGTAAGTATCTCAAGGAACGATTCGCCGCGAAGGTTCCGGCGCTGAAGGCGTTCCACTACATAAACGCCGAGGACGATCCCGCCTCCGAGTGCCGGCGCGTCGGCGAAATCCTCCGCCGGCACCCGATCGACGTCGCGTGCGTGGGAATCGGCGAGAATGGCCACCTGGCGTTCAACAATCCCCCTGCCGACTTCGAGACGACCGAACCCTACATAGTCGTCGAACTCGACCAAGCCTGCCGTCGTCAGCAGCTCGCGGAGGGCTGGTTCGAGACGCTCGACAACGTCCCGCGCCGGGCGGTGTCCATGAGCATCCGCCAGATCCTCGCCAGCCAAAGCATTATCGCCGCCGTGCCCGACAGGCGAAAAGCCCCAGCCGTCCGAGACACGCTCGAAGGCCAGGTGGACATAATGGTCCCCGCGTCAATCCTCAACACCCACGACGACTGCCACCTGCTCCTGGACGAGCCCGCCGCATCGATGCTCCGCGACCCATAGAAACAACCAAATACGACCCATTTATCGATCCGAATTAAGACGAACCATCTCACCCCAAAAAGAAACCCCTTGCTTCCAAGGGGCTGCAAATCCGGGCGACTGACAGAACCTTGAACTGAAGGAAGCCGTTCGGCGATACGTTGTCAAGTCCTAGCTTCCAGTTGTCACTTTACCGTTCATATATCATTGCTGTTTTGCCGTGTCGTTCGCTTCGGAGGGAGCCCGTCCGAGTAGTTCTCGATGACTGCGGTTGTCCGGCCGAGAGCGTCGTATTCGCGCCGCGTTTCGCGGTCGTTGTTATCGAACGTGCCGGTCAGTCGGCCCATATCGGCGGAGTAGTCATACTTTGTGACGATGTACAGATCCGAACTGCCCGGGGCCGACGTTTCTGTTTCCCAAACGGCCACTAAAAATACCCGCTACTGCAGCATATATAATAGTTGGGACCAGGTTGTCGACCTCATACAGCTAGCTTTTACCGCCGGGGTCGTCGCCCTGCCGCTCGCAATATGACAACAACGGTTCCTGACCCCTATACCTCCTTCCGCTTCTGAGACGATGAGGGTTTTGGCAATCATGTCGTTGACGCCACCTTTCAACCAGGCCAGGTTGAAGCGATAGTGCAGCCGGCTGCTGATCAGATGGATTATGCCGTCGGGGGTCTGGGTGGCGGCCAGGTACCCGGCATGTTCGGCGCGTGTCGGCGTGGCCGTGAAATCCCCAGTCCACGCCCCTCCGTTGAACGTGCCCTCGCCGGGAGTCAGCAGCTTTCGAACGGGCCAGGTCTCGCCGTCGTCGAACGAGACGGCGGCGAACATACCGTGGCCGGAGAACTCTCTTCCGTTGGGATCCGTGAACGTCATGCCGTTGGCCTCCGGCCTATTCCGGTTGCCGGATGTGAAGGACACAAACAAAAGTGCCCCTTCCCGAAGCCGCTTCAAGACCAGGCGCTGTCCCCCTCCGATCGGCGGGAAAGGGCTGGAGTGATACGACCAGGTCTTTCCCAGATCGGAAGAGACACTCATCGGCATGCGACCCTCGATGGTGTCGCCTCGGCCGAATGCCAGCAGACGACCATCGCTCAACTCGACAACCTTGGCATGGATACCGGCGATCGTTCCCTCACCTTTGCCGCCTTCTGTAAACTTCGGTTTCGGCTTGCCTTCGCCAGGGTCGTGCCAACTTTTGCCGCCGTCATGGCTGATGTGCAATGCGGTGCCACCGCTTCCGCCGGGCACCGCGTCGCAATTCTGAATCAGCACCCCGTCGCGTGTCATCAGCGTGCCGGAGATCACCTGGTGACGGCCTGCCTGTCTGGGGCCGATGGCCCGCGGCGCCGTCCACGTGACCCCGTTGTCCCGGCTGGTGCGCATCAGCATTGCCAGCTTTGTCCAGCCTTTGCCACCGTCGGGAGCCATACCGTTGAAGTGGTAAATCGTTCCTTTCCCGTCATGAAAGATGCTGGAACCGTGCATGTTGCGGTTCGGTGCTTTGAAGAACTCGCTGGACGGCTCCCATGCATCCGCCCCCGGCCGAAGTCGGCTGGCCAGGACCGTCAGTTCCGCTGTCTGTTCCTTGCCCGTGGAATACCAGATCGCCAGAAGGTCGCCGTTGGGACACCACACAATTGAGGGCTGGTGATTGTGCGGGTAGAAAGGCTCGCCTTTGTCTGCCGGCGGCAGGACGAAGGGGATCGGGGTCTTGAAATACGGCTTGGTCATGTCCGGTCCCTTCGACCAGTCATGTTTGTCCTGCGACACATTCCGGGCCCAGGCCGGGGTCTTCTCTGGACGGATTGGTTCGGTTGACGTGACCTGGCCGTTTTCTTCGACGACCTCGAAGTGCCGATAGCTCACGGGAGCATCCTCTGCGGCCGCTGTGCAGACCAGACCAACACAACACAAGCACAGGGCGAATGTTCTCTTCAATACTATTGTGCACTGCATTCGTTGTCTTCCCTATTCTTGTTTAACAACTATCTCGATTCGTTTTCGAGCGTGATCCGGATTTCGTTTCCGTCTTTTCCTCGCCGGACTCTTAGTACGCGCTCACCGAATCGGTAACGTATTTCGTCGGGCTTGCCCAAGTACGGAGTCGCCGCGGCGATTGTCTTCCGATCCGTAAAATCGTCCGTGATCACCCACTTCCCCAACCCATCGCGAACGACGATTCCCTTTGACAAGATATCCTTTGGCGCCAGGGAACCCAAGGCGATGCAGGTGGCTCCTTTCTTGACGCAATCGCGTATCGCACGCCGTGTTTCATCGCTGACGGAAACACCAGTGAGAAAAATGAGCTTGGGTTGAGAAAGCGTTTTTCGATCGACCCGGTGATCGTATACGACCACATTGTTCAGGGGGCAGAAGAAATCGTGCGGTACGTTCCAGCCCTTATTGTGAAAAGATATTCCCTTCTTACTCGTATGCCCATGCGTCAGGAGGTGCCAGATGTTAACCCACGCGATTGATTCAGGACCCGCCTGGACATCCGCCCCGTAGAGGGATTCGTTGATCCATGAGTGTCTCTGCCCCCAGTAGGCGTCGGGAAAGCGAACGATGATGATGTCCGGTTCCACATCCCTGAATGTATGCGGGCGGGGGTGCTTCGGAACATATTCTTTGACAAACCAGCGATACACCCGCCCATACTCGCTCGG
>CAZMBZ010000310.1:0-5873 GCA_964564285.1 uncultured Planctomycetaceae bacterium | reverse complement strand
GCGGAGATCCGGCGAGCCGAGAAGCGAGACTACCTGTTCTCGGTCCATACCAACCAATTCATGTCGTTGCATCAGATCACCCACCATCCGCGCGCGCAATTCAGAATTACCTGCACGTTTCCATTTATTGGAATCAAAAGCGACACTGTCTGGCACCTTCTTCATGCAAATATCTGATGCAACGACAATGAAGATAGCCAAGAACAGAGTCACTCCTATTCCTACAGCAACAGCGCGCATTGTGCGTCTTTTATTGGATTGTTTTGAGTCTGTCATTACCAGCCAGTCTTCTATCTGATTCATCTTTCGAACCGTCCAGCGCTATCATACAACCATGCATACAGCACTTCCGGCCACTGCCTACAAACCTCAGGCCCGAAACACCCGTAAGACGTGAGCAGAAAAACGGGTCAGAACTATTTTATGTCCTTTTCATTAAAGCGATTACGTGCTCATTGCTACCTGGCGCGTGGGGCGGTTGTTTTTCAGTCGGCTTCGGCAACTTCCGGAGCGGCGTTCCGGCTGGGGCGGATTCTCGTGGGTGGATGCCGGCCGTAAGGGCCGTAAACAGGGGTAAGTGATTAATAGAAAAAGACTTCCCTGGCCCACAGGTGCGATTGGCGTTTGCGTACGGCGGTTTGTCAGTGCGCGTTTGCATGGAATCTCCCCGTAGTATGCCCGCGTGTTGCCTATATTATAAACGAAGATCGCTGATTGTCAAGCAAAAAACCATAATTTTTTCGGGGGGTACTCGGTCTCGGTCGGGCTCGGGAAAGGAAAACGGGTCGTAACCAATGGCCCGAAGTTGAGCATTCTTCATGGTGCTTTTGAAGAGCCCGTTGGGCTCAAGAACAAGAAGCGGAATGCTTAACTTCGGGCCATTGGGTCAGGAACCTATGTTATGATGTCTCCGCGGGTCAGTCGTCGCCGACTTCCAGGACTGCCATGAAGGCCTTCTGGGGGATTTCGACGTTGCCGATCATCTTCATTCGCTTCTTGCCCTTTTTCTGCTTCTCGAGCAGCTTGCGCTTTCGGCTGATGTCGCCGCCGTAGCACTTGGCGGTGACGTTCTTTCGCAGGGCCTTGATACTTTCCCGGGCGATGATTTTCGTGCCGATGGCGGCCTGGAGCGGGATTTCGAACTGATGCCGCGATATCTCCCTGCGGAGGCGGATCAGCAGCCTTCGCCCGCGGCTCTCAGCCTTGGATTTATGCATTATCACCGACAGCGCATCTACCTGCTGGCCGTTGACCATGATGTCGAGCTTCACGAGGTCGTCGGGACTGAAGGCGATGATCTCGTAGTCCATCGTGCCGTAACCGCGAGTGGCGCTTTTCAACTTGTCGTAGAAATCGTAAATGATCTCCGCCAGGGGCATCTTGTAGCTGAGGATCACGCGATCACTCGAGAGGTACTCAGTCTCGATGTATTCGCCTCGACGGTCCTCGACAAGCTGCATGACCCCACCGATGGCATCGGCTGGGATGATCAGGTCCGCCCTGACGATCGGCTCGCGGATTTCCTCGACGAAGTTCGGTTCCGGCAGGTCGCCGGCGGAGTCCACCTCGACTACCTCGCCCTTGGTCGTCAGAATCTGGTACGGCACGGTGGGCGCGGTCTGCACCACCTCGATGCTGTGCTCGCGTTCGAGCCTTTCCTGGACGATCTCCATGTGGAGCATGCCCAGGAACCCGCATCGAAAACCGAAGCCCAGGGCATCGGCGCTTATGGCCTGGTAGGTCAGCGAAGAGTCGTTGAGCTGGAGTTTTTCCAGCGCATCACGAAGTTCCGGGAACTGCGTACTCGGCCCCGGGTAGAAGTCGCAGAAGACCATCTGCTGCGGCGGGCGGTAACCAGGCAGGGCTTTTTTCGCCTGCCTGCCCGCAAGGGTCAGCGTGTCGCCGACGTGAACCGACACCACACTGCGAATGTTTGCCACGACGTAGCCGACCTCGCCGGCCCGCATTTCTTTGACCCGCGTCGCTCGTGGGCAGAGCTTCCCCATATCCGTAACAGTGTATTCCTCGCCGGTGCCCATCATGCGGACCTTATCGCCGACCTTGAGCGCGCCGTCGAACATGCGCACATACACCACCACCCCGCGATAGTCGTCATAGGTGCTGTCGAAAATAAGCGCGGTAGTCGGGGCTTCGGGATCGCCCTTTGGCGCGGGGAGTTGCTCGACGATGGCTGCCATCATCGACTCGATCCCCTTGCCGCTTTTCGCCGAGGCGAAGATGCAATCCTCCGCGGGCACGGCGATGAGGTTCTCTATCTCCATGGCGGTGTCTTCGGGACGGGCTGCCGGCAGGTCGATCTTGTTGACCACCGGCACCATTGTCAGGCCACCCTTCGTCGCGAGGTGGGCGTTCGCGACAGTCTGTGCCTCGACGCCCTGTGCGGCGTCCACAACCAGCAACGCCCCCTCGCATGCCGCCAGCGATCGGCTGACCTCGTAGTGAAAGTCCACGTGGCCTGGCGTGTCGATCATGTTGAGCATGTACATCTGACCGTCGGTGTGCTTGTACGACATCGTCACGGCCGAGGCCTTGATGGTGATGCCGCGCTCGCGTTCGAGGTCCATGTCGTCGAGGATCTGGTCGCGGAACTCACGCTGGGTTATTGCCCCTGCCAGCAGCAGCATCCTGTCGGCCAGGGTGCTCTTGCCGTGGTCAATATGAGCGACGATACTGAAATTACGTATGTACTTCTGGTCCATTGGGGAAATTGCACTCGGTTTTCTACTTTGGAGGCTCGTTAGGTAGTATCGCGGGCAAGACGTGCAGATTGATGTAGGCCTTCTGGAATCTGTCCGCGGAAGATCGGTACTCTTTGATGGCAGGCACGGCGGCAGCAGCGCCTGGCCCGAGCGCTTCCAGGAGCGCCAGCGCCCCGATCGGCGAGGTATTCAGTCGCAGGGCGGCCAGTTCGACCATGCTGGCCTTCTGGGAGGGTCTGGCAAAGTCAACCAGCTTGGACAGGACTGTCAGAATGCAGTTTGTGCGATTGCTGCCAAGTCGGCGCGAGGGGCTGGTCAGCACGGCCAGCAGCGGTTCGACCTGCTTGGCGCACTGTTCGGCGCGGGCGCTGAGGGCCTCGGCGGCGGCGGTCTGGACTACCGTTGAAATGTCCTCGGTCATCAACCCCACCATTCGCGGGATGACTGTCTGGGGCTTGTAGCTGGCTGCGAAACTGAAGACCCGCGCCGCTTCGGCACGGGCCTCGTCGCGGAGGTCGTCCAGCATGGCCAGCACAACCTGGGCGCCTTTCTCATCCGACCCGACGCGATCGCCAAGCCAAGCCGCCGCCTTCAATCGCTCCAACGGGTCCCAGTGGCCCAGCAGACGAGTTGCCTCGCCGAAGTTGCCGATCCGGGCGACGGGGTTCTTGCGAAGGTCCAGCCAGACCGGAATCGCCGCAGCCAGCGTGTCAGCCCGATTGCCCTTCTCAGCATAGGCGACGAGCGACTTGACGAGCTGCGAGCCCTCGGGGGCCTTGTCCTTATCTGCCCCAGCCGGGTAACGCCCAAGCACTGCCGAGGCCAAATGCAAGAAGAGCCGCTGCTCGCCATAATGCATCGGCTGGCCGGCAAGAGTGCCCAGCCTCTCGGCCAGCACGGCCACCAACTTTCTTCGATAGTCCTCCGACAGCAGCGACGCTGACGACTCGGGCCGGCACTCGGAATAGTAAGTCTTGAGCAACTCGCGCTGTTGGAATGATCGCTGCGGATCGCTGAGCATTCGGCGTATGTCAGCGACCTCGAACGGGTTCTGGCCGAACAACTCGATTGCGGATGCGTTGACCCCACACTTGGCTTTGCGATCCATAAGCGCGGTGGCCATTACCACGTGCTTGGATTTCGCCGTCGTGCCGATCAGGGCGGTGAGCTTCCATTGGGCGCCCTTGAAATCGGCAGTGTCCGGCTCGGCGGAACGCATCTGCCGCCACAGCGCCGTTGCCTGGGCAATCTCATCCGCCCTCGCCGCGCCCGAGATCGCAACAAGAGCTGCGACACCCAGAACGACCCGCATTGTCACACCAAGCCACCGTTGCATTATCTGGCGATCCTTCCGTCAAGACACATGCCGTATGGAATCCGTCAACAATTACATCAGCATACCGCAACCATGGGTGTAGGGCAATGCCTTCGGATAATGCCCCGTTACGTTTTCCCCTGTCGGCGCAGCGGCACCTACGAGCCAGGCTTGACGCCTTGGGCTTCGGCGAGGTAGCGGATCATATCTTCCTGACCGAAGACGCCGACTATCGTTTGTGGCGGGCTGCCCGAGGCGGGGTAAATCAGCGTCACCGGCGGAGCGCCGCCGCCATTGGCCTTTACCCATAGCGCCGCGGCGCTGGACTTTTCGGTCACATCGGCCTCGATGGCGACCACTTGCCCGTCGCGGAAGGCCTTGGCGATCTCGGGCCGGCCGAAAACGCGAAAATCGAGAATCTTGCACTCGGTACACCATGAGGCCGTGACTTTTATGACCACAACCTGCCCATCCTTGCCGGCTTGAGCTATCCGCTGGGCACTGAACGGCTCGAATTGGACCCCGCCACGGCCCGGTTCCGGCAAAAGGTAGAGGCCAGACGCAACCGCCAGTGCGACCGCAGTGCCGCGAACGACCATTTTTCGCCGCAAAGGCGCGTCGTATCGCACCCAACTGCCCCATATCCATAGCGCAAAGACCAGAACCACGCCGAAACCACCCACCAACCAGGGCCAGCCGCCACGCTCGGGCAAGGTGCTGAGCAGATAAAGCACCGCCGGGATGAGCAGAAAGCCCATCGTTTGCTTGAAATACTCCATCCACGCACCGGGCTTGGGCAGCAATTTGACCAGGTCCGGCAGTGATGCCAGCACCGCGTGCGGCAGGGCCATGCCCACGCCGATAATAACGATCGCCAGCGTGCCCAGCCACAACGGTTGAAGCTGGGCCCACGCCAGGGCAAGCGCCATCAGCCAGAAGCTGCACGGCGTGCTGAGCACGGCCATCATCAATCCCATGCCTACGGCGGCCAGGTGGCCTTTCGAGGCCGAGTCCTGCCCGAGACCGGCGACCTTGCTCGGTACGATGACGTTGAAAAGCCCCCACAGATTGGCTGACAGCGCCAGCAGGACCATGGCGATCAGGATGCGAACCCAGGGGTACTTGAAGTGCTCGTTGAGGTCGATCGTCCCGCTGCCCAGCAGCCTCAGGCCGGCGCTAACTGCCGCCAGGGCCAGGAAAAACAGCAGGATTCCTTGGGCGAATGCCAGGCCAAGCGTCACAAAGCGGCGCCGAGACTCGCCGGCCATGCTGACCAAACTGTATATCCGCAATGGGATTATCGGCAGGACGCAAGGCATGATGTTCAGTGTGAGCCCCGCCAGCAGCGCCAGGCCGAGCCCCGCCCAAACGGTGTACCCAGCCACCGCCGCCGACGCCGAACCGATTGCTCCGGAAGGAGTTGGAGAGCTCGAATGGCTTGTCTTAAGGGCCGATGCCGACATGGATTCATCCCAGCCGGCCGACAACTCGTCGGTCCAGGCTGAATCGGCGACACCGGCCGGGCCTACCTGAACCATTACAGACGCCGAGATTGCGTCATCGCCATCCAGGTTGATGCACACGTCCTTGCATATCTGGCCGCGCGGGCTGAGGGTGATTTCGTATTCGCCTGGCGCCGCGTCGGCCGGGGTCGCCAATTCCGCGTAGATGACGAAGTATCCCGTGTAGACGTTATTTGCCACCGGGCCTTCGCCATAATCGGTAGTCTTGGCGTGGTCGGCCTGCCAGCGGACCTGCTTCACCCGCATCGGCCCGGCCTGGACGCCCAGGCTGCCCGCTATGACAATGGGCCCGGGATCTGGGCTGTAGTAGACCCA
>CAZMBZ010000309.1:4336-5880 GCA_964564285.1 uncultured Planctomycetaceae bacterium | reverse complement strand
GCCATCGTCGCTCACGGTCAGCATCGAGTATTGGCCGGGATTGAAGCCCTTATGGCAATCGCAGTACTCCTGGGAAAACTCTACCCCGGAAGTTTCAATCGTGATGATCCCCGTCCCGGCGATCGCATCTCTGGAATTGACCACGAGATTGGCCAGGACCTGGTCAACCTGGGCGGGGTCCATACTGATCGGCCAGGTGTCATCGCCGGGCCGCCATCGCAGGTCGATATTTTCGCCGATCAACCGTTGAAGCATCTTCAGCATGTCGGCGATGGTCTCATTCATATCCAACACTTGTGGCGCGATTGTCTGCTTACGCGCGAAGGCGAGCAGTTGTCGCGTCAAGTCCCTCGAGCGCTGGGCAGCCTTATGGATTTGCTCCAGATGATCATGGAAAGGATGTGTCGCCTCCATCTCTTCCAAAAGCATGTCCGAATAGCCAAGAATAGTCTGTAGCATATTGTTGAAGTCGTGGGCCACGCCACCGGCAAGCCGGCCCACGGCCTCCATCTTCTGAGCCTGAACCAACTGGTCCGCAAGTTTTTTGCGTGCTGAGATGTCCCTGCCAAAAACAATGGCTCCGTCAGTGCCCTCATATACAGTCGGAACGGCGGATACTTCCACGGGCACTTCGCCGCCATCGGTCCGCAAGCACACACCATCGAGGCATTCACCCCGGCGATCATGAACAATCACCGACTCAATCCGCTGCCGCACCGACGGGTGGACGCGTTCCATTACGGGTTGCCCCAGCAACTCCGACGGCGCCGAAGCGCCGAACACTCGTAGAGCGGCAGCGTTCAGATAGACGAACTTCCCATTGGTCTGCACAAAAATAGCATCAGGCGCGCCTTCAACAAGCGAGCGGAACTGTTCCTCACTTTCCCGAAGCGATTTCTCGGCGGTTCGTCTTCGCTGGGCTTCCAGGAACACTTGGGCAATCAGCAGGAAAGTCAGCGGGTAGAACAGCAGCACGGCCGGGCCGATCTTGATGATCACATCCCAACCATTGCCGGTGGGAAGCAGAAGTTGCAACAGCAGCATGATCACGTGTATCACGATACTCGCCAACCAGAGACGCACCGGGCTTACCCATCGACGATCGCGTCGGCAGAGGTAGTGAAGCGCCACGCCGATCGCCGCTGCCTCGACAACCACCCCCACGCCAGGCCACATCCCCGCGCCACCCAGGTACAAACGGTACAAGCCGCACATCAAGGTCGCCAAGGCCGCCGCCACGGGTCCACCGAAGAGCCCGGCGAGGCTCAGTACGATCGAACGTCCGTCGTAGATCACTCCCGGCGCAAAGTGCATCGGCATCATCATCACCGCAACGCCGACCGCACCGAATAACAGCCCTGCCGCCAGGCGATAGAGCATCGACTGCTGCTTCAGTCGTCGGGCCAGCATATGCAGGCCGACAACCAGCGTCACGAGCAATGATATGTTTTGAATCAGTTCAAGAATCATGGTGTCCATCTTGCCGCTCCCAAAAACATGACGCATCGCCACCCAATGCACAATCGACGCGTACAATCATTATA
>CAZMBZ010000309.1:0-4236 GCA_964564285.1 uncultured Planctomycetaceae bacterium | reverse complement strand
CCAAAAACATGACGCATCGCCACCCAATGCACAATCGACGCGTACAATCATTATATGGAACGCGGCTAAGTCCGCAACGGCTTTATAAGAAACAAGATATGGCACTACGCCAGCCTCCGCGCCCCCGCGTCCGGCGGGGAAAACGCTTGGCCTGCTCTCGAACCGCGATAGAATCGCCAAAGGACCCGCGACGATCATCGGGGCCGATTCATCCGAGCAGTCGTTGATAACAGTTCGAAGGAGATGAGAACATGAACGTATTCGATCGGATATCCCCAGCGCGGCCCTTGCTGGCGGGCATGGTTGCGGTTTTGGGTCTGACGCTGGTCGCCATGGCGGCTGAGAGAATCCCCAAGCCCGGCAAGATCGTACCGCCCACCGAGCAATGGGTCGCCAAGGTCCGACAGCTAGCGCCCGCCAAGGCGACCATCACCCCCAAGGCCAAGCGCAGGGTGCTGGTCTTCTCGGTGGCGACGGGCTACCAGCACGCGGTCATTCCCCACGCCGACGCGGTCCTGAAGGTTCTGGCAGCCAAGACCGGCGCCTTCGAGCCCACCTTCAGCACGGATATCGAGATGTTCTCGCCGGAGAAGATCAAGCAGTTCGACGCGGTGATCCTCCAGAACACCTGCTCGAACAACCCCAAGCGGAACTTGTTTCTGGACATCCTCTCGGGCAATGGCAAGGGGCTGACCAAGAAACTCGGCGAGAAGTACAAGCACCTCACCGCCGCCCAGCGGGCCGCCCGCGCCGCCGAGTTGGAAAAGAGCCTCCTGGACTACGTCGCAGGCGGCGGCGGGCTGGTCGGAATCCACGGCGCGATCGTGACGTTCAACAGGTCCGACGAGTTTGGCCGGGCCATGGGGGCGCACTTCAGCTATCACCCCAGGAGCCAGGAACTCACACTCACGCCGGTCGAGCCCGACCATCTGCTGCTGAAGGCCTTCGGCGGCGAGCCGTTCATCCACACTGATGAATGCTACATGATGAAGGGCAAGGCCTACGAGGCCAAGAACTTCCGCCCGCTGCTGGCCATCGATACCAAGAACGTCAAAGGCGTTCGCAAGGAAACCGACAAGATCGTCTACGCCTCGTGGATCAAAAAATACGGCAAGGGGCGAGTCTTCTACGTCGGCCCCAGCCACTTCCCCGAAAGCTACCACAGCCAGGTCCTGCTGCAGTACTACCTCGACGGAATCCAGTACGCCACAGGCGACCTGGAGTGTGATGACTCGCCCATGAAGAAGTAGCACCGGGGCGAACCCGCTCTGCCAGGCCGTCAGACTTACGCAAACGAGAGAAGGATCCGTTCGATGACAGGAACACTCATAGGCTCGACGTGGCGCAGCTTCGTTAATCCCGGGGCTCTGTGCCCCCAGGCTGGCATGCTGCCGTTGATCATCGCTGCCGGGCTGGCGCTTCTGGCGGCGAATCCCGCTGCCGGTATGGAATACGTCGGCGCCGCGCCCGGCGCTGCCGTCAGCAGGAAGCAATCCAATCGCCTGGCAGTGCACAATGACGCCATCCGGTGCGAACTGGATATCGAGTCAGGCAAGGCGGCGGCGCTGTCGATCACAAATCGCCACACCAAGGATCGTCTGAACCTGACTTCAGGCCATCTGCCAAAGATCGTGCTCGAAAGCGGCAGAAGCGTGGACCTGTCAACGGTGACGCCCGCCGACGGCTTCGATTGCCTGCCTATCAAGGCCCAGACTGGGCAATCGCGTAAAGAACTCGCCTGCGCCGGGCAGTGCATCGCGGCCTCTTTCAAGGATCCCACATCAGGCCTGCGGATTGATTGGTCCGTCGAGTTGCGGGATGGCTCCAACTACGTCGTGCAGACGCTCGCGCTGTCGGCGGAGAAGGATATCCGCATCGATTCACTGGTGTTCCTTGATACTGCCATCAAGGGCGCCCGCCAGGTCGGACAGGTGGCTGGTTCGGTTGTCGTGGTCGATGACATTTTCATGGGAATCGAGCATCCCCTGGCGAACAACTCAGCCACCCCCGGCGAGCCATCGCCCAAGGTGCGGTGCGTTCTGGGCCGAGGCAATACACTGAAGGCGGGACAGAAGTGGCGGTACAGTTCGGTTATTGGCGTCGCGGGCGCCGATCAGTTGCGCCGCGGGTTCCTGTATTACATCGAGCGCCGGCGGGCACATCCGTATCGGCCCTTCCTTCATTACAACAACTGGTACGATGTGGTCCTTGCTCGTTCCAGCCAACGCATCACCGAACCCGAATGCCTCGAAGCCATCGAGTCTTTTGGCCGGGAGCTTGTCCGTCGGCGCGGCGTGAAGCTCGACGCGCTGGTCTGGGATGATGGCTGGGATGATTTCAACTCGCTGTGGGGCTTTCACAAGGGATTCCCTGACGGCTTGAAGAAGCTCAAAGACGCCGCCGCCAAATATGGCGCCAGTCAGGGTGTGTGGATGTCGCCTTGGGGCGGTTACGCTGGGGCGAAGAAAAAGCGTATCGCCTTCGGTAAGTCCAAAGGCTACGAGACCAACGCCAGTGGCTTTTCCATGGCGGGCAAGCAATACGGAAAGGCCTTTCGCGATGTCTGCCTGAAAATGATGCGCGACAATGGCGTGGTCTTCTTCAAGTTCGACGGCATGGGTGGGGGCAACAAAACCACCGGCGCAAAGGCTGACATGGCCGACGACATCGACGCGGTTCTCGCCCTGGCACAAACGCTGCGACGAGAGAACCCCGAGGTCTTCATCAGCGCCACCGTCGGGACATGGGCCAGCCCCTTCTGGACATTTTACGCCGATTCGGTCTGGCGGCAGGGCGGCGATACCGGCTATTTCGGCAAGGGCGACACTCGTCAGCAATGGATCACCTACCGCGACATGTACTGCCACGACAGGGTTGTGAAACTCGGACCGCTTTATCCCCTTAATTCACTGATGCTCCATGGCCCGTGCATCAGCGACCGCAGAGCCCCGGCGAAAATGGCCCGCAACGAAAAATCAGTCGCCGATGAAATCTGGTCGTTCTTCGGCTCCGGGACGAACCTGCAGGAACTGTACATTACCCCGCGCGTGATGACCGAACAAATGTGGGACCAACTGGCGACCGCGGCAAAATGGTCGCGGGCCAACAGCGACTTGCTGGTCGACACCCATTGGGTTGGCGGTAGTCCCGGCAAGGCCGAGGTCTATGGCTGGGCTTCGTGGCGGCCTGGCAAGGGCGCCCTGACGCTCCGCAATCCATCCGACAAGCCACAGGAGTTCAGCATCACGCCGAAAGCGGCGCTTGAACTGCCCGAGAACGTCAAGGGAGCAATGACGACAAAGGCGCTCTATCCCAAGGGACGGCAAGTCCCAGCCGGGGCGTTGGGCGTCAGCAAACCCATGAGCTTCACCCTCCAGCCATTCGAGTGTGTGGTGATGGAATTGCAGAAAGCCGAGTAGTCCGCGGCTGGGCGATGGCTCGGCACCGGCTGGGCGGCTTGTGACGGTAATGCCTGGTCCTGACTGGCAGCCTATCTTCGCCACTGACCTTCGAGGTATCGGTCGGACATCTTTTTGCGCATCTCCGCCAGGATTTCCGGGCGGGTGGCGGCGATGTTGGTTAGTTCGTCGGGGTCTTCCTGAAGGTCGTAGAGCTCGGGTATATCGTTGACGTTGCTGATGTACTTGTAGCGGTTTGTGCGAAGGGCGCGGCAGCTGCGTAGCTCGCTGAAGACGCAGTCGCGGTGTTTTTCGGTCCGGCCCAGCAATAGCGGCGCCAGCGATCGCGCATCAATCCGCTCTTGTGGGGGCAGTCCGGCGAGTTCGCAGATCGTCGCGTTGACGTCGATAAGTTCGACCAGCGCATCGCTGACTCGTCCACCTTCAATGCCAGGCCCGGCCGCGATGAGCGGCACGGCCATCGCGCCCTCGTACATCACGCTCTTTGTGTATCGGCCGTGATCGCCGAGCATCTCTCCGTGGTCGGAGGCGAAGATGACGTAGGTGTTGTCCAACTGTCCGCGAGCCTCGAGGGCGCCCAGGATCAGGCCGATCTGGTCGTCGATGCACTCGATCTCCGCGTAGTACTGGCGGCGCGTGACGGCGACGATCTCGCAATCGTAGTCGCTCATCGAGTTTTGGACGAACTGTGGTCGGCCCTCGCGGCCCGCGCCAATTGCTTCCGGCACGGGCGCGTCGCGCCAGCGGTCGGCGTACTCGGTGGGCGGGTCGAACGGGTCGTGCGGGCCTACGAAGCTGACGAAGTAGTGCCAGGGAA
>CAZMBZ010000308.1:0-5882 GCA_964564285.1 uncultured Planctomycetaceae bacterium | reverse complement strand
TGTATCTGGGGACACCATACAGATTAAATCTGATGCCTGGCGACTGAGGGCATGCAGGACCACACCGGCACGGCCACGGCCAGCGACCCGAACGTCGAGTACGCCTACGAGGATGGCGCTTCCGGGGCGGACCTGGATGCTAACTACGGTCGGCCAGCCTCGGTAACTCATCCTGGGCCTTCCACTCGGCGGGTGGTATGGTCTAATTACGCGAGCACCGGTGATATCTGAACGAAAAACGGGTCAGGAACGAAAAACGGGTCAGAACTATTTTATAGCTTTTGTGTTAGATCGCTTAGAACACAAACGGGCACGAGCTGCTGCTAACTATGTGTCAATACAGCATATAACATAGTTCTGACCCGTTTTCCGTTACAGTAGAATATCTGTCCGCGTTAGATGCCTTTTTCTGGAGCCGCACATGCCCGGCAAAAAGATGACTCGACGAGAGGCCCTGACCACGGCCGGGGCTATTGCCGGCCTGGCGGGACTGTCCCTGCTTACATCGGCAGAAGCACGCGCCGCCGCTGTCCCGGCCAGTTTGAAAGGCGGCGATAGTTTCTTCTTCCTCCAGATGGCTGATTCTCAACTGTTCTGGGGCAGGGACGCACTGGACCGCTGGAAGCAAGCCATCGCCTCGGCCAACCGCCTCAAACCCGCATTCGTGATCGTCTGCGGCGACCTGCTCAACCGCAACGGTACGCCCAAGCCCGAACACGCCGAGGAGGACCAACGTCGCGCCAAGGCATACCTCGACGCCGCCGCCAAGCTCGACAAGGCAATCCCGCTCCACAACGTCGCGGGCAACCATGATGTCGGCAACCACCCCACGGCCGAGACGCTTGCATGGTACGAGGAGAGGTTTGGCAAGTGCTGGTACACCTTCCGCCACGGCGACACCCGTGCGATCGTGCTGGAATCAGATGTTCTCAAGTTTCCCCAAGGCGCCCCGGATGCGGCCAGGCTGCAAATGGCATGGCTGGAGGGCGTGCTCAAAAAGGCCGACGCCGAAGACGTCCGGCACCGCCTGGTCTTCCTGCACCATCCGATGTGCAGGCAAAGCGTCGATGAAAGCGACAACTACTTCACCATGCCCAGGGAGCTTCGAGCCAAGCTGCTGAAGATGTTCCACGCTCACAAGGTCCAGGCTGTCTTCAGCGGCCACTACCACGGAAATCTCTATGTCAAAGATGGCGATCTGGAACTGGTCACCACCAGCGCGATCGCCAAGAGCCTCCATAAGGATCCTCCCGGCTTCAGGATCGTGCGGGTCACACCCGATCGCATCGAGCACAAATACTACGCCCACGAGGCCGTCCCCGCAGCCATCGACCCGACGAAGGACCTGCCCTGACGCGCCCTGCTTGTACGGGAAACCGGCCCTACCCACGTGACGGGAATGGGGTCAGCCCTTAAAATACAAAAGAAGGGTCGCCGCAAGGCGACATGCATACGCGGGTTGCCCGGACCCCGGCGGCGCCCCCGGCGATTTCGACGCCAACTACGTCCGGCCAGCCGCCGCAACTTATCCTGGGCCTTCCACTCGGCGGGTGGTATGGTCTAATTACGCGAGCACCGGGGTGGGCGCCCCGCTTGGTCGGGTTGCCAACATCGCTGACGATGACACTGAGCCGCTACGCCGAGGCAGGCCCGACTTCGCTCGCGGGCTTCGGGGCACATCAAATCCAAAGCGGCGTGTGTGCCGCCGGGTCGCCAGAATATTCCTGGTTCTTCTCGTTGCAGTGAAAAGTGGCGGTATTCCCTCCGCGCCCTCCCAAAATACGCAGGGCGGGGGTTGCCTTCCGGGCGATTTCAGGTTAAAATGCGGGGTTTACGGCCCACAAAAGAAAGGTGATCAAACATGATTCGGGATTACAAACGCTATCAACGAACCCATCCCGATAGCGATGGCTGTTTCGGCGAATACGGCGGATCGTACATTCCGCCCGAGCTGCAACAGCAGATGGATTTGATTACCGAAGCCTATCTTAACATCAGCAGCACGCATCGGTTCATCGAAGAGCTGCGGTCGATTCGGCGGCATTACCAGGGGCGACCCACACCGGTGTACCATGCCCTTCGTCTTTCGCAACTCTGCGGCGGCAGCCAGATCTACCTCAAGCGTGAAGACCTCAATCACACCGGAGCTCACAAGCTCAACCACTGCATGGGCGAAGGCCTGCTGGCTAAGTACATGGGCAAGAAGAAGCTCATTGCCGAAACCGGCGCAGGCCAGCACGGCGTTGCCCTGGCCACGGCGGCAGCTTACTTCGGGCTCGAATGCGAAATCCACATGGGCGAGGTCGATATCAAGAAAGAGGCCCCCAATGTGATTCGAATGAAACTGCTGGGCGCCAAGGTGGTCCCGGTATCGCTTGGCCTCAAGACCCTGAAGGAAGCCGTCGACTCCGCCTTTGGGGCATACATGAAAGACCCGATCAACTCGATCTACTGCATCGGTTCGGTGGTGGGCCCCCACCCCTTCCCCATGATGGTGCGGGACTTCCAGACCGTCGTCGGGATCGAGGCACGCGAGCAGTACATGGAGATGACCGGCAACCTGCCGGATGTGATTTGCGCCTGCGTTGGCGGCGGCAACAACGCGATGGGAATCTTTTCCGGGTTCCTCAACGATCCCGTGCGACTGGTGGGCGTCGAGCCCGGCGGCCGGTCGCTGAACCTCGGCGACCATGCCGCGACCGCGGCCTACGGCAAGCCGGGCATCATCCACGGCTTCAAGTGCTACCTCCTGCAGGATGAGCAAGGCCAGCCCGCTCCCGTCTATTCCATAGCCAGCGGCCTGGACTATCCCGGCGTCGGCCCGGAGCACAGCCATCTGAAAGATGAAGGCCGCATCGAATACACCATCATCGACGACCGCGAGGCGCTGGATGCCTTCTACATCCTCAGCCGGGTCGAGGGGATCATCCCGGCGCTCGAGAGCGCCCATGCCGTCGCCCACGCCATGAAGATGGCCCGCGAAATGAAGCACGGCAGCATCCTGGTCAACCTCAGCGGTCGGGGCGATAAGGATCTCGACTTCGTCACCGAGACCTACGGATTCGGCGAAGACCGCGATTCGGCCCAGCCACCCGTTCAGGAATGAATCTCGTCGTAAGATCGAGAATGGATTTCGAGCATCAAGGAAGAAACCGCCTGGTCGCATGGTCTTAGATTCCCCGCAAGCGACGCCATGCTTCCAGTGACCCTGGGAGCATATCACCGCCAGCCGTGCTGTTCCCCGGGAACGCCAATCTCCTGATTGGCCCACTGCGCCAATCAGGAGATTGGCGCTCCCAGGGAGCTACCGGGCTCATGGATGGTCGTGCCAATGGGAAATACGCTCTTCATCGTCTAGATTCTCTTCAGTTCCGATGACAGGCAACAACACTCGCCCCGGTCCAATTGGAGCAGCGCGGTCCGCGTGCCGCAGTCCACCCGACAGGGAGCTCCAAGCAGGCTGCGGATCATCACGGTATCGAGCAATCCGCCCTTCCACTGGACATCCACCTCGAATCCGCCGCGACAACGGACGCCCCGCAAACTCCCCGCCGGCCAGGCATCGGGAAGACATGGCAGCAGGCGGATCACCGAAGGGCCGCCCGGCTCCTCCGGCAGGAGCGACTGGATGAGCATGGTAATGATGACCGCAGGCAGGCCGCCGGAAATATCCAGATTAAGCACATCATGCGGGTTGTGCTGAGAGACCATCGCCGGCGACCAGTAGCTGTTGACGAGGTATTCAACGGACTCGTACGCCAGGGCTGTGTCTCCGAGATGAGCGGCGGACATCCCCAGTTGGGTAAACCCGAACGCCATGTCGGAGCCCTCTTCGTGCCGCCGAAACTCCATCCGTTTGTCGATGGCGACGCGGCAGGCCTCCCTCAGGCTGTCATCGGCCGCGATCTCGGGGTCCATGCCATAGTAGAGCGGATACAGGTGGGATGCGTGGCGATGCACCTCCCGGTTCTCAATCCCAGGCCAGGCCCATTCCTTCAGGGCGCCGGAAGCGCCGACCTGGTAAGGCGGCATCTTGGCCAGCATCGACTGCCATTTCTCGACCCGCGCGGGCTCGACGCCCAGTTGGTCCTTCAGGGTGAGAAGGGTTCGCAGCAACTGCTTGATCGCGGCGATGGTCATCGTGGCATTGGGAGCCATCCATATGTCATCAGCCAACTCGTTTTCGGCAGAGGACGATGGCGAAAGCACAAACACCCCATCGCGCTCGCACGTCAGATAGTCCTCGTAGAACGCCGCGGACTCGAGCAGGAAAGGCTTGAGGCGTCTGGCCAGGAAGTCCTCGTTACCGGTATACAGGTAGTAGTCATAGTACAACTGGGCAAACCAGGCAGCGCCGGCAAACCAGTAGATTCCCGGGAAGTTGTGATGGTACTTTCTGTAAGCAAGGTAGTGGGTGCGACCATGAGTACTTGAACGCCATGGGATCAGGAACCCGCGGAAGCCGAGCAGTTCCCGTGCGTTGTCGCGGAAGTCATCCAGGAGGGAATCCATGTAGTCCAAGACGGATTCCATGCACTCAAAATGGTTCCCGGGCAGGCTGCCGGCCACCATCGACTGCACGTTGCCGTTGAGGGTATAATCCCCGGACCATCGCGGCTTCCACGTGCCGGTCCATACCCCCTGCAAGGCTGGGGGCAGGTTCCCGGTGCTGCTGATGATCCCGTATCGCGCGGCGGCGAAGGCCTTCTCCACCAGTGCGGGGTCGGTATTGCCCACCGACGACCCGGCCTGCATGTCCTCGCTGCTGCGGCAGGGCTGGGCCGGTTCGGAAAGCTGCAACGTGCAGCGATCGAGCATCTCGCCATGCAGCACGGCGTGCTCCCGCAGAAGATCGTCGTAGTTCGGCTCCACGGCCGACAGCGTGGTGGCCAGGTCCTCAACGGACAAGGCCTCCCCCTCCCGGTCCGGCACGATGCGTGCCAGCAGCAGCAACTCATCCGCGCCGGAGATACGCAACTGTTCCCCATGCACAGATGACTGCCCGCCCCGGGCCACCACCCGGGCGGCGATGCAGCATCCCAATATCTTCTGGCCCTCGAGCCGCTTCTTGAATCGCATACGGTGCGTCAGAAGCGTTTCGGAGACGGTCCCCTCGCACCGGTCAATCGTTATGGGATGGAGGTCCCTGTCGTTTGGAATCGTAACGGGCTCGAGTGGGATCTCGCCTAGCGTAAGCGACACATCCAGCTTGCTGCCCACGGGGCTGCCCAGCCGCACGACGATCAGGTCGCGGGCACGCGACACAAACAACCGCCGGTGAAACAGTCCGCCCGTGTCTTCCCAGGCCGTGAGTGCTTCACCGGTCGCAAAATCAACTGAGCGGACATAGGCCTCGCAGTCGCGCTTAGCTCCCATATCCAGCGTCAGCAGACCAGCCCCCACAAAGGGGTTGGTCGTGTTATAGCCGGGGAAACCGCCATCCAGTTTCAGCTTGCGCAATAGCTTCTGCGCCTCCCCCGCCCTGCCGGCCAGCACCAATTGACGAACTTCCTCAAAGTGCTCCCTTACCGGCAGATATCCGTGAAAGGGAAAAAGCGGGAGGAACAGCTCCTCGTGGCTAAGCACTAACTCCTCCCTGCCGGTGCGACAGAAGGCAAGCACCCCCTGGGCTCCATTGCCCACGACCGTTCCATCATCCCATTTCTCGGCCGGCGCGGTACTGACAAAGCCACACGCCGGGCAGGCCGCCTGCAGTCGCCGCAGGACAGCACTGAGGTCATTGGTCTGTGAGAAAGGTGTCGTCATATCAAAACCTCATTCCGCATCGGCGATGCGCTGGCGCACAGGGGATTGGGGTCAGCCCTTGGCAGCCCGTTTAGAAAGCTGCCCTTGCTGCGAGCGGCCCGAATGTCTGCGCGTCT
>CAZMBZ010000307.1:0-5943 GCA_964564285.1 uncultured Planctomycetaceae bacterium | reverse complement strand
CTGCTTCTACTGCTTCTACTGCTTCTACTGCTTCTACTGCTTCTACTGCTTCTACTGCTGCTGCTTCTACTGCTTCTACTGCTTCTGCTTTTCCCTACTACCTACTACCTACTACCTACTACCTATTACCTGCCTGCCGGCAGGCAGGCCTACTACCTGTGCCTCAACCTTCTTCTCATTGCCGGGGCAGCTTCGTCTTGCCCATGCGGATCAACTGCACGAGCGGAATCGCCGCCGGGCAGGTGAACGCGCAACACCCGCATTCCATGCACGCGGCCATGTGATACTTGCGAGCGAGGTCCCAGTCTTCGTTGCGAGCCGCGATGGCCAGTTTGCTGGGCACCAGATTCAGCGGACAGACGTCCACGCACTGCCCGCAGCGAAGGCAGTTGGTTTCGTCAGCCTTGGCCACGTCCTCTGCCGTCAGCACGGTCACGCCGCTGGTGCCCTTGGTAACTGGCGTGTCCAAGTCGCCCAGGGCAAAGCCCATCATGGGCCCGCCGGAGATAACGCGGGCGGCCTGGGCAGTCAGCCCGCCGGCAAAGTCGATAAGTTCGCGGTACGTCACGCCGACTGGCGTCAGGACATTCTTGGGATTCGCCACGCCCAGGCCGGTAACGGTAACAACGCGGTGCGTCAACGCCTTGCCACGCACGACCGCTCGCGCGATTGCGGCCGCGGTGCCCACATTGACCACCACCACACCAACGTCCAGCGGCAGCCCGCCGGTCGGCACAACCCGGCCCGTGATTGCGTAGATCGCCTGCTTCTCGCCGCCCTGGGGATACTTGGTTTGAACGACCGCGACCTCAATACCCGTGTTGGCAGCGGCCTTGCGAAGGGCCAGGATGGCTTGGGGCTTGTTGTCCTCAACCACTACAACAATCCGCTTGGCCCCGTTGGCCTTTGCCGCCAGGAGCCCGCCGCAGACGATCGACTCGGGGAACTCCAGCATCAGCCGATAGTCGGCCGTCAGGTACGGCTCGCACTCGCAGCCATTGAGCAGCAACGTGTCGATGGGCTTCTTGTCGTTGGACATAAGTTTGACGTGCGACGGAAAGGCCGCACCGCCAAGGCCCACAACGCCGGCGGCATTTACCGCATCGGCGATTTTCTTGGGGGCGAACTGCGAAACATCCGTCGGCCAGTCGCCACCAAAAACGTCCGCCAGGAGCTCGGCGCCCTCGAGCGGCTGGGTCTCGGCCGCGGTGATCGGCACGGCCTGGACTCGCCGCCCGTTGGGCATCGTCACCGCACAGCCCATGCCCACCTTGCCGGAGATGCTCGCGTGCACAGCCGCGGATATAAACCCGGCCGGCTTGGCGATCTGCTCGCCCATCTCGACTTCCTGCCTGGTCTTGACCAGCGCCTCCGCCGGGGCGCCGAGGTGCTGAACCAGCGGTATCGTCACCTTTTTGGGGGTCGGAAACACCTCGATGGCTACGCCTTGGGCAAATTCCTTGTGGTCCGCCGGATGCACGCCACGGGGGAACGTTCCCGTCCCACGTGATTGTGTCGAGGCTGTCATGCCTTCTCCTTGGCCGATCGGCCTATGAAACGGGCCATTATCACGCCCACTACAAGCCCCGCCGCCAGCCCGCCGAAAGCGCCCGCGAACTGGTGCATCTCCTTGGGACCCGCGATGATCGCCCCAGCCGTCGCCGTAATCAGCGGCAGCAGGAATACGCACATCGTCGAGCCAACAAGGGGCCAGCCGGAAAGCGCATCCGGATGCCGCTCACACTGCTCCAGATCGCTGCATTTGCTGCAGCCTGAACTGCACCCCGTTCCGCCTTTTTTTGCCGAATCGCTCACGTCAATCCTTCAAAACATGCCAGCCCCGCCCAAAAGAGACGGGACATTACGTGATAATAGCGTGTCGGAAAATCACAGTAAAGACCTTTCCTCGCACACTGCTGGCGTTAACGGGGTGTGCGAGAATAAATAGCCTATTGCTCAACGAGATGAGCTCATGCGGCTTTTAACCCTCGCGATACGAGTGGTTTTTCCCGTCTGATGCCGATGGGTGACCAACCAAGACGACCTCGAAACCTTCGTGGGTGGCAGAGCACCATCTGAAGCCATCACATTACTCGGCGAAGGGCAAAACAGGCCCAAAACTCTCACACACGCACTAATGTTTAATGTCTCGCTTTTGTTCAACCGATACATACGCGGACAGAAACTTGAAGGGACGTCCCCGCCTCCGTGAATGGCCGACAGGCCGTGCCAGAGCCGGACCGATAATCGAACAACAGGGCATGGATAGCTTGCAACGGCATCAACATAACAATGTGCAGTATCCCATTTTAAAATCCACTGGCCCGCACGACGGGGATTCGACGCTGAACATTGAACTCAAAATCTTCGGCAAACCGCTGCGTCTGGACGTGGCGGCCTCTGACAGGCCGATGCGACTGGCTGATGTCGTGCCGGTGGCGCGGTCAATCTGCGACCAACTCGTAAATCGAACCATCGAACATAGCCAGGCCAATGGCGAGACCCCATCCTGCGGTCGAGGCTGCGGGGCATGCTGCCGATACGCCGTGCCGCTGTCTGTGCCCGAAGCATTCCGCCTTCGCAAGGACATATCCGCAATGCCGGCCAAGCAACGAGCGCGGACCGAGAAACTCTTCACCAAGGCCGTCACCCGTATCGTCCAGGCCGGCCGACCTGAGATCCCCACCAATACGAGCGACAAGGATAACTCCAGCTCCGTCAAAGCTTTGACACAATGGTACGCAGCCATGGACATGCCCTGCCCACTATTGATAAACGAGTGCTGCGACTTTTACGCATCCCGACCTACCGCCTGCCGAGAACACCTCGTAACGAGCAGCCCGGTATTCTGCGCCGGAAACAACCCAGCCACAGGCAACATAGTCACCATGCCGTTTAGCGTAACCAACGCCCTGGCAATGCTCGCCGAGGAAATGGAGGGCTTGCCCTTCGAGGCCGTCATCATGACCACCGCCCTGCAATGGTGCGACGATAACACCGCCAGAGCACAACGCACCTGGCCAGGCCGCGAGCTCATCCAACGCTTCACCGACATCCTCCAAAAACTGGCCGACCAGGCCGAACAGCAGCGCCAATCCGCCGCGAAAGCCGCATAAATACCCGGCATATCAACCGTGAAACAGGCGCGAAAATCCCAGCCAAACACCCACTGGCATGCTCCGCGACAACGCTAGTGCCCCGTAGCGCTTGCCCCCCGCCCGGCCATGCCATATAACAGCCCCGTGAGCAACGAGACTCCGCAACAACTCGACACGCCGGCCATGCGTCAGTACCGCACCTTCAAGGAGCAATACCCCGACTACATACTCATGTTCCGCATGGGCGACTTCTACGAAATGTTCTACGAGGACGCAAAGACCGCCTCGCGTATCCTCGGTTTGACCCTCACAAGCCGCAGTAAAGGCCCCACGGCCGTGCCGCTGGCGGGCATCCCCTACCACGCTCTGGACAGCTACCTCGCACGGCTGGTCAATGCAGGCTGCCGCGTTGCACTTTGCGAGCAGGTTGAGGACCCCAAGAAGGCCAAGGGAATCGTCAAACGCGACGTTACGAGGCTCGTCACACCCGGCACGCTCACTGATGAGAACATCCTCGAGCAGCGCGAAGGCAACTACCTAGCCGCCATCTTCGCGCCAACCAGCGCCAAAACCAAGCCTTCCACGCGCCGCGACGCCACGGCCGACGCACAAAACGCCGTCGGAATCGCGTGGGTCGAGCTTTCCAGCGGGCAATTCAACGCCATGCTGGCCCCCGCCGACAACGCTATTGATGAGCTTATACGCATCAGACCCGCCGAAATCCTGATCCCCGAGGGCTCCCAGCACGACTCCCCCACCGCCCGCGAGGCGCTTAGACAGGCAACAGACGCCACGCCGACAAGCAGGCCGCCTTGGGCATTCGACGCCCACGCCGCAACCGAGGCACTCCACGACCACTTTGGCGCCCGTACACTCGCCGGTTTCGGCTTCGACGGATGGGATCCATCCATCTCCGCGGCAGGCGCAATCATCGAATACCTGCGCGAAACCCAGAAGACCGCGCTAGGCCACATACGTTCGCTGCAACGTTTCGACCGCGCAGACCACATGCTTATCGACGGAAACACCCTCCGATGCCTCGAAGTTCACCGCACTTTGCGCTCAAACAAACGCCACGGCAGCCTGCTGGCATGCATGGATAACACCGAAACCGGCATGGGAGCAAGGCTTCTGGAGCGCTGGCTGACCTTCCCACTGGCCCGTTACAGCGCCATTGTCGCGCGCCAGGACGCCGTTGAGGAGCTTGTCGGCACGCGCCAGCACCTTCCAGAGCTACGAAAACTGCTCCAAAGTGTCGGCCAGATCGACCGAATCGCCGCGAATATCGCACTTACGCGCGTTCGGCCACGCGAATTAGTCACACTTGGCGCCAGTTTGGCCACCCTTCCGACCCTCGCCGAGGCGCTTTGTGAGTACAAATCCGACCTTATTTCACACCTTCGACCACACTTTCTCACTCTCGACGCCGCAGCCGGCCTAATCGCCCGCGCGATCAATCCAGACTGCCCAACTGTCATCCGAGATGGCGGAGTTATCGCCGGCGGATTCGACGAGGAACTCGACCGACTCCGCAATATCGGCGCGGATGGACAGAGCTGGCTGGCGGGCTACCAGGCCGAGCAAGCCAAGCGGATCGGAATCCCGAATCTCAAGGTCGGATTCAACAGAGTGTTCGGATACTACATCGAAGTCACCAACGTCCACGCCGAAAAGGTCCCTGCCGACTACGTCCGAAAACAGACCCTCAAGAACGCCGAACGATACATCACCGACGACCTCAAACGATACGAGTCCGAGGTCCTCACCGCGGCCGAGCGGGCCAAGGCAATCGAGGTCGGTCTCTTCGAGCAAATACGGCTCCAACTCGCCGAGCACCTGCCCGCAATGCAGGCCGCCGCCAAAGCCGTCGCCACGCTCGACGTGCTGGGCTCGTTCGCACAGACCGCCGTCGATCGCGGCTACGTGCGCCCCACCGTCACCCAGGACAACGTCCTGGAAATCGTCGGCGGAAAGCACCCCGTCCTGGCCGAGCAGCTCAAGGAAAAGTTCGTCCCAAACGATGTCAGCATGGAGCACAAGAACAATCGCCTGCTGATAATCACCGGCCCGAACATGGCCGGCAAGAGCACATACATCCGCCAGACCGCCCTGCTGACATTGCTCGCCCAGACCGGCAGCTTCATCCCCTGCGAGCAGGCAACCATCGGCCTGGCCGACCGCATCTTCACACGAGTCGGCGCAGCCGACGAACTCACGCGCGGCCTGTCCACCTTCATGCTCGAGATGGTCGAGACCGCCAACATCCTCAACAACGCCACAAGCCGCTCGCTGGTAATCCTCGACGAGGTCGGACGCGGCACGAGCACCTACGACGGCCTGAGCCTCGCATGGGCGATCAGCGAGCACATCGCCCTTCGCCTGAAGTGCCGCACCATGTTCGCCACGCACTACCACGAGCTGACCGAACTCGAAAAACTCCTCGACGGCACGACCAACCTCAACGTCGCCGTCCGCGAGTGGTCCGACGAGGTGATCTTCCTGCACAAGATAGTCAAAGGCGGCACGGACCGAAGCTACGGCGTACACGTAGCCCGCCTCGCCGGCGTGCCCAAAGATGTAATCGACCGAGCCAAAAGCCTCCTGCCCCAACTACAAGCCCACCTGGCCGAAGGCCTCGACATGCCAGAACTGGCAGAGCGAGCAAAACGAGCCGCCGCCCAGCACAACCTCTTCGCCGACCCCGCAACAAGAGTAGTAAGAGAAATCAAATCCGCCGACCTCGACAACCTAACCCCCCTGGCAGCGCTGGACCTGCTGCGGAAACTAAAGAGCGAACTGTGACCCGGCCCAGCCGGGCGAGAGTAGTCAGCAGTCGGTAGCCCGT
>CAZMBZ010000306.1:0-5961 GCA_964564285.1 uncultured Planctomycetaceae bacterium | reverse complement strand
GCCGGTCCCCAGGTTTTCGGCTTGAGGGGGTAGACGCCCCATTCGTCTCGGCAGCGTTTCATCTGGAGGATGTTCTCCGGTTTGGCGCCGACGGCCAGCGAGTGGGTTGAGCCCATGATGTACCCGCCGCCCGGCGCTGCGCTGCCGAAGGCGTGGCGGGCGTCGTTTCGGATGTCCTTGGTGTCGCCCATTATGATGTGTTCGTGCCAGATGCCTCCCCAGAGGCATAGTTGGTCGCCGACCTGGCGTTTCAGCCGGGCGATGTCCATTCCGGCCGAGGCCTGGATTCCTTCGTAGCAGTCGTAAACTTCCGCGAGTTCGTTAATCACCGGCCAGGTGTGCCCGCAGCAGTGCTTGAGCACCTTCAGTCCCAGCGAGTGCGCCTTTGCGACATGGGCCTTGTGCCACGGGTAGACCATGTCGCGGTAGATTGCGGGATCGGCCATGAGGTTGGTGCTGCTTCCGAGGTCGCCGCAGGGGACGATGGCATCGACGCCGAGTTTCGCCTGCACGTCAACCATTCGCAGGAGGCGTTTGCCTTGGAGCTCGGCCTTCTTGCGGCAGATGTCCGGTTCGAGAATAAGGTTCATCCAGCCTTCTTCCTCGGTGGCGCCGAATATCGGGAAGGCTACGTCGGGCCCCATGAGCGCGATGAAGTGCGTCGCCTTCATCTCTTTGACGATGTGATGGACGGCCTCCCACTTGGAATCGTTGGGGTCATCGGGCGGAAGGGCTTCGAGTTCGTCGATCTCTTTCTGGAGGCTCTCGATGGTCGGCGGGGTGTAATTGCGATTCTCCGCCGGCTTCCACATCATCAGGTCGTGCGTGGTGGCCGAGATGCGGTACAGGGCGCCGCTGTCGTTGCGGTAGGTGGTGTCGTCAACCTTTTCCATCGGCTTGGGCTGGTAGCCTTTCGGCGGCACGGCCCCGACGTGAATCAGGTCCAGATCCAGCGCGCGAATAAGGTCGACTCGGTCTTTCTTTATGGACTCGACGACCTCGTCGCGCCGGCCGTCCCAGTATGCCCGCGTGGTCCGAAACTTTGCCTGGTTGAGCGTGGGTCTACCCAGGACGTCCTCGTATACGTTGTAGTCGATGGAATGCTCGCCCCACGGAATGCGATCGGGTTCACGGTGTTCCAGTGCGGCGAAGACTCGCTCTCTCGGGAGCATATGGCTGTCCCTTTTGAAGGTTTTCACTTCTTCTCTTCTTGGCTTTCCTCTGCGTCTTCTGCGCTCTCTGCGTGGGGCGATGCTTCTACGACCTCGCTGCCCGGAAGATCGCCAGGCATCGCCTGAGCAGGCCTTCCATTTCGGCCAGGGGCACCATGCAGGCGGCGTCGGATTTTGCATTGGCGGGGTCGGGGTGGGTCTCGATAAACAGCGCGTCGGCCCCGGCTGCCATTGCGGCCCCGGCCAGCGTGGGCACGAATTCGACCTGTCCGCCCGAGGCGTTGCCTTGTCCGGCGGGTTCCTGGATGGAGTGCGTGGCGTCGAAGACCACCGGTGCGTACTGCTGCATGATCGGGATCGCGCGGAAGTCGGTTATCAGCCTGTTGTAGCCGAAACTCGTGCCGCGGTCGGTGAGGATCACCTGCTCGTTGCCGGTGGACTTGACCTTATCGACGGCGGTTTTCATATCCCATGGGGCCATGAACTGGCCCTTTTTTATGTTCACGGGTTTTCCCGCCTTGCCGGCCTCGACGAGCAGGTCGGTCTGGCGGCAGAGGAAGGCGGGAATCTGCAGGCAGTCCAGCACCTCGCTGGCCGGGGCTACCTGTGCGACCTCGTGGACGTCCGACAGGACGGGCAGGGAGAGCTTATTCTTGATGGTCTGCAACCAGTCGAGTCCGGTTTTCAGGCCGGGTCCGCGGTAGCTGGTTCCGGCGGAGCGGTTGGCCTTGTCGTAGCTGGCTTTGAAGACATACGCGATGCCGAGTTTCTCACAGACCCCGGCCATGTGTTCAGCCACGTTCATGCACAGGTCCAGACTTTCCGCGACGCACGGTCCGGCGATAACCGCCAGTTCTCCTGAGCCTATCGCCAGCGGTCCGACGTGGCAGACATTTGTTTGGTTCATACGAAGTCGCCTCCTTTCCAAGGCCAGATTCCCTTCATGCTTTGCGGGGGCGGGATGAGTAGTTTTATTCGTTGCGGCGCGACGGACACCTCGATGGGGGTGTTTGGTCCGACGTCCCCATCGATCTGCGTTGGCACCGGTTTGGTGGTTTCGAAGCGGACTTTCCGCAGTCGGCGGTAGATTACATTGCCCTTAAGCGGGTGCAATCGCAGCAGCGTCCAAGCGGCGTGGAGCATAAGCGAGCCCTGCTGGTGGCAGTGGAATACCACCAGATCCAGCAGGCCGTCGTCGTAGAGGGCGTCGCGGCAAATTCGCAGCCCTACGGAATATCGGGAGATGTTTCCGACGAAAGCCATGCCGAAGTCGTCGAAAATTTCCTCCCCATCGGCGGTGATCCTCATTCGCGGAAAGTTATGCTCCCAGAACGTTCTCCAGATCGGCCAGAAGTAGCTCAGGTGGCTGATATGGCCCGTTCTCACACTCGCCAATCGGCGGACGACTTCCCCGTCAAAACCCACGCCTATGATCGACATGAAGTTCCGCCCGTTAACACGTCCCACATCGCACTCGGACACGTGTCCGTGCAGGACGCACTTGAGGATTTCCGATGGGTTGGTTGATATTCTAAGTTCTTTGGATAGAAGATTTTCCGTCCCTGCCGGGCAAGCCAGGATCGGCACGTCAGTTCCGGCCAGGCCGTTGACGACCTCGTTTACCGTCCCGTCGCCTCCCCAGACGATCGCCAAGCCGGCCTGGTCGACGATCTCGCGGGCGTAGCGGGTGGCGTCGTCAGCGGCGCGAGTGGTGTACTCGATCACCTCGAAACCCGCTTCCCTTAGCGTGGCTGAAACGCCCGCCAAGACGAGTCCCTGCCCCCCATAGCCGCTATGCGGGTTTACGATAATGTGTATTGGTCTGTTCTTGTCAATCATGCGCGGGTCTCGCCTTGCAACTCGCCTTGCACTTGCCGCAGGAATCGGTATAATACCCGATTCGCCTGTCCAGGCCAAACGTCCGGCTGGCGCAAAGGGCTTTTTGTCCAATATCGGATATCCGAGGAGAATGGAAAGATGGAACAGTCCTCGCTGGATGGCGTCAAGGCCATCTGCGCAAAGGAAACGTGGACGCTTGAGGATTATAGCCGGCTCGTTAGCGAGTTGAGCGGCACCTCGGACGCGGCCGGGAAATTCAAGGCCGCCCTTGCGGAGATAGAGGGTGAGAATCCCGAGCCCAAGGGTTCGGTGGCTGTCAAGATCGGCATCGCCCGCTACACGGTATGCAGGTTCCCCGAGGCCCTTGAGGCCTTGTGCCAGGGCACCGACAACAAGGACAGGCATTATTTCCAAGGGCTGACTCACCTTCAGTTGCGGCAATACGAAAAGGCCATCGCCGAGTTCGAGCGTGCTCGCGAGCGTGGCATGGATAGCCCGGCCCCTGGTTTCCGCATCATCGAGTCTCTGGCTTTGGCCGGCAAGTTCGACGAGGCTGCCAAGGCCCTCGGCAAGCTCAAGTCTCCCGCGGCCGATGGGGCGGAAGCTTTGTACCTTACCGGGCTGATCGCCGAGCTTCGCGGTTTTGGCGAGGAGGCCGTCGAGTCGTACGAGAAGGCCCGCGAGAAGGATCCCAACCACGCGGCGGCGACGTTCAGGCTGGCTTACTACCACGACCTGCACGGCGGCGAGGAAGAGGCGATGGAGTTGTATCTCGATTGCGTCGCCCATCCGCCCGTGCATGCCAACGCGCTATTGAACATGGCGGTGTTGCACGAGGACGCCGGCGAGTACGACAAGGCCTGCCAATGCTTGCGGCGGATCCTTTCGACCAATCCAACGCACCCGCGGGCGAGGCTCTTCCTTCAGGACGCCGAGGCGTCCAAGTCGATGTTCTACGACGAGGACCAGGCCCGGCGACTGGCTAAGCGAAACGCCGTGCTGGACATCCCCGTGACCGACTTCGAATTGTCGGTTCGGGCGCGCAACTGCCTCAAAAAGATGAACATCCGTACGCTGGGCGACCTGGTCAAGACCACCGAGACCGAACTGCTGGCGTACAAGAACTTCGGCGAGACGAGTCTCAAGGAAATAAAGGACATGCTGACGGCCAAGGGCCTGAGGCTTGGCCAGGCCCTTGAAGATGGCAGTGAACTGGCCGACCTTAACGCCCCTGCCCCGGCGAGCGTGTCAAACGATGGCGTGTTGGCTACTCAGTTGGAGCACATCGAGTTCTCTATCCGAGCTCGCCGTGCCCTGGAAGGCCTGAAGATGGCTACCCTCGGAGAGCTTATCTCCAAGACCGAGGCGGAATTGCTTGCCTGCAAAAACTTCGGGCAGACCAGCCTCAACGAGGTCCGCCAGCGTCTGGCTGAGTACGGACTCAGCCTGCGGGAAGCCAACTGACCCGCAGACATCCAGTTGCCGGTTCGACTAGGAGCTCATCGCTGAGCTAATGGCGGGAAGGGATTCTCCCATGTGCCGGGCAGACAAACAATCGACGACCGGGACGGACATCCCGGTCGTTTCGCGCGCCGACGACGCCGGGCCATGCAAGGCCGTCGGGTCGGCCCAGGGCCCGCCAGCCGAGAGCGACATCGCCCCAAACCAGTCTGTCGGCGTCGCCCCGGCGCGGGGGCCGCTGCGATTGCTGAGAATCCCGAGCCTGCTCCTGGTCGCCGTTATCGCAGTAATACTCCTGTGCCGCTGCGACGATATTAAAATGCGCGTCAAGTCAGGCACGCCGCCGCCGACGCCGGGGGCGTCCGTCGTCCGCGTTCTGCTGACCTCCCCTGCCGCCCGCGAGGTGGAAGTATCCACCACGGGTGCATACTGGTTGAAGGTCGATGGCAAAGTCGTCGCCCAGTCCGTATCTTCAATGCCAGCCGTGACCGTGAGATATCGTGGCGGGACATGGCAGATCGGTTCCCGCGTTGTCCGCGGCAGGGAGGCGCTGCTGCTGCCCGCGTCCGATTCCATGGTCTACCTCGGCGGCAGGTGCTATCGAGGAAGCCTTCGACTGCTGGCCGACAAGGGCGACAGTTTCCTGGCGATCAACCACGTCGAAATGGAAAGCTACCTCGCCGGCGTTCTGCCGAAGGAACTCTACGCCAATTGGGCTCCGGCTACTTATGAGGCCTTGGCAGTCGCCGCGCGGACCTTCGCGACATACCACTGCTCGACCACGGGCAAGCGGCACCAGTACGACCTCGGCGACAACCAGGCCTCGCAGTGCTACGGCGGATACTCAGCCGAGACGCCAAAGAGCCGCGCCGCCGTCGAAGCAACCCGCGGCGTGGTGCTTTCCCACGGGCCTCGCGGACAGGAGCGAATCTTCCTGGCCCAGTATTCCGCATGCTGCGGGGGCCGGGTTAACGGGGCGTACGTGATCCGCAACGCAAATCGCATCGAACCGCTTGAGGGCGGACAGGTCTGCAACGATTGCCGCGCCTGCTCCCGATACCGCTGGCCCGCGGTGAGAGTAAGCAAGTCTGACATCCTCCGCGCACTTGCCGCGCGGTACGCCTCGGCGCGCAAGCTGACCCGCATCGATCGGATTAAAGTGATTAGTGCCGCCCCCCATGGCCGGGCCGTGTGGGTGGATGTGGTCGGCAACGGAGAATCTGTCCGCGTCCGCGCCGAAGACATTCGCCTGTCGCTGATCTACGCGGGCATCCCGGCTGCCAGGGGCCTCAACTCGATGAATTGCCGCATGGTCGATCTCGGCGACTCGATCGAGTTCGCCGACGGGCGGGGTTTCGGCCATGGCGTCGGGCTGTGTCAATGGGGTGCCCAGGGCAAGGCCCTCAAGGGTTGGACCGCAGAGCAGATCCTCCTGTTCTACTACCCCGGCGCGACTCTCTACCGGGTGAACTGACGGTTCAGAACACCC
>CAZMBZ010000305.1:0-6048 GCA_964564285.1 uncultured Planctomycetaceae bacterium | reverse complement strand
CGCTGGAATTCGAAGGCCGCGAAGACCCCAACACCGCCGTGCCAAAAAGCCTGGAACTCTTGCGGAAGGCGTTCGGGCACTAGGAATCAGGAGCGACTAATGGATCGAAGGCTGGTTCGAAATGAGAGTATGCTTGGCGTTATGGGCCTCGTGGTCGTCATATGTCTGGGGGGGTGTTGTATGTCGGATGCAGGCCAACGGAGTGGCTTGACGGCCAACGGGATACCCGAGCGCCTTGTGTAAATCGGCTCAATGGAAAGGCCGTTGGTAGACATCAGGGATTTGCCCGTGCCGCTTGTTATGACCGAAGCGGAGCGAAAGGACATCCTGGATGCCTTGAAGAAGGACACGCGGCCTCTGGAAGTGGAGGAGTCCTCTATTAGTGGCGCATCATATCCACTCTGTTACCTCATTTACCTGTGGCGGGGTCCGGACGCGCTGGCCATAGGAGTGGATGGCTTGGGCTTCAGTGTTGGTGAAGGCGACGAGTCCCATTTTGCCAACCCGTCTCTAGCCAAGACGCTCGAACAGATATTCCAAAGGAATGGGGTGTTTGACTCCGAAGATCCGGGGTACTACAAGGAAATACTTGCCTTTGGTGCTGCCGGATATTCGCCGGGCCCCTGGCCACCCGAGTCCTGTGAGCCTAGAATCTCATCAAAGTCGACCGTGCGCGCCATAAAGACGTTCGTCGGCGGGGCCAGAGACAGGGAGATCATGATTCGCATCCACGAGGTGCATCGTTTGAAGATAAGCACTGGAATGCGGGTGAAAGACAGCAGGGCTATGATTAGGAGCTTGGTTGAAGATTCGTGGCCGGGCCAACCTGATGAGGCGTTTGTCGATGTTCCTGGAGGCAGGGATGGGCTCGAGATTAGTGTGTACGCCAAAGCGTCAACATGCGTCATATGGCTTGACCAGTCGGGATTCTACTTCGGCAAAGATGGCCAGTATCGATTTCACAATCCAAGTGTGGCTCGAAAGTGGGAGAAGCTGTTCCAGGAGGAGGGTCTTCTGGATTCGGAGGAAGGCGCAAAATACAAGCGCATGTTCGCCGCTGAGGCCGGCCGACAACGCTTGGACAAAGCGGGACCGTAATTAATGCCTAGAGTTGGAAAAGGACTGTAGGCATTCGGGCGGCTCGCGGCAAGGGCAGCTTTCCAAACGGGCTGTCAGACCAGTTTCATCTTGTAGAGGTTCGCAAACTGGCGGAATCGCTGTGCGAAGTCGCCACAGAACAGGATGTTGTGGTGTCCCTTGACGGCGAATGCATCCTTCCTGTCGGTGATCTCGATCTCCACGTTTGTCGAACATCCGCCGGCGGGCGGCGCTTGATGCGATTTGTAGACCTTCCCGGCGTAGACATCCAGGCTGGCGGGCTGACCCGAGTAGTAATGGATCATCGTCACCGGCTCGTCGGGCTTCCAGAAGGTCTGAATGGCGCAACTGCCCTCATTTGAGTGGAAGAACTTGCGAAGGATATGCGGCGAGTCCGGACCGTCGGGGCCGTGAAGGCGCGGCGCGCACGTGCAGTGCGATCCGTAGTAGTGATTGCGCTCGGTCTCGAAGGCGGGATTATGCTGGAACCCGGCCCGCCCGGTGAGTGCCTCGCCGAGGAACAGCCCGTAGGCGGCGGCCTTGTCATTCTCGCATGCAGCCGGGAATAGCTGCCCGTTCAACAGGGCGAAGCTCATGCAGGGCTTGAGCATGCCCGCCCGCAGGCAATTCATCGTCACCCCGTGGGCTCCGTTCTCGGCGATCATTTGTCGCATCGCCATGTGAGCCCTGGCGGCGTTGGCGAGGGCTTCCCGCGTTACACGAACCTCGTCCGCTCGCCCAGTAACACTCTGAATCAGCCTTCTGGCGTCGTCGTCCAGCGTCATGGTCTTGAAGGTCTTCACGTAAGTTGCAGTGGGAACGGTCCGAACATTGATGCCGAGAAACGGCTCGATGTCTTCCCTGACCTTCTTGACGTTGGTGATGCTCAGCAGGCGGCTCTGGGCGAGCAGCTTCCTGGCGTTGACCATTCGCAGTCCGTACTCAATCGCCTCGAAATTGTCCAGCGACTGAATGAGATGCACTCCCGGACGGCGGTACTTAGCCACTGATCCGTGCTTGACGCCCAGGCCAATGTAGAAGATCGCGGGAATGTCGAACGCCTCGGCCGTCTTGAGAAGCAGGTCGGCCTCCTTGAGACTCCGGTTGTAGAACATGATCACCAGCAGCCCATCCGGGCGTTCGGTTTTGACCGCTTCAGCGACCGCCTTCGCCTCGGCCAGGTTGGCTATGGACTTGCTGTCAACCTCGACAGAGACGCCGAGTCGCCCGGCCATCTTCTCCAGTTCCGCAACGTAAAGTTTCTGGCGCCCCTCGGCGTCGAACTCCGTGCCGGGCCAGCTCCACCAGCCGTTGGGGTCGTCCGCGAAGCCCTTGGACGGGGGATAGAGAAACACAGCCCGAATGCGGGCGCGTTTCCTGGAATCGGCTTGCCTTGCGGGAAGCCCGCACGCCGCCCCGCCGGAGAGAACATCCGATGCGCAACCTGACAAAATCAGCGGCGCGCCGGCGGCTGCCGCGCCCACCGCAAAAAGGAATCTTCTACGGGACATGTCAGATGTCTGATGGCATTGCGAGGGTTCCACGCAGTTCTCTCCTCTCGGGCAACCGACGCACAAAATATGGCTGCATTCAACATTTGGCTGCCAGCCCACGATCGCCGCAGGTCGTTATGATGACCATATCACGGGTTCGAAAACCCGCAAGCCTTTTCAGGAGCAAAACCAGAAGTCCCGCCTGCTGTCGGAACGCATCCCCTTATCCCTGCTCGCTGAAGCGAGCAGGCCTCAACAACAATGCTCCCCTCCTGTCTTGGGCTTCTTCCCTATTACCTACTACCTACTACCTATTACCTATTACCTCTCCCATATCCCTTCTTCTCCCCTCAAAGCCCGAGCTGCGCGAGCTTCTCTGCCGTGGGTACGCCGCCTTCGGACCAGCCTCGTTCCCTGTAGTAATCGGGCAGCAGGTCGGAGAGCTTGTGGACGAGGCCCTTGGGGGCGCCCTCGGTCAGCGGCTCGGTCAGGAGTCGTTTGGGAAGCGTGTCCTGGTCCGGGCCGATTCCCGCGGCCTGGTTGAAGACGCGCTCGAGGTTCCATATTCGCTCGCCGGCGGTCATCAAATCGTCGTTGGTCCAATCCAGACCGATAATGGCGTTCATCATCTCGCGGTATTCATCGGCGCCGAGAGCGAAACTGGTGAACAGGCACAGCCCCAGCGAGTCGATGACCGCGGTGAGGTCCTGGAATGCCTTGGCCCAGACGGCTTTGTCTTCGAGACTCAGCGGGTCTAGCTTCTGTGGCACGCCGAGGATCTCCGGGGAGATCATGTACCCGCGGACGTGACAACCGCCGCGGTTGCTGGTGGCGAACTGCAAGCCCTGGCCCTGGACGCCGCGTGGGTCGTAGGCTGGCAACTCGAGCTTCTTGACCGTCATCGACAACTCAGGCGCGCCGTACATCTCAGCCAGACGGTACGAACCCAGGGCCAGCTTTGCCCCGAAGCCCTCGCCGGCCCCCATCTTGCGGGTCCACTCGACGACAGCCTCGTTCGAACCGAACTCGATGGCCGGACCGTCGATGTCCGACGCCGGGATAAGCCCGCGCTCGCAGAGCTCCATCGCACAGGCGATGGTCGCCCCGGCGCTGATGGTGTCCATGCCGTACTCGTTGCAGAACTTGTTGGCCCTGATGACCGCGCCGAGGTCCTTTACGCCGCAGTCAGCCGTGTAGGCCCATATGGTCTCGTACTCGGGCCCGCCGCCCTCGACGTCGTCTACCTTGCAGTAGCGGCCGCAGGCGATCGGGCAGCGATAACAAACGTCCTTGCCCGTTAGATACTTCTCAGCCAAGACCTCGCCGGAGGCCTGGTCGGCCTCGGGGAAGAAGCCCTTCTGGAAATTCCGCGTCGGATAAATGCCGCTTTCGTTGATGACGTTGACCAGCGCTGCCGTGCCGTAGGTCGGCAGGGTCTGGCTGGTAACGGGGTGCTCGCGAATCTTCTTTCTCATGGCCTTGAGGACTTCACCGGTCCTGGCCTCGTCGGCGGCAGGGACCTTGCCCGATCCGCGAACGACGACTGCTTTGAGGTTCTTGCTGCCCATGACCGCCCCAACGCCGCTTCGTCCGGCGGCGCGGTATTTGTCGTTCATGACTGCGGCCAGGAGGCTCTTTCTTTCCCCGGCCGGGCCTATGGTCAGCACGCGGGCCTTGGGATCGCCAAACTCATCGAGCAGCGTATCCGTAGTCTCGCCGACAAGCTTGCCCCACAGGTCCGACGCGTCGCGCAACTCAACCTTGTCGTCGCGAATAGCCAGGTAGACCGGCCTGGGCGATGCGCCCTCGAAGATGACCATGTCGTAGCCGGCGAACTTCAACTCTGCGCCCCAATAACCGCCGGAGTTGCTGCACGCCACCGTGCCCGAAAGTGGGCTCTTGGTGATAACCATAAACCGCCCCGATGCCGGGGCCGACGTGCCCGTAAGCGGACCGGTAGCCAGGATGAGCTTGTTGGCAGGGGAAAGTGCATCGACCTTCGGGTCCACTTCCCTGGTCAGGTAGTAGGTCCCCAGGCCGCGCCCGCCGACGAACTTAAGGGCTGTTTCCGGATCGATCACCTCAGTCGTTAACTGCCCGCTGGTAAGATCGACTCGCAACAGCTTTCCGCAATATGCGTCCATCGGTATTCTCCTGGAACTGCCGGACAAGCAGCCCGTTTAGAAAGCTGCCCTTGCTGCGAGCGGCCCGAATGTCTGCGCGTCTGCGTCAGAAATACTCGGCAATGCTAAGGCATTGCCTGCGTTTTCTTCCTTGATGCTCGACATTCTTGCTCGCTCTCGCTGGCGAACCCATTTCTAAACGGACTGCAAGACCTCGCCTCAAGCGAACCGGCGCTTTGCGGCGTGGCCCGTGACATGCCAACTCAGTGATAGTATTCCCATTTGAGTGCGTTATGTCAAAAAATATCATAACGCCTGGCATGGTTAGGGCAAGGCGACATGCGCGCAGCAAACCGCCCGGGCACCTTGCCCGGGCGGTTTGCAGACAACCAGTTGCAGACACTGGAAAGGAAGGACAATCTCAGGCGCGGACCCTTCGGTAAAGGACGGCCAGGCCGCCGAAGGCGAGCATCGCGAACGTTGCCGGCTCGGGCACCGAGCTCCCGGTTACGATGCCGGAAAGGCTCTCGCCGTTCACCGCCAGGGCGCTGATCGCGTGGAAACCGATGGAATACTCATCCGTGTCGTCGCCGCCGCCGAACGCATTGAAGTAGTCTTCTATGGTCGAGCCGTTGGAAAGCGATGTATTGAACCGGACCTCCAGAACTTCACCTGCCCCTATGCCATAATTGACGGGCGAGCTCTTGGCCTGAAGCTCGATAAGCGGCATGGGGTCTACGGTTTCCAAATTGTAACCGGGCAGGCCGTTGGGATGGTTGGAGACACTGTAATCAACGTACTTGGTATCAGTAAGCACGACCGGATTCCAAAGGAAGGCCTCCGCAGTGTCGTCGTCATAACCGTCAATAACGATTTCCTTGAACACCGCAGTTTCCGAATTGACGGAAACATTGGTAAAGGTGACCAGAGCCAAGCCGTCGTTGACAGCCATGTTCACCGAAAGCCGTACGTCATCGAGGTCCCTTCCCGTAACCAGCGGGTGATCGGTATTCGTGCCAAAGATAATGTGGTCGGCGAGGGCGGGTCCGGCGAGCAGGGCAAACAATGCGGTCGATATAATCAGTGCAGTTCTCATGTGACACCTCCAAGGGCGTAAGTTGTTTTTCTCCGACTCGCCAAGCGGTACGTGTTCCGCCACGTTGGTCGAACAGGAGAAACCTACGATTTGCCAGAATGGCGGGCAAATCCAGGCCAGGACAATTGCTCCACCCAACCAGGCTGGCCCGGCGAAGGCCCATCGGGTATCGTGCGGGCATGACAGCCCGTTTAGAAAGCTGTCCTTGCTGCGAGCGGCCCGAATGCCTGCGCGTCTG
>CAZMBZ010000304.1:2896-6052 GCA_964564285.1 uncultured Planctomycetaceae bacterium | reverse complement strand
GAGGTCGGCGATCTGGGCGGTCAGTTTGTCCACCTGCGCCTGGCGGATCATGGCCTTGCTTTCAGCGGCGAGGGCGTCTTCCTGGGCCTTCTTTGCATCGGCCGTGGCGTCGGTGAGGGCCTTCTGTGCCTTGGCCAACTCGACGGCGGTTGTGGCGCTGTTGGCATGGGCGGCGGCGATCCTGCCTTCGGCGTTCTTGCCGGCTGCTGCCAGGGCTAGGCTGCTCTCGGCGCGAACCTTGACCAGTTCCTTCCGGGCGGCATCGAGGTCCTGCTGCGTTTTGGCCTGCTTCATCTCGGCCGCGGTGAGGGCTTTCCTGGCTTCGCCGGCGGTGATGGTGGCCTGGGCACTTGCCTGTTTGGTCTTTTTCTGCTCGGCCTTCAGTGCGGCCTGGAGTTTGGTGATTTCGGACTTGGCGTTGTTGAACTCGGTTTTTTGTACGTTGAACTGCTCCTGTTCGACGCATCCTCCAAGTATCGCGATGGCGAAAGTGGCGATGGTGACGATTCTGGCAGTTGTGTGAAAGAAGTTGGCGGTGGCGGCTTTGGCTGCGGTCATATCAAAATCTCCTCGTGTGAACGGTCCATCGTTCTTGCTTCGTATGTCCTTATCTTCGGCAGCAGCGGGCCTGAAACTGCACCCGCGAAACATGTTCGGCATTACAGGTTTAACCGAGTTCGCGGCCTGGAGGTTCGCCGAGGCTGGGACTTCACGCGGAAAAGCGCGGAAGGAACCTTTGCCTGCGAACCCCCAGGCCGGATAATACCCCTGTCCGGTTCGTCGGGTTTTTCTTATTGGCTACAGCCAGGAATGATTGGCAGCGGAGACGATGACCAAGACCAAGACCACTCACACGATTGCGACTGATCGAGGCGAAGGCTGTCAGGTCAGCATCGATCATGACGACTACGAGGCTACGCAGTACGAGTTTTACATTCCCGAGGCGATATGGAAGCATAAGGCTGTGGGGATATTGCTCAAGCGCCTTGAGGACTTCGCGTCGTCGGCGACGGCGTTTTCGCGTTTGGCGGGAGTGTGGGATCACAAGCCCGAGACGACGCGGATTTATCGAATGGTCCTGCGGGCAGAGCAGTTCGACCCGGCTGAGACGCGAGCGGTCCTCCACAACGAAATTGGCAGGCTGATGGCTGAGCTTTCCGGCGACGCCGGATGCGCCCAGGACGCCTTCATGTTCACCGAAACGCCGATCAGGGTGACCATGTCCCGTGGCCTTACCCGCCCCTGATGTGGATGGCGTGGCGTCGGAGACGCAGGCGTAACTTGAGTTGCTCAGGGTATCTGTGTCATGTGCTTTGAGATTTGTCGTCGCCGGTCGGCGCCGAGAGCAAAACCGCCGAAAAAAATGGCGGAAATTGTCTCCCATTTCTGTTAAGAAGCGTTACTATGGTGAAACAAACGTTAGTGAAAAAAATCACAATGCTGGATTTTAGTTCAAAGGATTGATTAGTGAGCAGTTCCCCGCCGTTGTATATGGCGGTCCGTTGGAATCGCAATGTCCCGATTTGCATCGGGTTTTTCACATCCGGCGATTTCTTCAACGGATTGCTGACCTCGGTCGATAATATGGATTTGTTGGTGTTTCGTTTCTTGCGGGCTGTGCGGCGGCGCTATCATGGGTTGGCCGGGCTGGCAGGATCGTCGCGTTAGGCTATTCTTTCGAAAGAACCGAGAGGTTTGTCGAAAGACATTTGAGCATCGAGGAATCGTAATGAGCGAGAATCTCGAAAAGGCAGTCCGGGACATCTGTCAGGCTTGCGGCAATGATCGCGGGCGCATGATGGACATCGTCAGGGGCGTTCAGGACAAGTTCGGGCAGGTCTCCTGCGAGGCGCTTGATCTCATCGCCGCGCAAGTGGGTGCTCGTCGCGTGGAGGTCGAGAGCGTCGTGTCGTTCTACACCTTCCTGTCCGAGCAGCAAGAAGGCAAGTTTGTCATCCGGGTAAGCAACTGTGTGCCCTGTATGATGAGCGGGGCCGACCGCGTTGCCAAGGGCTTCGAGGAGGCGCTTGGCATATCCATGGGCGAAACAACGCCCGACGGTCGGATCAGCCTGGAATGGACTGCCTGCATGGGTATGTGCGATCAGGGCCCGGCAGCGCTTATCAACGGCCAGGTCATGACGTATCTCGGCCCGGACCGCGCCAAGGGCATCGTCGAGGTCCTCAAGACCCACGATGAACTGGTCTCGTCGAGCTTGGTAAACAAGCTGGGTGATGGCAACAACGCCAGCGACCTGATTCGCTCGGCCGTGCATAACAACGAGCGCAAGGCGGGCCCCGTCATTTTCGCGCCGGTCACGACCGGAGCGGCCCTGCACAAGGCGTTGTCTATGACTCCGCAGGAGGTAATCCGCGAGGTCAAGACGGCGCGTCTTCGCGGCCGAGGCGGGGCGGGTTTCCCGACGGGCATGAAGTGGGATTTCACCCGCGCTGCCGACGGCGATGACAAGGTCATCATCTGCAACGCCGACGAAGGCGAGCCGGGCACGTTCAAGGATCGCGTGATTCTCACCGAGCGGGCTGAGCTGCTCTTCGAGGGCATGGCGATTGGTGGTTACGCCATCGGCGCCAGCGAGGGCATTCTTTATCTTCGCGGCGAGTACGCGTATCTCCTGGTGTACCTCAACAGCGTCCTGGCCTCCATGAGAGAGTCGGGTTTGCTGGGCAAGAATGTAGGCGGCAAGGAAGGGTTTGATTTCGACATTCGCATCCAGATGGGTGCCGGGGCGTATATCTGCGGCGAAGAGACAGCCCTGATAAACTCCTGCGAGGGCAAGCGGGGCGACCCCAAGACCCGCCCGCCGTTCCCGGCCCAGCGAGGCTATAAGGGCCTGCCCACGAGCGTCAACAACGTCGAGACGTTCTGCTGCGTTACGCGGATTATTGAGAACGGTTCGGGCTGGTTCGCCGAGATCGGTTCGCACGGTTCGCCGGGTACGAAGCTGCTGAGCATCTCAGGCGATTGCGACAAGCCAGGCGTTTACGAGGTGCCGTTCGGCATCAAGCTAAGCGAGGTGCTTTCGATGGCCGGAGCGGCCGAGCCCATCGCGGTGCAGGTTGGCGGCCCGAGCGGCCAGATGGTGGGCCCCAAGGATTTCGAGCGGAGCATCTGCTACGACGACCTGGCCACAGGCGG
>CAZMBZ010000304.1:0-2796 GCA_964564285.1 uncultured Planctomycetaceae bacterium | reverse complement strand
GCTGCCGAAAACGCGGGCGTGTACATTCCTCGCCTCTGCTCAGCCAAGGGGTTGACTCCGCATGGAAGCTGCCGGGTTTGCACGGTCATCGTTAACGGCAGGCCCCAGTCGGCCTGCACCCAGCCGGTGGCTGAGGGGATGATCATCGAGAACGACACCGAGCAGATCAGGGAGGTCCGCAAGGGCATCATTGAGATGCTCTTCGTCGAAGGCAACCACTTCTGCATGTTCTGCGAGAAGTCCGGCAACTGCGAACTCCAGGCGCTGGCGTACCGCTTCGGTATTGCCGTGCCGCGTTACCCGTTCCTGTTCCCCAACCGCGAGATTGACGCGACGCACCCGGATATCTTCATTGACCGCAACCGCTGCATCCTTTGCGCACGCTGCATCCGGGCCAGCAGGGATATCGACGGCAAGGGCGTGTTCGAGTTCGTTGGGCGGGGTTCGAAACGTCGCGTTGCCGTCAACGCCGAGGCAAACCTTGCCGACACGGATGTTTCAGCGACCGACAAGGCCATAGATATATGCCCGGTCGGGGCGTTGTTCAGGAAACGCGTCGGCTACGCCACGCCTGTCGGACAGCGGAAGTACGACCACAAGCCCATCGGTTCGGAAATCGAGGCCGGCAAGGGCGCCGAGTAAGAACAAGAGGAAACGCAACAATGGCGAAACCTAAAGTAGCGACGACGTCCCTGGCCGGGTGCTTCGGCTGCCATATGTCTCTGCTGGATATCGATGAGCGAATCCTCCAGCTCGTCGAACTGGTGGATTTCGACAAGAGTCCCATCAACGACATTAAGAAGTTCACTGGACGGGTGGACGTCGGACTGATCGAGGGTGGCTGCGCCAACGAGGAGAACGTTCGCGTTCTTCAGGATTTCCGCACGCACTGCGACGTCCTCATTTCCGTCGGAGACTGCGCGACGATGGGCGGCATCCCGGCCCTGCGGAACATGATCCCACTCAAGGAGTGCCTCGACGAGGCCTACCTCAACGGACCCACCGTTTACAACCCTGCTGGGAAGGTTCCAAACGACCCGGAGATTCCCCTGCTGCTCAACAAGGTCTACCCGGCCCACGAGGTCGTGAAGATCGACTACTTCCTGCCAGGCTGCCCGCCGTCGGCGGACACGATCTGGGAGGCCCTGGTGGCCTTGCTGACCGACAAGCCCGTTGATCTGCCCTACGAACTGATCAAGTACGACTGATCAGAAGCGTTACCACAGAAACACAGAGATGCAGAGATAACACACCGATATAAATCGGAGCCTAAAATGGTAGAAGCGACTAAAAAACTCAAGCGGATCGTTATCGAGCCGGTTACCCGAGTCGAAGGGCATGGCAAGGTCACGATTCTTCTTGACCAGGATAACAATGTCCAGCAGGCACGCCTGCACATCGTGGAGTTCCGCGGCTTCGAGCGGTTTATCCAGGGCAGGCCCTACTGGGAGGTTCCGGTCGTGGTGCAGCGGCTGTGCGGCATCTGCCCGGTCAGCCATCACCTGGCTGCCGCCAAGGCAATGGACAGGATCGTCGGTGGCGAGAATCTCACCCCCACGGCCGAGAAGCTCCGCAGGCTGATGCACTACGGTCAGACGTTGCAGTCCCACGCGCTGCACTTCTTCCATCTTGTCTCGCCGGACCTGCTGTTCGGCTTCGACGCCGACGTGGCCATCCGCAACGTTATCGGCGTGGCTGCGAAGTTCCCGGACCTCGCCGTCCAAGGCGTGATGTTGCGAAAGTTCGGCCAGGAGATCATCAAGGCCACGGCCGGCAAGAAAATCCACGGAACCGGCGCGATTCCCGGCGGGATGAACAAGAACCTCTCCATCGCCGAGCGTGACGCATTGCTTAAGGACATGGCCCAGATGATGGACTGGGCGCGAGGCGCCCTGAAGGTCGCCAAGGACTACACGCTCGACAACTTCGATGAGATCAAAGGCTTCGGCTCGTTCGACTCCAGCCACCTGTCGATCCGCCGCGACGACGGGGCGATGGACCTCTACGATGGCAAGCTCTGCGCGATCGACTCGACCGGCAAGACGATCTTCGAGGGCGTCGACAACCAGAAGTACAACGATATCATCGCCGAGGAAGTCCGCAACTGGTCGTACATGAAGTTCCCGTTCATCAAGTCGATAGGCCCCGAGGACGGGTGGTATCGCGTTGGCCCGCTGGCGCGAGTCAACACTGCCAAGTTCATCGATACGCCCGAGGCCGAGGCCGCCCGCAAGGAGTTCATGGCGGTTACCGACAACAAGCCCAACAACGTGACGATGGCTTATCACTGGGCGAGGATGATCGAGCTGCTGCACTCGATGGAGAAGATCCAGATGCTGCTTAACGATCCGGACCTCCAGGGCGAGGATCTTGTTGTGAAGGGCGAGCGTCGCGGCGAGGCCGTGGGAATTATCGAGGCCCCGCGCGGCACGCTGTTCCATCACTACAAGGTAAACGAGGACGACCAGGTGACGATGTGCAACCTGATCGTCTCGACGACCAGTAACAACGAGCCGATGAACCGGGCCGTCCAGGGCGTGGCGCAGGAGTACCTGTCGGGCAAGCCGGAGATTACAGAAGGATTGCTGAACCATGTCGAGGTGGCGATTCGGGCGTATGACCCATGCCTGTCCTGCGCGACGCACGCGATGGGCAAGATGCCCCTGACCATCGAGTTGTATGACGCCGACGGCAATCTGCTGGATTCAAAGGCCAAGTAATGACCGCTGAATGCGGCGACGTGTTGGTGATCGGTTTCGGCAACCCCGGACGGATCGACGATGGGCTGGGTCCTGC
>CAZMBZ010000303.1:0-5938 GCA_964564285.1 uncultured Planctomycetaceae bacterium | reverse complement strand
GCAGCAGAAGACGCAGTAGATGCGGCGGCACTGAAAACATTTAGTTGCGACATTCTATAGGCATTATTTTACAGGCGACACATAACAGATACATCCCTGGAAGGTCAAAGACCAGATGGCTGAAGAATCCGGGAAAACCCAACCGGTAGTACCCGTCGGCGAGCAGAGCCAGGCCATGGCGCCTGTCCTCCACGTCGCGCCGAGTCCGCATGCGTTCAACTCGGCCCAGACGACGCAGAAAATGATGCTGGACGTACTGATCGCCCTAGTGCCGGTCGTAGCGATGTCCATCTACGTTTTTAAGCTCTACGCGGTCCAGCAGATAGTTATCTGCACGGTGTCGGCCTTGCTGGCCGAGGGACTGTTTACCTGGATGCGGGGCAGGAAGGTCACCCTTAGCGATTGCTCTGCCGCGGTTACGGGGCTGATTCTGGCGCTATCGCTGCCGGGTACGGCGCCGTGGTATGTCGGCTTCATTGGGGCGTTTGTGGCCATCGGAATCGGCAAGGTGATATTCGGCGGGCTGGGCCAGAACATATTCAATCCGGCGATGGTGGGGCGGGCGTTTGTCATGCTGGCGTTCGCTGGTGCGGTAGGGGCGAGCGGGTACGTTCTCAAGACAGATTCCCCAGCCATCGAGCCGACCACGCAGATCTCGCCGACGACTCTGGCGGCGCAGACTTCGCTAGCCACGGTCGATTCCGAAAATGCTGTCCGGCCATCGCCGATTGCCGATTTGCTCGAGTGCCACGCGATAACCAAGGCCACTCCCATGACCTTGGGCAAGACCGCGGACAACAAACTCGCCGCCGGCGAGAAGCTCCTGCCCGACGAAGAGACGCTGCCTCAGGCGGGGGCGATGTTTTTCGGAAACGTAAACGGTTCGCTCGGCGAGACGAGCGCCCTGGCTTGCCTGCTGGGTGGGCTGTACCTGTTGCTGCGGAGGACGGCCTCGTGGCGGATTCCCGCCGGCGTGTTGATCGCCGTCACTGCCATCGGCCTGCCCGTCCAGATATGGGGCAGTTCGCAGATGTCGCTGGGTTACCACCTGCTGGGCGGGGCGCTTCTGTTCGGGGCGTTCTTTATAGCGACAGATTTGGTTACCAGTCCGATCACGCAGAAGGGCAAGTTTATTTTTGGCCTGGGCGTCGGGGCGCTGGTGATGCTGTTCAGATTGCTTAGCAACTATCCCGAAGGCGTGATGTTCGCGGTGTTGATTATGAACGCGCTTACTCCTTTGATTAACCAGTGGACGATACCGACGCCTCTGGGCGGAGCCGTACCGGCCCCGGCGGCAAAAAAGTAGGTCAAAGATAGAATCATGAAGATCAAGTACATCTCTCAGGCTTGGTTGGTGCTGGTGCTGGCCGTGTCGTTTGGCGGGGCGCTGGCGGGCGTGGACGAATGGCTCCAGCCCCGCATAAAAGCCAACAAACTCGCCGCCACCATCAATGAAATTCCCACGCTCGTTCCGCATGCGGACAAGGCTGTCAGTGAGCGATACCTGCCGGTGGAAGTGACGGTCGGCGAGGGCAAGTTTCAGACAACCTACGAGGTCTTCTGGGCCTTGGACAAAGATTCCAACCCCCTTGGCTGGGTCATCAAGGCCACGGGCGCGGGCTTTGCCGACAAGATCGAGTTGCTCATCGGCGTGGACGCAAAGTGCGAAGTAATCACCGGGCTGAGCATTCTCGACCAGAAAGAGACGCCCGGGCTGGGCAACAAGATCGAGAATGTCGGCGATGAGAATCAGCGGGGCTTCCTCTGGCAGTTCCGCAAGTACGGCCATCACGCCGACGAGCCCTTGGCCGTCACGACCGCCTCGCCGAAGATGAATGAGTTCAACAAGATCAAGGCTGTCACCGGCGCGACGATTTCCAGCCGGAGCGTATGCAATATCATCAACGAAGCGTTAAGCGGGCAATTGCGAACCGCCCTGGCCGAGGCCCTTACCGATGGCCCGACCTCCCGGCCTGCCAAGAAGGAATAGCCGACAATGGCACAAGACGGACCCACACCACTTGAGCGTTTCATCAACGGCATCCTGCCGGAGAACCCGATTTTCAGACAGGTGCTGGGCATGTGCCCGACGCTGGCGGTTACAAACGGTATGAAAGAGGCCATGACCATGGCGGCGGCGGTGGCGTTTGTTCTGACGTGCGCCAATATCGTCACCAGTCTCATCCGCAGTCTGCTCAAGCCGCACCTGAGGATCCTGGTCTTCACGCTGACCATCGCCACGTTCGTTACCATCGCCGACCGCTTTCTGGCGGCCTTCATGCCGGATATGAGCCGGGCGCTTGGGCCTTATATTCCGCTGATTATCGTCAACTGCGTGATCATCTGCCGTTGCGAAGTCTGCGCATCCAAACAAGGCGTGGCCACTGCCGCTTGCGATGCCATCGGCCAGTCTCTCGGGTTTGCTCTGGGTCTTGCGAGCATCGCGGCCGTGCGGGAGATCATCGGCAACGGCAGTTTTTTCGGCGTCACCATACTGCCCGAGTGGGCCTGGCCGCGATGGGGTATCATGCTCCTGCCGCCCGGGGCGTTCCTTACGCTCGGGCTGCTGATGGGGCTGGTCAACCACGTTTCCGACTGGTCCAGTCAACGTAAGAAAGCCTCCGCCAACAAGGCATAGGACGAGATAGCAAATGGAAATCTTCGGCGACCTCATCCTGATCGCGATCACCTCGGCGATCATCAACAACTTTGTCCTGCACTACTTCGTCGGCATATGTCCCTTTATCGGCGTCAGCCGGCGTGTGGACATGGCCTTCGGCATGGGCATGGCGGTGACGTTCGTGATGTCCATCGCGGCGCTTCTGAGTTGGACCGTCACGTACTTCATACTCCAACGCGGCGCGCCACTTACGGGCTGGTTGCTCCAGATCGGCGGCGCCGAGGCCGGCGCTACAATGGACCTGAGGATCCTCAGCTACATCGTCTATATCTTCGTCATTGCCTCGTCGGTGCAATTGGTCGAGATGTACGTGCGGAAGTTTCATCCGCCTCTGTACAAGTCGTTCGGCGTCTTCCTGCCGCTTATCACCACCAACTGCGCGATCCTCTTCGCTTGCCTCGAGATCCTCAAGTACGTCACCGACCCCAAGGCTTCGTGGGGAGTTCACCAAGCCCTGGCGATGGCGATCTTCGGCGGAGTGGGCTTCACGATTGCGATCGTAATCATGGCCGGCATCCGGGAGGAACTCGATCACTGCGACGTGCCCAAGTGTCTGCGAGGGGCAGGCATCACGCTTATCTTGGCGAGTATATTGTCGATGGCGTTCATGGGTTTCTCAGGCGTGGACACAAACCTGCGAAAAGTGATGGGCCTGACAGGCAAGAAACCCCAGGATGTCGTGGCCCCCGTTGACGCCAATACGACCGCAATGATGATTAACACAAAAGCGCAGAGACGCTGAGGATAAGCATATGACGACACTGATTATCATCCTGGCATCCGGGACCATGCTGGTGCTGGCGCTGTTTATGTGCTACGTGCTGGGCTGGGCCAATCAGGCCTTCCACGTGGAAGTAGACCCGCGCGTCGAGCAGGTCGTCGAGATACTCCCCGGCGCCAACTGCGGTGGTTGTGGGTTCGTCGGTTGCGGTGAGTACGCCGAGGCAGTCGTCGCCGGCAATGCCCCGCCGGACCGCTGTTCCGTCGGCGGAGCCGCCTGCGCAGAGGCCATCGCAAAGCTTCTCGGCCTGGACCTGACGGGCAGCTTCCCATATAGGCCCGTCGTTCATTGCGGAGCACACTACGCCGACCGCCTCAAGCGTAACGACTATCGTGACGGCGAGCAGACATGTGCGGCTGCGAACCTCGTCAGCGGTGTGCAGGGTTGCACCTACGGCTGCATGGGATTCGGCGACTGCGTGACGGTCTGCAAGTACGACGCAATCCACATTGTCGATGGTCTGGCCTCCGTGGACTACGAAAAGTGCGTCGGTTGCGGCGCCTGCGAGCGGGCCTGCCCGAGGCACGTTATTTCCATGGTGCCGTTCAAGGCCGACCAGATGCTGGTCGTGTCGTGCGCAAACCGGGATTTCGGCAAGGACGTCAAGGCCGTCTGCAAGGTTGGCTGCATTGGCTGCAAGGCATGCACGCGGTTCAGCGGCCTGTTCGCCATGGAGGGAAACCTCCCCAGGATCGACTATGAGAACTATGACCCCGCCAAGCCGGACGAGTTCGCCAAGGCCTTCGAAAAGTGCCCGACGAAGCGGCTTGTCTATGTGGGCAAACCCACCGATGATCAACTTGCCGCCGTGGCGAGCGAGGACCTGCCGTCGCTGATCGAGCCGCGACCGGAGACCACAGTCGACAAGACCCCCTGGCAGGGGTAAGGCCGGCGAGCGGAGTCGGGGACGCTGGCCCGTTATCCGTGCCGGATTGATCGATAGGGGCTGCTGTGAAAATCGATGGTTGGAAACTGCTGCGGATAGTGTTCCAGCAGGTCCTTCCTCGCGTTACGCTGGTCTGTATTCTGGTGCTTTGTAGCATGAAATGGTTAAACGCTCACTTGGTCTATGCCCCCAAACGTCAGTGGGACGCCACGCCCGCCGACGCGAAACTCACCTATGAAGACGTCTGGCCGATCGCTTCCGACGGGGTAAAGCTGCACGCATGGTGCGTCCCGGCCGAGAATGCAAAGGGGACTGTGCTGTTTAGTCACGGCAACGGCGGCAACGTCTCACATCGTTTGGACACGATTCTCGTTCATCACCAGCTTGGCATGAACGTGCTGATCTTCGACTACCGCGGCTATGGTAAAAGTGAAGGCAAGCCGTCGGAGGAGGGTACCTACCGCGACGTCGAGGCCGTGTGGAAGTATTTGGTAGAGACGCGCGGCGAAAAGCCCGAGCGGATCGTAATCCATGGCCGGTCGCTGGGCGGGGCGGTTGCGGCGCACCTGGCGCGCGACCATACGCCAGCGGCGTTGGTGGTCGAATCGAGCTTCTACGATATAACCGAACTAGGCGTGGAAATGTTTCCGTGGCTACCGGTACGCTGGCTGTCGCGGATGGAGTACAAGACGGCCGAGTATGTAGGGGGCGTGAAGTGTCCGGTGATGGTCATCCACAGTCGGACCGATGGCATGATTGCGTTCCATCACGGCGAGAAGATACTTGCCGCGGCCCCGGAGCCCAAACGGTTCCTGGAGATTCACGGTTCGCACAACAGCGGATTCATGGAGTCCGACGACATCTACCGTTCGGCGCTGCGTGAGTTCTTCGACGACGTACTGCCCACGCCCGCTGAGTAGGGGGACTCATCCACACGGCGCTGAAAGGCGATACTACTTGCCGGCCTTGGCTTTGGTCTTACCCTTCGGCTTTCGGTTTTTGATCGCGTACCGCACGGCGTTTCGCATGATCTCGTAGGCGGACTCCGGGGTGTATCCCGCGCAGTCGTACATGGGTATACCCAGCAGTCCGCCGGTGATATCCTGCCGGCTGAAGAGCACGCCGAATCGGCCGTCGGTTTCGATACCTCGCATGTCCGGGGTATGTTTGAGGCCTCGCTCCAGCCGGGCTTTTCGCCGATACGATACGGATTTGATCTCGTTGCCCTTGAGCTTGTAGAACGGGCACTCGGATGACAGGCGTTTAATGAACCTGCTGCCGAAGGCCCTGGCGATATCGGGCTCGATACTGTCGCCGAAGTCCCGCGAGCCGCCCGCTGCGTCTACGAACAGCAGGCCTCCCTTTTCGACGTACTTCTTGAGCGCCAGCTTCTGGGGCTCGGCGAGCCGGACAGCCTCGGTGCCCGTCAGGCAAGCGATCGGCGCGTCGCAGTCGCCTAGCGCTTCGAGCGGGACTGCCTTGGTCTCGATTTTCAGGCCGGTTCGTTCAGTCATCAGCATGCCGAATCGCTCGAACGCTGCCGGCTCGGGATTCCAGTTGCCCTTGTAGCTGACGCGGGCGATCTTCACGG
>CAZMBZ010000302.1:0-6126 GCA_964564285.1 uncultured Planctomycetaceae bacterium | reverse complement strand
GGCTTTCCCAGGGACAGACGGGGTTCGGTGAGAGAATGGGATTGCCTGCATATTTGCTCAGCCTGAAGGGCATTGTTCTGTCCTCTACTGTAAGTTGCCGGCCGTGATTCCTACGCGAACCGAAATGATACCGAGAAGAAAGCCCTCCATGCAACCCAAGCGAAAGAAATCAGCCCGGCCGGCCGACGAGGCAGCAAATCACCCGAAAAAATGTTCCCGACCCCGAATGCCTGCTGCAGAAAAAAGGTCGCTTACCTAAGGTCTTTCATACGAATGAGTTCTTGCGTAGGTCGCCTGGGCCTTGATACCATGTCCAGTCGTGTTGCATTTCGGGGACTGGATCGCTTTGGGCGTCTCCCTGCCGGGGGGTGTTCACTTGCGCCTGCCCCGTTCGGGATGATTCGACGCAGGCATGGACTTAGACGATGGCAAGACAAGTGGTCATTCAGAATCCGGTCATCAACTCCCCGTTCGTGGAGCCGAAGTGGCACTTCCGCTTTGACGACGATGGGATCACCGACGATATCGCCAATGGTCGCCGGGATAGCTGTTACTTCGTCCCCATCGCGCAGCCTCGCAAGAGGGGCGCAAAGCAACTCGTCCTTGATGCCGAATGGACCAAGGATCGGATCGAAGAGAACCGGATGGTCAACGCCATTCGTCGCAAGGTGAAAACCTGGCGCGAAGGCCGCTACACTGACGATGTGACCCGCGTCACTGCCCGCCTGTTGGAGTACTGGCACCGCGATGATCGCTTTCGGCGGCTGTTCTTCTGCCAGATCGAGGCCCTTGAAACGCTCATCTACATCACCGAGGTTGCCAAGAAGTACGGCGACCACAACATCGACAATGACCTTCGTGCCGCCAATGCCGATGCCAACCCCGACCTCTTCCGTGTCGCCTGCAAAATGGCCACCGGCAGCGGCAAGACGGTCGTTATGGCCATGCTGATTGCCTGGCAAACGCTGAACAAGATCGCCAGCAAGCAGGACCCCCGCTTTTCAAACGCCTTCCTGATCGTCACTCCCGGCATTACCATTCGCGACCGCCTGCGAGTGCTGCTGCCGAGCGACCCGAGCAACTATTACCGGGCCATGGACATCGTCCCCGGCGGCGAGATGATGGACCAGCTTGGCCAAGCCAGGATCCTGATCACCAACTTCCACACCTTCCTTCGCCGCGAGAAGGTCAAGGCCGGCAAGTTGACGAAGGACATGCTCGCCCAAGGCAAGGACGGCGCTCCCTCCGCATTCACTGAGTCCGAGGGCGAAATGGTCCGTCGGGTCTGCCGCGGACTGGGAACCAGCAAGGAATTGATCGTCATCAACGACGAAGCCCACCATTGCTACCGCCAGCGGGTCGGCGGAGTCGAAGAAAAGCTTACCGGCGATGACCGCGTCGAGGCCAAGAAACGCGATGCCGCCGCCCGCGTCTGGATCAGCGGACTGGAGGCCGTCAAGCGGAAGATCGGCATCAAGACCGTATACGACCTCTCCGCCACGCCGTTTTTCCTGCGGGGCTCCGGCTATTCTGAGGGCACGTTGTTCCCATGGGTTGTCTCGGACTTCTCCCTGGTGGACGCCATCGAGTGCGGCATAGTCAAGGTCCCGCGCGTCCCCACGGCCGACAACGCTATGGATGGCGAGATGCCCACATATCGCAATCTGTGGTATCGCATCCGCGACGACCTGCCCAAGAAGGGCCGTGGCACGCAGGCCGTGTCGGGCGAGCCGAAGCTCCCCGCCATTCTCGAAGGCGCCCTTCAGAGCCTGTATGCCGATTACGTCAAGTACTTCGACCTGTGGCAGAAGGCCCATGATGCCGAAGGAAGCGCCCTGACGCCGCCCGTCTTCATCGTCGTCTGCAACAACTGCAACGTCTCCAAGCTGGTCTACGACCACGTCTCCGGCTGGGAGAAAGAGCTCCCGGACGGGACGACGCGCCCCGTCCCTGGCCACCTGCCCTTGTTCAGCAACGTTGAAGGCGACCGGTTCATCGACCGCCCGAATACCATACTCGTCGATTCTGAGCAGCTCGAATCCGGCGAGGCCATGAGCAAAGACTTCAAGAAGATCGCCTCTGCCGAGATTGCCGAGTTCAAGGCTGAGTACCGCCAGCGATTCCCCGACCGCGACGTGGAGAAACTCACCGACGAGGACCTTCTCCGCGAGGTAATGAACACCATCGGCAAGCCGGGCAAGCTCGGGGAGCAGGTCCGCTGCGTCGTGTCCGTCTCCATGCTAACCGAGGGCTGGGACGCCAACACCGTCACCCACATTCTGGGCATCCGGGCCTTCGGCACGCAGCTTCTCTGCGAGCAGGTCGTCGGCCGGGGGCTCCGCCGTCGCCACTACATCGCCGAGCCGCAAACGCTGGAATTGCCCGGTGGCCGGGGAACCCACGAATTCGAAGCATTCCCGGTCGAGTACGCCGAGGTCTACGGCGTACCGTTCGCCTTCATCCCGTGCTCGGGCGGGACAGCCGAACCCAAACCGCCCAAGCCCATTACCCGCGTCCGGGCCCTCGCCGAACGCATCGACTGCGAGATCACCTTCCCGCGCATCGACGGCTACCGCTACGAACTCCCAGCCGAACGGCTCGAAGCAAAATTCACCGCCGAATCGCACATGCCCCTGACCACGGCCAACGTTCCCACCAAGGTCCAATGCGACCCCATCGTCGGCGAGGGTGCCATCCACACGCTGGATGACCTAAAGAAGCGGCGCGAGCAGGAGGTCGTCTTTGTCATCGCCCGCCGCATCCTGGAGCAGTACTTCCGCGACGATGACGACAACCCGAAGCCCTGGGTCTTCCCGGACCTGGTGACCATCACCCGCGACTGGATCCGCAATTGCCTGAAGCTCAAGGACAACACCTTTCCACAACTGCTGCTGCTTGTTGAGAACAGCTACAAAGCAGCGGACCACATCTACCAGGCCATCGTCGCCGCCGATGACGGCGATGGCAAAAAACGACTACTGCCCATCCCCAAGCCCTACGACACCGTGGGCAGCACGAGCTACGTTGACTTCGACACGACCAGGCCGGTCTACAAGACCGACCAGAGATTCTGCCACATCTCCCACGTCGTCGCCGACACCGAGTCCTGGGAGCAGAAGATGGCCCAGGTGCTCGAAGAACTGGCCGATGAAGACTTGGTCTTGTCCTACGTCAAGAACCATAACCTTGGATTCCTGATCCCGTACACCGTCAATGGCGGCCAGAAGAACTACACGCCGGACTTCATCGTCCGCCTGGACGACGGACGAGGCGCCGCAGACCCGCTGAACCTGATCGTCGAAGTTTCCGGCCAGAAGAATGGCAAGATTGGCGAAGAGAAGGCCGCCAAGGTCGCCACAGCCCGCAACCTCTGGATTCCAGCCGTAAACACCGCCGGCACATGGGGACGATGGGACTTTGTCGAGATCGACGATCCGTGGGATGCGAAATCGTCGATAAAAACTCTGGTGGCATCTGAGTCGTAATATGAAGTATAATTGGCAGCCATCTCAAGAGAAAGGCATTCGAACATCGCATACAACCAGCACATAAAGGATCTTTACGATCGGCTGAAGGGGCTTGGCTTTAACGCCAATTTCATCCGGGCAACCGTTTTGCCGGACTGGTGGGAAGATTCACTGGCCTCCGTCCCGGCGAACCGCGCTATGGCGGAGATAGCCATTTCTCGCCTGCTGGGGTTGCCAATTACCGATCTCCGCAAACCAAGGGCATCCCTAAAGTTTCCGGCGATGGCAAGCTTCCGATTGAAGCGCAGCGGCAGGACTACGCACAACGAGGTGCGGGCGGCGGTGCTGGTGGCGGAGAAGGTCGCGGAGATTGCCGCCGATGCGATGGCGGGTCTGCCCGCCTTTTCCGCGGCCATGTCGGCCCAGGAAATCCGACGTGAAATACTGACGAAACGGCCCCACGTCAACCTGGAATCTCTCGTTGAATTCTGCTGGGGCCGGGGAATTGTCGTTCTTCATGTTGATCCGGATCGTCTGCCCGGTAAGAAGTTCCAGGGCCTGGCGATGTTTGTGGACCAGAGGCCGGTTCTGATCCTCGGTTCCGCAAAAGACAGCCCTCCCTGGCTGGCATTCCATCTTGCCCATGAGGTGGGGCATGTTTTTGGCAAGGATGTTGAACCGGGCGATGACCCGATTGTCGATGGCGATATCGATAAAGCGGACAATAGTCGGCAGGAGCACACAGCCGACAGATTTGCCACGGAAGTGCTGACTGGCAAACCGACGATGGAGTTTCGAGCAGCTTACGGCATGACGGGTCCCAAGCTGGCAAATGCCGTCAGGGACTATGGTCTGCAAAATGCTTTCGACCCCGGAACCGTCGCTCTGATTTACGGTCGATCCGCACAGCGGTGGGGGCCGGCTCAGATCGCGTTGAAGTGCCTGGGGCAGTCTGCTGGCGGCAAGGAAATCATCGCGGACGCCCTGGCGGAACACCTGGACTTGTCCGATTTGCCGGAGTCCGCCGCCAGATTTCTGTCCTGTCTTTCTTCTGTGCCGGTGTAGGAGCGGGGACACCGGATGAGCGATAGAATTCTTCTCGTAGATTCCGACATGTTCGTGCTTCTGGCTGGCGCGGGGCTTCTGGAGACTGTCGCCAATCTTCTCGGATTCCAACTGGCGGAACTGCGCCGCCTGGACCCGCTGCCGCACCAGTTGAGAAAGAGCCACAAGTTCCAGGAGAAGTATTCCAAGCCTGTGCGAGACAAAGCCCTGGCTTGGTGTGACAAGGTGAAATCCATCACCGAACGCCCCGAGAACGATGATGCTTTGCAGCGCCTGGCGGCTGCCGACAGGATCGATGAAGGCGAGGCTCTCCTGTTCGGCCTCATGGCCGAGCAGGAACTCTACCTCCTGGCGTCCGGCGACAAGGTTGCCATGCGAGCACTTGCACAGGGAGCAAATCTAAAGGACGTCAGGCAGGCCGTCTCAGGCCGGATTATCTGCCTTGAAGCCGTTGTTGGCCTCCTGGTCAAGAGCGTGGGTACGAGCAAGACAGCGACCGCATTCGCTCCGCTCAGGGACGGCAACGGGACCTTGCGCGCGCTCTTTTCGCAGGGCGAGCAGACGCCCCAGGAAGCCTGCCTTGCTGGCATCGCCAGCTATCTCAATGACCTGATTAAGGATGTCGGCCGCGGCTTCCTCCTGATTCCCGAGGTAAATAACAATGGCACGCGCAAAGAAGGCAAGTAGCCGGACGACTTCCAAAATCGACGCCGTCCGGCACAAGAACAAGCGGAAGAACATCCCGACCGAGGAACTGCGGGACTTCGTTCGTGACAATGAGAACGCGCCGAAGAAGCTGCTCTACCCGCGAGACCCGGACCTGGACCCCCAGCTTGTCTGGAAGGGCAAGGATGAGCAGGACTCCACGCCGCTGGAAGTCCCGGCCGTGCCGATCTACATCCAGGAGAAAATCCACCCCCAAGCCATCATCGAGGATTTCAAGGCCACGGCTGCCAAGACAGGCCCAGCCGACCCGCAGCTTGACCTGTTCAACGACTTCAACGGCCTGCCTGCCGACTTCGCCGACCGCGTGGACTTCTATCACCACGACGGCAACTGGTCCAACCGCCTGATCCTGGGCGACTCGCTGTTGGTCATGTCGAGCTTGGCCGAGAAGGAAGCCCTCAAGGGCCGGGTTCAGATGATCTACTTCGACCCGCCATACGGTATCAAGTTCGGCTCCAACTGGCAGGTCTCCACGCGCAAACGCGACGTGAAGGACGGCAAGGCTGGGGATGTTGTTCGCCAGCCCGAGCAGGTCAAGGCGTTCCGCGATACGTGGAAGCTCGGGATCCACTCCTACCTGGCCTACCTGCGCGACCGGCTTGTCGTCGCCCGCGACCTGCTCAGCGAGTCCGGCTCCATCTTTGTCCAGATCGGCAATGAAAACGTCCATCTTGTACGGTGCTTGATGGACGAGGTGTTTGGGAGTGAGAACTGTGTCTCGCAGATCACCTTCCGCAAGAAGCTGATGCCTCTGGGAGCGAAGACGCTTGAGTCGATGGCGGACTTCATTGTGTGGTATGCTAAAGACAAGGAGAACGTGCGCTATAGACAATTGTATCGGGAGACTCAAGCTGACCCGCGCGGCCGA
>CAZMBZ010000301.1:0-6161 GCA_964564285.1 uncultured Planctomycetaceae bacterium | reverse complement strand
CAGTGCTGCTGGGTCTGGGGGGAAGCGGGTGGGGGGGTTTAGTTGGCGGCCTGCCAGTTGTAGTAGCGTGTGGTGGTGGAAGGGAGGCGGGACTTGCGATTTTAGCCTGGGGGATAGGACTACTCTGAGGGATTCGTCGAAGGTTATCAGGCCTCGGTCGAAGGCTCGGTCGTGGAGGGCGTTCAGGGCCAGGCCGTTTCGGGGGTCGGCTCGACGGGCGGTGTTTTCGCTCCATGGGATGATGTGGCTGGCGTTTAGTAGTTCGGGGACGGCCAGGCCGGTCAGGGCGCAGCGGGATTCGTAGCTTGTCAGCACGGCTGAGCGGAAGAACGCCTGCACGCGGCGCGATCGGACGGTTCGGATTACTTCGGTTGGCCCGTCGGGGATGTTCGGCTCGGCGGCGGGCGGTGCGGCCCGTCCTGCGAGGTCGGCGTAGGTCGTCTCGGCCGCGGCGGCGACGGACTCGGGGTCGGCGTGGAAGTCCTCCCACAGTTGCCGGTCGGCCCTGCTGGCGTTACCGAGGGCGACGATGTTGCGTTGTTGCTGGACGGGGTCGAGACTGGCGAAGTTGCATGCCTTCATCGCCACGGCCGACGGCGTCCGGCCGATGAGTCGGGCGAGTTGGATGATGTCGGGATTGCGCGAGTGGAGCCGGCCAAAGGGCGTACGGCAGTAAAGCCGAAACGCCACGAGCAGTTGCTCCCTCGACCATGGAATCCGAGTAGTCATCAGTTCACCTCGATTGGCCTGGCAGCGCGAGCGGTGTCGGACAGGTTCCCGGGGTCGCTGCCCGGGCCGCGGGGTTCAAGTCTTCGTGTCTTGGTTGCGGGCATGGAAGTCTTTCTCGTCAGGCATCCAGCACATCGGGATTCTTCAGCGATTTTCTCTGCTCAGAGGCAAGACGTCGCTGCACCTTCTTCACATCCTCGTTCGGCGGAAGGGCTTCCGGCTGATGTCGTCTATTTCTCGGCGGCTGCCGGAGCCGAGATCAACCATTTTGTTGACGTCAACAAAATGGTCTGCAACCGGGTGCCCGGACACCTCGCAGGCGGTTTTCGCCTTGGTAATTACAGATAAGAAGTTACGCCATTCCGCATAGCCGAGAAGCTGTTGCAGGTCACGGGCAAGCCAATACTCAACGCCCGATTCCGTCTGCTGGGCGTGCCCCTCGAAATTGGCCGTGGGTTTGCGAGCGCCGCTCGTTTTGTCCAAGTTGGCCGGGTTGTCCCGGTGGCGTCTTTTGCCGGTGATTGTCGGTTATTGTAACTGACTGATGCGGCTGGCGTAAAGGGGGAAAGGGTAATGACAAATGACGAATGCCAGGAAAAGAAACGGCATCGCTCCGCGACATGTCAAAGCGGCGAGAGCTCGCCGCACTCCAAATAAGAGCAAAGCGTCTTCGCCTGAAGGCGTCACTAAGAACGGGGCATGTTTGTAGTGCCTGCCTGCCGGTAGGCAGGTCCCCGGGGCGGGGCGAAACGTCTTCGCCTTAGGCTTCGTCGTCTCAAGAACGTCTTCGCCTTAGGCTTCGTCGCCTCAAGGGCGGCGCTGGCGGGTTCTTGTTGCACAAGAATTGTGCAGATGGGTGGTTTTGGGGTCACTTCGTCGATTGACGAAGTGAAGTTTTCTCATCCTGGTGGGAGCGGGATTTGGCGGGTGGTGATCTCGCGGATTTTGGTGGCGCGGAAGTGTGTTTTTTGTGCCTGACTTGGGGTGGAAGTGTGGTTTTTTGTGTCTCGCACGGGGCTAAAACGTGGTTTTTTGTGCCTGACGCGGGGCGGAAGTGTGGTTTTGCGTGGCTCACTCGGTGCGGAAACGGGGTTTTTTAGTGCCTGACTCGGGGGGAAAAGCTTATTTGGCGGGGTTGGTGCGGGCGCGTATGTTGTTTTATATGGGGGGTTAACGGCTGGGGATTGGGTTTTGGCGGCACCTGCGGTTGGCCCGGGCGTGTCGGTTACGCACTGGAATTGACGCTGCAGGCGGCGCCAAATCGGTGGAAAGCTGGTTTAGATGCCGGGCAGGTGGTTGGCCGGTGGCGGTTTGCGGGGTCGGCGGAGCCCTGCGGGCGCGTGCAGGCGGGGCGGTTACGGGCGCTGGTTACACTCCCAGGACGCATTCCAACTGGGCATCGAGCAGGTCGGAGGGGATCATTGGCTTGTTTCGGCCCACCTGGCGATGAACTTCCTCGGCCCACTGGAGCATGGCATCGACTGCGGTGCGGTCAAATTGTGTGCCGGCGTTATCGGCAAGTATGCGTAATGCCTCATCGACGGGTCGCGCATCGCGGTAAATGCGTGTGGAAGTGATGGCATCGAAGGAGTCAGCCACGGCAAGAATGCGTGCGCCGAAGGGAATTGCGGCCCCGGCAAGGCCATCCGGGTAGCCTTTGCCATCCCAACGTTCGTGGTGATGGCGAACGATGGGCAGTTCGCGCTCGAGGAATCGCATCTGTTCGAGAATTCGCCCGGCGATAACCGGGTGCTGCTGCATGATTCGCAGCTCATCTTCGGTGAGCTTTCCGGGGCTCAGCAGGACGGAATCGCGAACACCGATTTTGCCGAGGTCGTGTATGACGGCTGCCCTGCGAATCACGGCTACTTCATCGTCGGGCAGGTCGAGCGTTTCGGCGATGCTGACGGCGTATCGCATGGCGTTTTCGGAGTGCTGTTTTGTGTACGGATCGCGAGCGTCGAGTGCCTTTACGAGCCCGCCGATACTCTGGATGAAAGTCTCTTTGGCTTGGGTGGATATGTCCGCGAGTTTGTCCCGCAGTTCGATAATCTCCTGGCTTTCTTCCTCGCCGACAGCGGTGGGATCCTTGGCCATGCTGGCCCAGGATTCGCTGCGATCGCGGCCTGTCTCTTTGGCGCGATACAGTGCCATATCCGCGCGGCGGAGCAGTTCGTTGGCGTTGGCGTCGGGGCAGGATTGGTTGTCGACGATACCGCAACTGATGGTAACCGTAATGCCCTCGGCCACCATCATGCCGGCGACGAACTTTCGTATTCGTTCCATAACTAGAAACCCGCCCTCAAGTTGGGTCTCTGGCATGAGCAGCACGAACTCGTCGCCGCCGTATCGTGCGAGCACGTCGCTGGTGCGTCTGTTGCGATCCATGCAGGCGCCAACCAGCGCCAGCGCGCGGTCTCCGCCGGCGTGGCCTAGATGGTCGTTGATGGCCTTGAAGTGGTCCACATCGACCATGACCAGGCAGAACGGGCAGTCGTAGCGGGCTGCACGGGCGCACTCCTCGGCCAGCCTTCGCTCGAAGGGCATGCGCATGCCGACGCCGGTCAGCGGATCAATCAGGGCGTCGCGTTTGAGCTCTTCGTGTCGAACCGCACTGGCCAGGTTGGACTCGAGGATGCTCCGCACCAGCGAGCCCTTGTACTCCAGGAGGTCTTCGGACATGTCGGCATCCATGCCGCATATGCATAGCAGGCCCATCAACTTACCGGCGCCAACATCCTGTCCACTACCGCTGCGCAGAGGCAGAATCACGCGCCGGGAACCGCCGCCGGCTTCAATGCATGCCGCACATGCGGTACATACAGCCACGGCGTTGCCAGAGGTCTGAGCGTCCTGGCCGGGCAAGTCCTGGCCGCGACAGTTGCAGTTGTGACGCTCGATGAGAGTCGGGCAGGAAATGTCCTTGCCGCCTGGAAGATACAACAAGCATCGCTCGGCGCCGAAGATCTCCGGCACGCGCCGGGTAACCATCTGCACCACATCATCGAGGTCCAGGCTCTGAAGCGAACTCGACAGCGTCGCCGCCTGCTCGGCCGCCATGCGCATGGCCCGGTCGCGCTCGAGCTGCTGGGCCATAACATCCCGCGCAGACGCCATCCCCGTGAGGACTCCGTCCTGGACCACCGGCAAATGGCGGATCCGATGTTCGGTCATTATCCGCTGGAGTTGCTCGGTCGACGTGCCTGTTTCGCAACAGACAACATCTCTGGTCATGGCCTTGCCGACAGCGACACGCTTGAGGTCGTCTTCACTGCCCAGGCCGCGCGTAATGACATCCCGCTCAGAAATAATGCCCTTCAACGCTCCCGTATCGTCCACGACGACAAGGCAACCAACGGCGTGCTGCTTCATCAACGCCACCGCCGCCTTCAAAGAAGAATCCGGACTGATCGTCGCAACCTGTCCATCCCCTGCCACTGTCTTATCGGTCTTGCAGCCTATGCCCATACTGAGGTCCTAAACTAAATGACCACTGACGCACCAATTCCTTCACGTACTCTTCTTTTCGTTTGCGCCACGTTACACTTAAGCCCAAAATCGTATTTCTGAGACAATTGCCCGAGATTAGCAACATTACCCACTTTGACAAGGCGTATTATCCTTTTGCGAGGTAAGTGGCGGATTGGAAACGGTCCAGGTCTGAGTACCCGCGCGAGCGACGGGCCCGGGATGATGAATCCCAGGCCCGTCGAGTTTACGCGTTGGTTTGTTCGGTCAGGCCAGCGTGGCGGCCAGGTCGGCCTCGGCGGTCGTCACGGGCATGATGTTGAAGTTCTTTACCAGCACATCCAGCACGGCCGGGGTAACGAACGCCGGCAGCGATGGCCCGATGCGAATATCCTTGATACCCAAGTGCAGCAGTGTAAGCAGTATACACACGGCCTTCTGCTCGTACCAACTGAGGATTATCGACAGCGGCAGGTCGTTGACGCCGCACTCGAATGCCCCGGCCAAGGCGACGGCAATCTGGATGGCAGAGAAGGCGTCGTTGCACTGGCCAACGTCCAGCAGGCGCGGGATGCCGCCGATATCGCCGAACTCGAGCTTGTTGAATCGGTACTTGCCGCACGCCAGCGTCAGGATCACGCAATCCTCGGGCACGGCCTTGGCGAAGTCGGTGTAGTAATTGCGACCCGGCTTGGCGCCGTCGCAGCCGCCGACGAGGTAGAACCGCTTGATCGCCCCGGCCTTGACGGCCTCGACAACCTTGTCGGCTACGCCAAGCACCGCGTTGTGCCCGAAGCCCACGAGGATGTTCTTCTCCGGCTCGTCGGCGGCGAAACCCGGCGCCGCAAGGGCGGCCTCGATCACCGGCGAAAAGTCGCCATCGGAGATGTGCCTGACGTTCGGCCAGGCTACCAACCCGCAGGTGAAGATTCGGTCGATGTAGCTGTCCTTTGGCTTCTGGATGCAGTTGGTGGTCATCAAGATAGAGCCGGGAAACTCGTCGAACTCCTTACGCTGGTCCTGCCAGGCCCCACCGTAATTGCCCACCAGGTGCGGATGCTTCTTGAGCTCCGGATAACCGTGACAGGGCAGCATCTCGCCGTGAGTATAAACGTTGATGCCCTTGCCGGCCGTCTGCTCCAGCAGCATCGACAGGTCCTTCAGGTCGTGGCCGGAAATCAGTATGCACTTGCCCGCCACGGGCGTTATGCGAACCGGCGTCGGAACCGGATCACCGTAGGAGCCAGTATTGGCGGCGTCCAGCAGGCCCATAACCTTAAGGTTCATCTCGCCACACTTCAGCGTGGCCGGGATGAGTTGGGCGATGTCCTTCGCCGCGTCGGTAGTCAAGAAGTCCAGCGCCTCGTGGAAATACGCGTAGACCTCCTCATCCTCCTGGCCGAGAATCTGGGCGTGGTCGGCATACGAAGCCGTGCCCTTTAGGCCATAAACCAGCAACTCCTGAAGCCCCGTCACATCTGGGCCGAGTTCCTCCAGACGGTTGGCGATGGACACGGCCTCGCCTTGGCGAATGAGTTCGTCGAGCGAGTCGGCAAGTTTTTCCCCAGCCGGACAGTCGAGTTGCTCGGGCGTCTGCCCAGCCGCCTTGGTTGCCTCCTCATAGAGCGCCCGGGCGGCCGCGAGGAGTTCATCGCCCTTTCGCAGAATCTGCTCGAGCCGCTTGGGGTCGAAGTTCACGTTGGTGATCGTGGTGAATAAGGCCTCGATGATGAAGACATCCACGTCGCGATTCTTCACTCCCAGCTTGCGTGCCCGGTGGGCGTAACGGGCTATCCCCTTGGCCTGGTGGATGACCAGATCCTGAAGCGCAGCCGTCTCCGGGTCCTTGCCGCAAACGCCGAAGGCCGTGCAGCCGGTGCCCTTGGCGGTTTGTTCGCACTGGTAACAGAACATGCTCATCTCGTAATCCTTTCCTTGGTGTATGTCGGATCGTTGCGCGTTTA